>NZ_JBSFHW010000051.1:0-72032 GCF_053597275.1 Streptomyces sp. NPDC001492 | reverse complement strand
AATCGGACGACGGTTCATCCAGCCGAGTGAGGTAGAGTGACGGGAGCCGTCGGCCGAGGACCGGGAAGCCCCCACGGGCTCACGCGTGCGGCGTGAGATAGCGCAGCACGCCCATGCCGAGACCGGCGGTAGCGAAGAAGGCGGCCCCGCCGGATCCGGCGGCCGCGAGCGGCATGGAGCCGAGGGCGAAGACGGTGATGCCGGTCCCCAGCGCGACCACGACGGCCACCAGCAGGACCAGGGCCACGCCCATGATCTTGGACTGCAAGGATTCCCTCCCGGGCAGGAAGGGGTGGCCAAAGCCGATGCCGTCGCGGCAGCCGAGCCCGACCACCCCTGTTGGCGTCGTACAGACAGGTGTGATCAACACGAGCGCGGCCGACTCGCACTCGTAGGGCGCTGGCTGCCTGCTGTCTTCGCTCCGTACGGACGTGTACGACTGCCTTCGGACGCACAGGGAAAGCTCCGGGCGCAACTCCCCTTCCATGCCGGCGGGGACGCACTCGAAGTCTACGTGCCGGGACTGACACCCGGGCGCTCGCTGCCGGGCCGACGGGCCGTCAGCGGAGTCACCCCACCAACTCACCTCTTAAGAGGTGAGTTGGTGGTACGAGGCCGAAGTCAGCCGATGGCCTTCTGCCTGCGATGTGGCACCCTGGTAGATAGCTCTCGTCGGGACTGCCCGACAGGCGGTTCATGGCCGCCGGAGGGCACGCCGAGGTCCGCATCCATTCATGCGGTGGAACCGACTGACGGAAAAATTCCGTTGGATCGGGCGATGACCTCTGCGGTAAGCCGCCCCGTCAGTGCGGAGATCAACTAGCACTGATGGAGTCGAGCCGTGGCGGCCATACTGCCATTCCTCTCTCGTGTCCCCCTTCTGGTCTGGGCGCTTCTCGCGGTAGCAGGGCTCTACCTGCTGTTGATCGTGGTCCTGTCGGTCACCGCGGTGTACTCCAAGAAGCCCGCGCGTCGACGTGCGGCCGCCGACATGGTTCGGGTTCTGTGGATTGCTCGAACCAGGGGAGAGTGAATGGCACACGCCGCCGACATCGTGTCCCGTGATGGCCTGACGTGCGTCAGCCGCAGGTCAGCGGTCCCATGGAGACATGGCGACCACGATGTCCGTGTCGTTCGGCCTGGTCTCCGTGCCCGTCCTGGTGGCGCCCGCGACGGAAGACCACCGCATCCGCCTGCATGAGGTGCACCGGCGCTGCGGAGGGCGTGTTCGACACCGCCGGGTGTGTGAGCTGGACGGCCAGGAGGTCGCCTATGCGGAGGTGGCGCGCGGCGTGGAGGCGCCGGACGGCACGATGACGGTGGTGGACGATGCCGCGCTGGAGCGGTTGCCGCTGCCGACCCGGCACGTCATCGAGGTACTCGGGTTCGTCCCGGGCGACACCATTGACCCCATCTCCTACCAGCGCGCGTACTACGCCCGCCCCTCTGGTGCGGCCGCCGAGCGTCCCTACGAGGTCCTCGTCGCCGCGCTGGCCCGGACCGGGCTGGTGGGGATCGCCAAGACCGCCATCAGCTCACGCGAGCGGCTGGCCGTGCTCCGGCCACGGTCCGGGGTGCTGACGGTTCACACCGTGTTTTGGCCGGACGAGATCCGGGAGCCGGGGCCTGCGCCCACGCTCCCGGTCACCGACCGCGAGCTGGAGCTTGCCGAGGTGCTGCTGACCCAGCTGCTGGGCATCGACCCCTCTGCCGTGCGTGATGAGTACAGCGAGGCCCTGAACCGGCTCGTCGCCGCGGTGACCGCGGGCAGGGAGCTGGAGGCGCCGGCCGGGCCGCGCGAGCCTCCCCAGGATCTGATGGCGGCGCTGGAAGAGAGTATCCGTGCGTCACGACGCAGCAGGCCCAGCTAGCGCAGGGTCTCGACGTCCCGGCGGGAGAAGACCAGATCGCTCATCTCCGTGACGGGACCGCGCCACCGCACCGGCGGGAGGGGCCGCCGCAGGGCGGCCGGGTAGCTGCCTGCGGCGTAGTCGTTGGCCATCCGGTAGACGTGGAACCCGTGCGCGGTGAGGGGGCCGAGGACGTCGTCGACCGTGTGGCCCTGCTTGGCCAGGGTCTTGGGGGTGACCTCGATGACCAGTTCGGCGTCGTCCCGCAGGCTGTCCAGGACCGGGGTGAGCCCGCGCACGGCCGCGGCCTCGCCTCCCTCTACGTCGATCTTGATCAGCCGGGCGGTGGCGAGCTCCTCCGCCGTGAGCAGGGTCGGCAGCGGTGCGGCGTCGGCCTCGAAGGAGGCCTCCACGGTGCGCGGGCGGACGGCGGTGGTGCCGCCGAGGTTGGTGGCCCGTTCCAGGTAGAAGGTGAGCCGCCCGGGTCGGTCGGAGACGGCGGTGTTGATCGTGCGGACGTTGGTGCACCCGTTGGCCGCGAGGTTCACGGTCAGGGCCTGGTGGAAGGCCGGGGACGGCTCGATGGCCACGACACGGCCCGCCGGGCCGACGAGTCGGGAGGCCAGCAAGGTGTAGTAGCCCGTGTGCGCGCCCACGTCCACCACGAGGTCGCCCGGGGCGAGGCGGGAGCGCACCCAGGCCGTCAGGTGCGGTTCCCACACGCCGTGGAGCCACAGGTAGCGCTGGATGACGTCGCTGGTCGCCACGGGGAAGACCATGCCGTCGCGGGTGCGGGCGGTCGCGTGGACGGGGTGGTGCTTGAGGTGGTCGCTCAGCCGGGCGGCCAGTGGGCCGGTGCCGAGGCAGCGGGGCAGGTGGCGGACGTACGCGCGCAGGGCCTGAAGTACGGGCAGAGGAGTCACGGCAGGCTCCGGGTGAGGGCGCGGCGATCTGACCGCGCGGGACGGCGGAGGGTGGCAGGCTGGATCAAAGAGCGGTTCCCGCGGCGAGAGGAGCGTTGGTGAAGGCGGCGGTGTCCGGTCAGAAGCCGAGTCCGGTGGCGTATCTGCTGGTCGGGCTGACCGGGTCGGGCAAGACCACGTACGCACTGCGGCACTTGGAGCCGTCCGGGGCGGTGCGGCTGTCCGTGGACGAACGGGTTCACGAGAGGCACGGCCGCTACGGCGTCGACTACCCCGAGCGCCGGTACTTCGAGCTGGAGGCGCCCGTGGTCGCCGAGGTCCGCGAGGAGCTGGTGGCGCTGATCGCCGCCGGGCGGGACACGGTTCTGGACCACGGGCTGTGGCTGCGCTCGGACCGCGAGGAGTGGAAGAAGCTCGTCGTCGAGGCGGGCGGTACGCCCCGGCTGCTGTACTTCCCGGTGCCGCGCGAGGAGCTGCTGAGGCGTCTGTCCGAGCGCAACGCGCGTGAGGACGCGAACGCGCTGACCGTCACCCCGGAGGCGCTGGACGACTTCTTCGCCCGGTTCGAGCCCCCTCACGATGAGGGTGAGGAGATCATCGAGCCCGGTTCGTTCTGACCCGGCGCCGGGGTCGGCGGCCGCCACGTGGCGACCAGCCGGGTCGCCTCCAGCGTCCACCAGTCGGGTACGGCGGCCAGTGAGACGGGCCGGAAGTTCAGCCGCGGGGAGTCGACGGCGATCCGTCCGCCATGCCGCTGAAGGTGCTCCAGCAGCCTGCGGGCCTCCGCCAGACGGGCCGGTGAGGCGGTCTTCCAGGTGCCGTCTGCCGAGTGCTGTGCGCGCCGCTCGACATCCTGGCGGACGCCGTCGCGCCACTTGAAGTGGTGGACCACGACGGGCCGGTTGGCGGGGCGGTGCCCCGGTGCGCGGTGGTTGCCAGACGCCACGGGCACGCTGGAGTGCGCGAGGACAATCTTGCGGGGGTCGCCGCGCAGCAGGTGGTGGGTGAGGAAGGCGCCGAGCGGATACGACGCGTCCAGGCCCTGGGCCGGGTCCCAGCCGGTCAGGGAGCCGTCGGCGGCGACCCGGTCGAGCATCAGCCCGCCCACAGTGCCGGTCCCCGAGGCCTCCGCCGCGGCGATCACCTCGGCGAGCGGGGCGGGATAGGCGTGGAGTTCGTCGGAGTCGGCCAGCAGGTGCCATCCGGCGCCGGCACGCTCGCGCAGGGCGTCCCGCAGCCGGGGGTTGGTGTGCTCGTGCCACGGCCCGTCGCTCACCGCGTCCGGGACGATGCCGAGCTCACGGCAGGCGGCCTGCACCTGGTGGCGCCGGTCGGCGTCGACGTGGTCGGGGAAATGGAAAGCCAGGTGGAACCGCTCGATCCCAAGCGTGCGGTAGTGGGTGACCCACGCGGTGAGCAGGGCGGGTTCGACGGGCCCAACCACGGCGATCAGTGGGGGCAGGGCGGACATCAGCACTCCTTCGGGTTGGTGAGGAAGGCGGTCTGTTCGGCGGCCGTGGGCACGCCGAGGTCGGCGGCCGCGCACGTGGCGGGCCTCGGCAGCGGGGACCAGGCCAGGTCACGCAGGACGTCGGCGAGGGCGGCGCCGTCCCCAGCGGGAAAGAGGCGCACCCAGTCCTGCCCGCCGAGGACCTTGGTCAGGTGCGGGTCGTGGTCGGAGACGATCAGGGGGACGCCCAGGCGTACGGCGTCGACGACCAGCCCGGATTCCTTGGCCACCCCGCTGCGGCGGGCGACCAGGGCCGCGTCGGCGGCCGCGTACGCCTGCCTGACCACCGTCTCGGGGACGGGCCCGGGGCGGGTGTGCAGGCGGACGTGCGGTAGGGCCGCCCACGTCTTGAGCAGGGTGTGGGTGGTCGGGCCGCCGACGACCAGCACGTGCACGGGGACGTCGAGCCGGGCGAGGGCGGCGTCGACGACGCCCGTGTCCTTGTAGGGCCACCAGCCGCCGACCAGGCACACGGCCGCCTCGTGGGGCGGGATACCGAAGGCCTCCCGGGCCTGTCGGCGGTCGGTGTCGGTGAGCCGGTCGGCGGGGTCGGCGACCGCGAACGGCCGTACCCGAAGCGGCAGGTGGGGGAAGCGGGCCGCCAGGTCCTCGCGTACGGCGTCGGTGGGGGCGAGCACCCTGACCCGGCGTTCGCCCCGGCGGGCCAGGCGTCCGAGGAGGCGGAGGGCGGTGTCCTCCGTGGTGACCAGCTCGTGCACGAAGCGGACGTGGTCCCCGCCCAGCAGCCCGGTGGCGCCGTGCAGGGCCTCGCTCGCGCTGAGCACCACCACCGTGCCCGCACCGCCGGTGAGGCGGCGGCCGGTGCGGACGCAGGCAGCCTCGGCCAGGCAGCGGGCCAGCAGCGTGACCTGGTGCGGGAGGCGGCGTACGACCACAGGCCAGCGGCGGCAGGCGAACGCCCGCCCGGCGGCCGCCGCCAGCACCGCGGCGTACGCGCCGGCCGCCGCCAGCATTCCGGGCAGGGCGCCGGTGGGGACGGCCACCCGGGCGCCCGCCGAGAGGAGGGCGGCCCGGGTGGCCGGGGCGATGCCGTAGGGGGCGACCACGACCGCATCGCCGTGCGCGGCCGCGAGCGCGGTCAGGGCGTGTTCGCGGTGGCCGCCGGGCCGGTGGGCGCCGGACTCGACGAGCACCAGGGCCGCGGCGGTCATCCGGCGATGGCCTGTTCGCCGTGTCCGGCCGTGAACCGCTGGGCCAGCCATGCGGGGTCGTTGAGCTTGTCGAACTGAGCCGGGGCGCGGGCGGCTTCGTGGGCGAAGTCGACGCCCTCGCGGGCGCCGGAGACGGCGAACTCGGCGAACTCTCCTTGACCGCCCGCGGTCCATGCGGCGATCCGCTCGGCGGCCTCGGCGTCGTCCATGCCGTACTCGCTGCCGCGGGCGAGCATCGCGCACTCCCGAAAGCCCGCCTTCCAGGCGTGATACGGGGACTGGTTGATGCGGGTGGTCCCGGCGATGTCGGCGGTGAACTCACACCGGCCGGGCAGGGCGGCCAGCACGTCGACCGCGTCGCCGAGCTCCCGCAGCGCCGATCGACGGATCAGCTTGAGCCCGCCGTAGCCGTAGATCAGTCCGTTGAGCGGGTTGCGGGCCCGCCACACCCGCATCGACACCCCGTCCGCCAGGGGCTCGACGGCGGGCAGGGCGAACTCCGTGGCGAGCACGAAGTCGCCGTCGGCGAGCAGGAACTGTTCGTGGTCGACGACCTCGGCAGCCAGCCGGTAGGCCCGGCGCATCCCGTGCACGCCGTGCAGTCGCTTGACCGGCGTCCCGAGGATCCGCTGGAGGCGGGCGTGCAGCCTGTCGGCGAGCGGTTCGTCGTAGGAGAGCATCACCGCGTCGAACAGCGCCGTCATCGCAGGGCCTCCAGGTAGCGGGCCGCCACGGCGGCGGGGGTGAGATCAGCGGTGGCGGCGTGGGCGCGCTTGGCGTGCACCCGGTAGAACTCGCCGTCGGTGGCGAGCCGGGTCGCGATGGCCACGGCCTGGTCGGCGCTGGTGAACAGAAGCTCGTGGTCGATGTGCTCGGCCAGCCACCCGGTGCGCGGGGCGATGACCGGCAGGCCCATGCCCTGGCAGTCGATGACGGACATCGACCAGGGGCAGCCGGGCCGGAACGGGGCGATCCCGAAGTGCGCCTCGGCCAGCAGGTTGCGGTAGCGGACGCGGTCGCCCCGGTCGGTGGCGATCGTGACGCCGTCGAGGGCGGCGAGCTCGTCGCGGTGGTGCTCGGGGCTCGGGTCGAGGCGGACGCGTTGGGGGCTGCGGGTGCCGAACAGGTCCATGACGGTCAGCCGCACCGGGGCCTCGGCGACCAGGCGGCGGGCCAGGGCGGTGAACGCGGGCGTGCCGTAGTGGGCGTAGAGCCGGTGGTTGTAGATGGCGTGCGCGGTGCCGTCCGGTGCGGCGACGTCGGCGGGGTCGCGCACCAGGCGCTCGTCGCGCGGGGCGGGCACGATGTGCAGCTTCTCCGTGAGCTCCACGCTCATCCGGGCGGCGGCCGCCGTTGTCCAGGACGCGGCGGTGGACGAGTGGACCAGGACGCGGTCGCAGGCCGCGAGCCCGGCGGAGAAGGCGAGCATCACGCTGCGCCCGAGCCCGCCGTCGTCCAGTGACGGGTCCGGCAGGAGGCGGCCGTCGTCGGCGAAGGAGAACGGCAGGTAGTGGCAGTATCCGGCGATCAGCGCGTCCGTCCCGGTCTCCAGGAGGGCGGCCCGGATGGCGGGGGCGGCCTCGATCTGGTTGGCCACCACCACCTCCGGCCGGGTGCGCCGGATCAGGTCCGCCAGCCCGTCCAGGCCGGGGTCGAAGCGGGCCCGGTACTTCGTGGCCGGCGGCCGGGTGGGCTCGAAGCCGACCCGGGCGTCTCCGGTGGCGACCGGGGCCGCCACGGTCACCTCGGCTCCGGCGTCCGTCAGGGCCGGGGCCAGCAGGTCGGCGAAGGTGAAGCCGGAGTCGGCCGACAACCGGTTCGGGTTGGAGACGTTGAGCAGGTACAGCAGGCGCGGCATGGCGCATCCCCTCTCTCACCGGCCGCGGGGGTCGGGCCGGTGAGAGGAGGAAACCGGCGGCGCGCATGGCGACAGAATGGTGAACTGTGCTCACTCACGGTTCACTCACGCACTCAACACCCAAGCAGGGCGGGGGCTTTGATGGACGCGCACGACGCGGGCACCGTGGAAGAGGCGGCTGCCAACTTCGCCGCCGAGATCGCCTACTGGCGCGAGGTGCGGGGTATGCCGAAGAAGGCGCTCGCCGAGCTGATGGGGTTCCACCCCTCCTACGTCAGCCATGTGGAGTCCGGCCGGCACAAGCCGACCGCCGACTTCGCCCGCCGCGCGGACGAGACGCTGAACGCGGGCAAGGCGATCTGGCGCAGGTGGAACGAGTACGAGACGGCCCGCACCCGCCAGACCACCATGGCGGCCGCCGTGCCCGCAGCGCGGGTGACCGAGCAGCCGTACGCCACCGGCTCGGCGATCGTCGTCGAGCACGACGCCGCCCGGCTCGACTACGACGGCAGCCACTACCGGCTGACCATGCGCCGTCTGCTGCGCAACACCGGCACGGCCCCGATCACCCGCTACCTGATCCGCATCTCCGTCGACCGCTACCCCGGCGACCCCGAGCGCTCCAACGCCCACTACCGGATACACCCGTTGACCTGGGATGAGCTGGCGCTCACCGCGACGTGCCGGGGGGAGGTGATGCGCTGGGAGGCCAAGCACGACAGGGACGCCTTCAAAGAGGTCTGGCTGCTGTTCGACAACGACCAGGGCCGGTTCCCGCTCTACCCCGGCGATTCGGTGTGGATCGAGTACGCGTACACCGTCAGCGACACCAAGTGGGGCAGGTGGTTCCAGCGGGCCGTCAGGTTGCCCACCGAGCACCTCGAAGTCGTGCTCGCCTTCCCCGTCGCGCTCGATCCGGTGGTGTGGGGCACCGAGACCTCGATGACCGCCGAGGCGTCTCCCCTGCCCAGCGCCCCCGGCCGCCGGGAGGCGGACGGCATGCGCGTCTTCACCTGGTCGACCGGACGCCCGGCCCTGCACGCTCGCTATCGTCTGGAATGGAGGTTCCGGGCCCGGCCCGAACAGGACGTGAAGCAAGGGGAGTTCAAGTGACCGAGGTCCGTCCCAGTCAGCAGATGCGCGACCTCGGTGTCGTCCAGCGCGGCGCCCCAGTCCTGACCGAGACGGCCCGCCCGTTCGACCTGCCCAGGGAACGGGACACGGCCGAGCAAAGTGTGGATGCACTGTTTGCCGCCATGGAGCGGATCGGCCGGGTGCACCCCTTCGCCAAGGGCATGGGACTGGCGGCCCCGCAGATCGGCATCGGCCGTGCGGCCGCCGCCGTCCAGCCGCCCGACCCGGGCGCCGGCGCCATCGTCCTGCTCAACCCCCGCATCACCGAGGCCTGCGACGACACCGACGAGCAGTACGAGGGGTGCCTGTCGTTCTTCGACGTCCGCGGGATGGTTCCCCGCCCGCTGAGCATCACGGTCGAGACCACGACACTGGAGGGCGCCACCGTCACCACGGTGTACGAGCGGGGGCTTGCCCGGCTCATCGCCCACGAGATCGACCACCTCAACGGGATGCTCTACCTGGGCCGGATGCGGCCCGGCGTCGAGCCGATCCCGGTCGAGCAGTACCGGCAGACCGGCCGGTCCTGGGCCTACGACTCCTAGGGGCTAGCTGCTGGTTCTCCCACGACGAAGGCCCCGGACCGAGGTCCGGGGCCTTCTCCTTGACCAGCGATGCAGAGCAGTGCGCAGACCAAGTTGCGATCCTCACCCCGGGAGCCGTCCCGGGCTTTCGACCGCGCCGATGCTGCGCGGTGAGCCACGTGTGCGAATCTCACCTCAGTGGAGACGTACGTCCTCACGTCGTTGCGATCCATCTCCGCGAACGGAGCCACTCCCGCGTGTGCGCGTATCGGTGTTGCGATCCCTCAAAGGGCTGATGAGAGCCCACGCGCGGGTGCCCTCCAACCCTCTCGGGCTGAAGTGGTTCCCACCGTAGCAGCGCCCACCGACAACGGGGCCGCTTCCTCGCTCTTCCACCCTCACGGGTCAACTCACCCCAGAATCTCACCTCTTAAGAGGTGAGTCGTGGGTGCCGCGGACTACCGGCCCGTCGCACATACGAGCCCCGGCGGAGCGGTAGATCGCTACGCTTGTCGCAGGTGCGGCGCTCCCCCCGTGGCGCCGCACCGACCTTTCACCGCCGATTTCCCCCGGTCGCGAGCTCCAGCGCGCCGACCCAACGAGCCCGGCTCCAGCCACCCAGGCCGCGGTGCCGTCCGGCGCGCACGGCCTCGGCCCAACACCTCCTGTCCGCGCCGGGCGGTACCGCGGGGAGCGGGGGTCCGGGGGCCGGCGAAGGCCCCCGGCAGCCACCGGCCTCACCCTGTGACTACGTCACGCCACGGCGCTTCGTCGGGGTTTACGTGGCGGGCCGTCTGCCGGATGCGGGTCTCGTCGTTGTGCGCGCAGGTCTGGCTAACGGAAGGGGGTGGGGTGCCCGGCATGGTGTCCGTCGTCCCGTCGCCGGGCCAGAGTTGGGCCGGGCGCCGTACTGCCGCCGTCACGGCGCGAGGAGCGTGAGCAGAGCGCGCCGCCCGGCGGGTGGCTCGGCGAGGGCGGGTTGCTGCCGCGCTATGGCGGGGGCCGTCGGGCAGGTCAGTCCGTGGTCGGCTGTCCGGCGCGCTCGCGGACCTTGCCGCACGCGATCCAGAGCGCACCCCACACGAGGTCAACCATGATCCCTGTTGCTCCCTCGGCGGCCGCGGTGAACTCGCCGAGCCGTTCGGGCTCCTGTCGGCGGACCTGGAGGAACTTCTGCGCCAGGACGTCCGCGTTCACCGCGTTCGCCACCCGCGCCTTCGCGTCGGCCGTCGACACGGGCCTGCCCCCGTTCGCCTTCTCCCGGGCGTACCGCTCGACGAGATCGGCTTCCTCGGCAAGCGCGTTGATCTTCGCCACGTCCGGCACGCCCCACAGGGTGCGCCACTGGTCGGGGCACTCCCGGTCGAGGATGTCGGCGAAGAGGTGGGCGAGCAGGAGGTTGACGTGCGCCTGTCCCTCGCGGGTGCCGCCCCCGAGGCGCAGCGCGAGCGCCACGGCGTCCTCGGGCGGCACCTCGTCGGCGGACGCGGCGAGGAAGGCGTCGGCGACCGGCCGCACCTCGTCGATCGTCGGACGGTGAACCACGACGCCCCTCCCTCTCGTGCCCGGGCCCCGGCCACGGTAGCGGCCGCACCCGGCGACCGCATCGCCGGAGGGCGCCCCGGGACCGGGCGGGGCGGCCGTGTCGGGGAGACTGGACCCTCCCCCGGCAGCGTGCCCTGCGTCCGGCCGATGCTGCCGCTGTCGGGGGGACTCTCCCCGCTGCACGCCGGATCCGAGTAGCGTCATAGGCAGCAACCAGGAGGAGGTCACCGTGACGGCGCAGCCCGAGCACCCCGGCGCCAGCCAGTTCAGCCCGCCCATGCGTACGCTCGCCGAGCTGCGTGAGGCCCTGTCGACGTGGGGCTTCCCCGGTGACCGGCAGGCGTTCGAGAAGGAGCTCGACGGGATCGACCTGGACGACCTGACCCGGGTCCGCGAGGTCACCCAGGCCTACCGGCACCGCATCCTGATGCGATACGACCCCGGGGCCATGGCCGCGCTTGCCCGGCCGACCGGCGACGTCGAGGCCGAACTGCGCCGCAGGCTCGCCGAGGCCGGGGCCGCCCAGTGACGCACGCCTTCTTCAGCGATCCCGCCGAGAAGATCCTCACCGAGCTCTCCCCCACCGAGCGGGCCGCCGTCGAGGCCGTGCGCCGCTCGCTCGAAGACGACCCCACCCAAGGCCGTGGCCTGCCGGATGCCGACCCGCAGAGCGAATCCCGCGTCGTCGAGCTCCTTCCCGAGCAGACCGGCGGGAGAGGGATCTCCGTCGTCTACCGCTACAGCCCGGACCTGGACGCCGTTCTGGTCCTCTGGCTGATCGCCGGTCCGTAGCGGCAGCGCTCACCGCGGCGGCCGCCGCGCGGGTAGGGGCATCTCCCCGCCCTCCACGGGCCCGGTCGACGAGGGGTGGGCGCTGCGGTGCGCGACCCGCAGGCCCGGATGCGGCCACCAGTACATGCGCACCACGACCATGGTGGAGCCGTCGAGGTCGACGCTCACCTGGTAGGCGATCCGGCCGTCCGCCCAGTCCTGGCGGGCCATCACGGTGGCCCACCGCCACCGGCCTTTCGACCACACCCACAACGCCGGCGAGTCCCTGCGGGGCCAGGTCCGCACGAGCGGCTTCGGCCCGTCCTCCGGGCGCCACGGCCGGGCCTCCACCGGCTCCGCCACATCACCGCTCACGCGTTCGATTCTAAGCGGGTGTGGGCACGTCTCCCCTGTCGGGCGCCCTCCGCCCTGTAGTTCAGCTGGCGGTGGCGATAAGGCGACGCATGATCGCCATGAGTTCGTCCGGCGGGGAGATCCTCATCGTCCGGCTTTCCTGGTCGAAGAGCGTGATCGACGTCAGGGTGCCATCGCGCCACCAGAACACCCGGGGGGACAGACGCCCGGGACCGTCCTCGTAGGCGCCCTGTCCGAACTGGGCCAAGGCGTTGACGGCCTCGCCCACGTGCCTGTCAGCCAGCGGGTAGAACACGAGGTTGTGCCGGTTCGGAACGACGAGCAGCACACCCTCGTCCGGTATTTCGGGGCCGCCGGTGGCCCGCACCGTCTCTTCGAACACGAGCACCTTGCTGGCCGCGAATACGGACTCGGGGTGGCCGAGGATGTGGAGGAGCGCACCGTCGGGCAGATCGGCGGTGTCGTAGTTGACCGGCTCGCTGAGCAAGTTGGTACGCGCCGCGGCCGCGAGGGTGTCCCAGTCGACGAGGGCTACGTCGCTGTCACTGAGGAGGCGGACGTCGTTCGGGGTGTCGAGGGCGATGCCCACCAGGAGGTCCGTGGCCAGTGGTTGCAGGTATTTGAAGTGCCCTCGTGCCTCCTCGGGTATCGATTCCTCGGCGGCCAGCCGCAGGTACACGCTGCGGAGGGGATCCGGGGCCCCGTTGTGGTCGGTGCGGCCTGATGTGTCGCTCATACGTGGTTCCTCTGGTGGTGGTCTGCTGGGCGGGCGTCGCCGACCGGAGTTCGACCGGCGACGCCCGAGTTGCAGCTACTTCGTCTTGCGGTTTTCCTGATACTCCCCGCCGCTGCGCCGCAGGTGCGCGGCCTGCTCCGTCCCTGCGGCGGGCCCCTGCGGCTTGCGCTTGACGGTGGTCGACCGGCCGCGTGCGGCTGACGCCGAGACCCCGCCGCCCTGCCGGGACGCCTTCTTGCCCCCGTTCGCTGCGGTCGGCAGCGGCCGACTCAGGGCCTCGCCCATCCTGCGCATCGCCGGGATGTCCGGCTGACCGTCGGCGGGGCCGGAACCCGCGGGCGGGGTTGTGCCGCCGGGGCCCGGGCGTGGAGAGCTGTAGGCGAACGCCGCATCGCCGAGCCGGAGCAGCGCCTCGGCGCTCGGTAGGTCGCGGGCGCCCTCGCTGCTCTGCTCGTCGGGCCGCCGGAGCTTGTCGGCGCCCTTCTGCGCCAATTCGGCGATCTTCTCGCAGACCTTGAGCGAGGCCTTCCGGAAGAAGTTCTGGACTCGATCGTCGGCCATCAGCCGCCCCAGGAACTCTCCGGCCCGCTCCTTCAGGACGCGTCCGAGGTTCGCGAACGCCCCGCGGACGGTCTGGAGTTCCTGCCACTCCGGCAGGTTCTTGAGGTCCTCGGCGTGGGTGTCGGCCTGCCGCAGTGCGGTGTTGACGGCTTCCGCCTGCTGCTGCGGGTCGGCCGTGTCCGACGCTTCGCCGGAGACGTCATTGGTCGCGCCGTCCGCCGGGGCGGGGTCCGCCGCCGGGGCCGTGGTCACCGGCTCCGGGGCGGGCGCCGGGGCCGGGGTCGGGGCGGCCTCCGTGGTCGGCGCTGCCTCGGGAGTGGTGGCGGCCGGCACCGGCTGGGCGTCGGGCTCGGGGGCCGGTTCGGCGGAGGCGGTGGCGACCGCTTCGGCGAGATGCCGCTGAAGGGTGCGCAGGTCGGATTTGACGGCCTGCCAGAGTTCCTCCTCCGTGCCCTGCTCCGCCGGGACGATCTCCCCGAAGGCCTCCGTCACGTCCTCGAAGGCGGCCATGACGTCGAGCGGGCCGGTCTCGTCGGCCGGGGTGTCCTCTGTGGTCGCGTCCGGGCCCGTCCACAGCGGGAGTTCCTCCGGCTGCGAGGCCGGGGCGTCCTCGCCGGTGACGGTGTCCTGTTCGGGCTCGCCGGTCGGATCGGCGTCCGAGGGGTCAACGCCGTCGGGCGACGTGGGGCGGGTGGGTGTGGCCATCTCGGTTCCCTCCGGGTTGCTGGCCGGCGCGGGCGGTTCGGTCGTCTGGGCGGGGTCGGCGGCGGCCGCCGGGCTGGCCTGCACGCCTGATGCAGCAGGGGCGGGGTCCACGGTGGCGGACTCGGCCTGTTCGGCAGGCCCGTCCGGGGCGGGGGCGTCGGCGGGCGCGGGCAGAGCGAGCAGCTGCTCGTACGCACCCGGAGCGGCCAGGGCCAGCACCTGCTCCCGGCGGGTTCCCTCGTCCCCGAGGTGGGTCCACGCGTCGCCGAAGTAGGTCCACAGCAGGAACTCGGAACCGCCATCCGTCACGAGGGAGTCGGCGACCTGTGCGAACAGGGGCCGGAACTCGGCGATGTCAGCGGCGGCGTGCGCCATGCGGATCAGATCGTCCTGTTCACCGGCGGTGTTCACCAGCCAGGCAGCGACGTCGTCCACGCTGGGCGCCATGCCATCGCGCAGGGTGTCGCGGACCGCGAGGACGAGCCCCGCGCGCACCGTGTCGGTGTCCCAGGCCGGGGCCAGGAGTCCGCCGGGCAGGTGCGCGGCGAGCCAGGCTTCCGTCTCCTCGTCCGCGACCAGGTG
Source organism: Streptomyces sp. NPDC001492 (assembly GCF_053597275.1). NCBI lineage: Bacteria > Bacillati > Actinomycetota > Actinomycetes > Kitasatosporales > Streptomycetaceae > Streptomyces > Streptomyces sp. NPDC001492. The sequence continues at coordinate 57,786 of NZ_JBSFHW010000051.1, read as the reverse complement.
CTCCGCGCGCTGGGCCGGGCGGACCAGCATGGGAATGCCGACGGAGACGGGCATGGGCTGCCCCGGCAGGTCGGCGGCACTGACCCCTGGCAGGACGAGGGTCTGCGAGACGTCGCCGACATCGACCCGGGCAACCACCTGCCCTTCCGTGTCGCCCCACAGTGAAATGCCGACGCGGGGGCCGCGCACCGGCTCCGCCGCAGGGGCGGGCTCCGCCGGGGCCGAGGGCTCGGCAGCCGCTGCGGGGGGCTCCGGCGATGCGGCCGCGGGCCCCGAGGCCGGGGTGCTCTCGTCGACCGGAGCCTCGGGTGTCTGCTCGGCCTGCGGTGCGGGAGCCGGTTCCGCGGCCGCGGCCCGCTCGGCACGGACCGCCTCCAGGGTGCGCTGAAGACGGGTCTGGAGACGGCGGACGTCGTGAACGAGGAGGGCGAGCGGGTAGGCGAGCAGCTGCCGCTCGGCGCTTCCGACGTCGTCGGGGAGCGCGTGGCGCCAGGCCGCGGCCTGCTGCTCAACGGCGTCCAACGCCGCAGTCATCTGCCGGGAGTTGTGCCGTGCCGACGGGGCCTCCGTCATGCCGCGGAGGGCGTCGGTCATCGCCCGTAGTTGGGGGTGTGCGGGATCCTGCGGCCAGACGCGGGCGGCCGCAGAGGTGAGCGCGCCGATATGCCAGCGGGCGCTGACCTGGAGCTCGCCCCGCAGCACTTCGGCCCGGGCCAGGGCACCCTCGCCGAGGGCAGCGGCGGGCGGTGCCCCGTACGCCGTGCCGGTGAGCGTGGAGAACAGGATCGCGGCCCGGTCCGCCGCCTCCTGCGGGCTGTTGGCGAGGTTCGTGACGTCGGCGGGCTGGCCGTCCAGGGTGATACGGCCGAACCACTGTCCGCCGGCGGACTGCTGCACGGTGGCCACCGTGCCGTCGCCGTACCGGAGTTCGCCTCGGTCCGGTGCCCGGCCGTCCATGCCGAACATGTGCAGCTGGTAGGCCTCGTCCGCGGCGAGCGGTGCGACCACGCTGTAGGGCTGGGGCTCCGGCGGGTCCTCGATCTCTACGGCGTCCTCCGTCTCCGTCGTGTCGTCGCCGTTCTGCGCGGCCGGTTCGCTGCTGTCTGCGGGTGCGGCGGGCTCAGCCGTCTCCTGCGCCATGACCGTCTCCCCCTTGTCCACGGTCGGTTCCTGCTGCTGTTCGGTCTGCACCGGTTCCGCCAGGGCCTGCGGGGCGGGTGCGAGTGCCTCGGTCTCGCGGGCGTGTTCGCGGGCCCACTCCAGCACGCCGTCCCAGTGTTCGTAGCGGGCCTGCGCCTGGTCCGGGCCGGTGACGAGGAGGCGGTGACCGTCGTCGCCGGGCTGGCCCGGCTGGTAGACCATCTCGACGACGTACGCGGCCTCCCCGATGGTCAGGTCCCAGCGCGGGCCGTGCTCGTACGGGCCGCTCATCCGCGGGCCGTCCCCGCGGGACGTGAGCGTCTCGCCCCAGTGCAGGGCGACCTTGCTCGCGTTCGAGCGGTAGCTGAACAGCACCCAGTCGTCGCTGGAGTTCGGATGGGTCTCCGCCGTGCGGCCCAGCGCCGCCCGCTCGGCGAGTTCGTCCGCGTCCGTCGACCCGATGCCGGTGCCGTAGGAGACGCCGAACAGGTCGCGCAGCACGAACCCGCGGTAGCCGCTCTCGGCCTCCTTCGCCATGCGGTACCGCTTGTTGGTGGGCAGGTGGACGGCCGTCCACTCGTTGTCGGCGGTGCGGTGGCTGACGACGTCGTGCCTCGGCTCGAAGCGGCGCGGCAGGATGCGCCGGCCGCCGCGGCGAGCTTCGGCGACGTCGGCGAGGTGGGAGGCCTGCGAGGCGGAGACGCCCACGGTCAGTTCGACGCAGGACCCGCACTCGGCGGCCATGGAGCCGTGGGTCTCCTCCGAGCTGAGCCAGTGCCAGACCACGGTGTACCGGTCGGCGGGGGTGCCGCAGCGGTCGCAGTCGCCGTGCCCGGCATGGCCGTACACGCCCAGGCGGCCGCGGTCCGGCGCCCCCTCCGTGCCGGGCGGGGCCGCGGGTTCCCCCTCGGCCCGACGGCTGCGGCTGCGGCCGCGCCGCCGTGTCGTGGGCGCCGGGTCCGGTGTCTCCTCGGGGAACAGACCAAGCTGGCCGTCGTCCGCTGGGGCAGACTCCACGTCCGGCTCAGCGGCGGCCGCCGGGGCGGGTGCCGGAGCCGTCTGGGGTGCAGGATCCGGCGGGCTGGCCGTGCCGGTCTCCGGCTCGGCGGCCACGGTCTCCTGCGGCTGTTCCTCCTCTTCGGCCGGGGCGTCGGCGGCGGGCGCCGGATCCTGCGGGACGTCGGTGTTCTCGGCGGCGGACATCTCCGGGTCGTCGATCGCCGTCTGCTCGGTGGCGGTCTCCTGCTCGGCCGGGCCGGTCTCCTCCTGCGGTGCCGCCTGCGTGCGTGTCGGCGGCTGGTACGGCCCGACGTACGGGTCGACTTCACCGATCGGCAACAGGCTGGCCTCACACCGGGCGGTGTCGTACGCCTCGAAGTCGAAGCGCTCAACCGCGTTGCGCAGCACCCGGAGGGTGCGCCGCTCCGCGCCTGTGGCGCCGGGCAGGGCATCGGCGGCTTCCTGGGCCGCCTCCCCGAGCGCCTGCATCTGGGCGACCGTGAGGACGTACCTGCGGTGGCTGCTGACCCACTCGGGAGGCTCGATCGGGCTGCCGTCCGAGTAGGTGCCGGTGAGGGGGAGCTCCGACAGCTCCCGGACCTGCGCCGTGGTCAGCCGTACTTCGCGGGCTGCCGATTCGGCCGGGATGGGGACGGGGTTCTCCGGCCGGGTCGCCAACGGCATCGTGGTGCGCACGAGTTCGGCGGCGCGGATGGCCGGGACGCCCGCGGTGACCGGCAGGGATTCGTGGAACGGGCCGGTGGGCGTCCCGCCGCGCGAGTCCTGGCCCCACCAGTAGCGTCGGTGGTCGTCGCCGATCCTCGCGCGGACCCAGCCGACGACTGCGCCGTCGGTGTCGACGATGGTGCCGTGTCCGGCCTCCACGTCGAGGTCGACCAGCCGGGTGCCGTTGGTGTGGCGCAGCTCGATGCCGTCGCTGGTGGCCGCTTGTTCGGCGTCGGCTTCGTTCTGCCGTGCCTTGGCCGCGTGCTCCGGGTTCCCCTCCGGCTTGGCGACGTCGTCGGGCCACTCGATCTCGCTGTCCTCGTAGACCCGGGTGCCCGCCGCGGTGGTGACAAGCACCAGGCCGTTGTCGTCGCTGCCGATGACGATGCCGGGCCCGTGCGGTGTCTGGACGGCCACCTCGTCGACGGCGCCCTCGGCCGGGGCGTCGGTCTGCTCTTCCTCCTCCGTCTCCTCGTCCTCGGCGGCCGTCTCCGGCTCGTCCGTCCCGGTCTCCTGCGCCGGTTCGGGGGCGGGCGGCGGGGTGTCCGCCGCCGTCTCCCCCTGCCCGCCGGGCGGCTCGTCCTCGGAGGTGTCCGTGGCGGTCTCGGCGCCGAACAGGTCGAGCTGGTCGGCGGATTCGTCTTCCTCGGCCGTGTCGTCGGCCGGCGGGACGTCGTCCGGCTGTTCCTGCGGCGGGGCCTGTTCGTCCTGCGCTGGCTGGTCGGGCTCGGCGGCCGCCGTGCCTGCCGGGGATTCGCTCGGGGTTTCCTGCGGGCTGCTGCCGGGCTCCTCCGGCTCCGTCTCGGGTTCGGGCCCGTCGTAGGTGTAGGGGACGCCGATCTCGTCGAAGGCCGCGCGCAGGCCCTGTACGGCGGCCTCGCGGTCCTCGAAGGGAGTGTCGCGCTGCTGGTACCACTTCTGCTGCTTGCGCGACCACCTGAAGTCCATGTCGTGCAGCGCGTCGCGGATGCGCTGGTCTCCCCCGCGAGGGGTGTTGCGGACCTCGGTGCCCTCGGCGTCGTGGAGGATCCTGATGCGGGCGGCTGCCGCTTCGGCGGCCTCGATCTGCGCCTCGGGCTCCAGCTCGATGACGGTGCCGGGCGGGGCGGCGAGGATCGCCTCCAGGTCGACCGTGAACAGCGGCTCCGTATTGCCGCCGTGGAGCGTCAGCAGGTCGATGCTCAGGTGGGTCAGCTGGTCGCTCTGCTGCTGGCGCCGTTCGCCGACCTGGTAGTGGACCCACTCGTGGTAGCTGCGGCGGAAGCTGCCGCCGACGCGCTCCCCTACCTTGCCGATCTCGTGCACCAGGTCAAGGAGCGGGTTGTTCGGGTCGTAGGAGTAGCCGACGCCGGGCTGGTCGATGTAGGCCACGACGTCCTTGCCGGACAGCTTGTGGCGCCGCAGCAGCGGTTCGTAGTACCGCAGAACCGCCGCGCACCGGGCCATCTCAGGAGAGGGCGCCGTGTGCTGCTCCGCCTCCGCCGCCTCCGGCTGGGGCCCGAACCGCTCACGAGCGGCGGCGAGTTGGTCCTCGCTCGGCGGCTCCATCTTCCACAGGGCTACGCGCAGGTGCGCGAGTGCCGTGCGGAAGGCACCAGTACCTTCACTGACGAAGTGGAGCTCGCGGTCCAGACGCCCGTGCTCCCAACGGGGTGCAGTGGCGGGCCGGTTGGCCTCGTCGTACGCGACGGCAGCCTCAATCCAAGCGGGGAGCTCCGCCCACTGGATCAGTGCGGTCGTCTCACTGCCCTGCTCGATGGTGATGCCGTCGGCTCCGGTCGACAGGCGCACGTCGCCGTTGCCCCGCAGGCGCGGCGGCAGGTCGAGGCTGGGTGAGGCGTACCAGGCGGTCGTGGGGTTCTGCCGCTGTTCGGCGATCCACTCGCGTACCCGCTCGGTCGGCTCCCAGCCCGGTTCCGGGGAGGGCGGTTGCCTGTCCACGGCGTATGCGCTGGCCAGTTCCTTGACCTGCTGCTCGTTCAGCAGTGCCATGATCGCCCACCCTGCGGGGTGGTCGGTGCGGGGCGTCGGCTGCGGGCCGCCGACGTGCCCGACCGTCACGCGGCCGCCGAAGCCGTCGAGGAGGCCCTGCAAGGTCGTCTGCTCGGCGCCCGTGGTCTCCGGCTCAGTCTCTGCCGGGGCAGGCTCGGGGGTCTCCCCCTCGGTTGCGGGAGCCGATTCTGCTGCGGGCGCCTGTTCTTCGGCCGCAGCCGGTGCTGAGGTCTCCGCATCGGTGGCGGTGGCCGCGGGCGCCTCCGGGGCTTCCTCCTGCACCGGTTGCCGCAGCTGCGCGTACACCGGGCCTGCGACCTCGGCGTGCAGGGCGTTCCTCGCCCGTACGGCGTCGTCACCCTCGCGCCGGTAGGCGAGCACCCAGGTCGGCCACTCGCCGACGGGCACGTTGTCCCACTGCTCGGTGACATAGCCCCGGAACCAGGAGGCCATGGCCACCGTGAAGTCGTTGACGGCGTTGGCCTGGGCGATCTGCGGATCGGCGAGGGCCGCCGCGGTGGAGGCCCGTGCGGCGTTGGCCTGTGCAGCCTGGGCTATCTGCGGATCGGCGAGGGCCGCCGCGGTGTAGGCCTGTACGGCCTCCTCCCACACGCCCGGATCGGTCAGGGACGGGGCGGGCGGCTCCGGCGCTGCCTCGGTGGGCTGGACGGGCACGGGGTCCTGGTCGGCCTGCCCGTCTGTCTGCCCGTCGTTGGTGTCCGTCGCGCCGTCGGGTGCCGCTGCCGCAGCGGCGGCCGCCTCTCCTGGGGCGGGCGGCGGCCCGGTGGCCGGCGCCGGAGCGGGCGTGTCCGCCTGCCCGGTGGCGGCCTGCGCCTCACTCTCGTTGTCCTCGGCGGCCGTGGCCGCTTCCTCGAGGGTCGCTGTGCCCGTGTCGGAGTCCGTGCGGACCTCACCGCGCGCCAGGGCCCGGGCCTCGTCCTGTACGACGTGCTCGTCGGCGATGATCTGGCGCAGCCCGGCGATCTCCTCGCGCAGGGCGACCAGTTCCTCGTTGAGCTCGGCTTCCTTCTCCTCGTTCACGCCGACGACGCGCTCCGCCCGCTCGACGAGGGCGGCGTGCTTCTCGTTGAGGACGACCAGCTTGCCCAGGGCGCGTTCCTCGCGCTCCTTGGACCGTGCGTGCATCCGGTAGGGGTTCGCGTCCTTGTCGCGCAGGTTGGCGGCAATCTTGTCGCGGTTGCCGGTCTGCGCGGAACGTGACTTGTCGAGCTTGTCGAGGTCCTCGGCAAGGCGGTTGAGGAAGGTTTCCAGGGACTGGATGGCGCCACGGCCGTTGGCCTGCGTCACGCTGGAGGCCTGCCATTGGGCCCGGTCGTCGCGCTGTCCGAGCGGGGGGACGTGCCCCCAGTCGAAGCGCAGGCGCAGTTGGCGGCGGCCTGCGTGGTCGAAGGCGATCTCGCCGTGGAAGTCGAGGTTGCCCAGGGTGCCGATCGGGACGCGCTGCCCGGGCCGCAGAGACTGGTCACGGGCGACCTTGACCATGCAGGCGCCCAGGGCGTTGGCGGCCTCCTCGCGGCTGCGGTAGGTCGCGTCCTCCACGGTCATCTTGAAGGCGTCGCCGTTGGTGGGGCGCCGCTGGGGCAGCGCCGCGCGCATCCCCTCCACGGCGGTGCTCGCCTTGCTCAGGAAGTCGTCGAGATCCTTGAGCTGTTCGGCCCTCGCGTCCTGCTGCCGGTCCCAGCTGCGGGCCAGGCCCTGAAGGCGAGCGCGTTCGGCGGTCGCCTCGGCGAGCTGGAGGATGGCCGGGTCACCGGAGGCCAGGGCGGAAAGCATGCCGAGGTTGATGGCCTCGGCGCCGATGTCCTCGATCTCGCGCAGGTTGAAGTCGCGGCGCTGGATCTGACCGATGAAGCGGGCCTTGCGGGCCAGCGTGGTCAGCCGGAACTCGTCGAAGGTGCGCTCGGTGATGTAGTAGAGGATCCGGACGTCGTCCGCAGTGCCGTCGACCCACGGCACGTTGAGGTTGCCACGCCGCTCGATACGGCCGTCGCGCTGCGCCATGTCCGCCGGCCGCCACGGATAGGACAGGTGGTGCAGGGCCACCGCCCGGTCCTGGATGTTGGTCCCGGTGCCCATCTTGGCCGTGGACCCGATCAAGACGGAGACCCGTCCGGACCGGCAGTCGGCGAACAGCTTCTCCTTCTTGCGGTCGGTGTTCGCCTCGTGGACGAAGCGGATGGACTCCCTCGGCATGCCCCGCTCGACCAGTTCGTCCCGCAAGTCCGCGTACAGGTCGGCGCCGTGCTTGGCGGTGCTGCCGGGGGTGCCCTCGTCGAGGAACACGAGCTGAAGGCCGCCGGGCAAAGGCTGCGGGGTCGGGTCGTCCTTGGAGACCGGGTAGACGGTGTCCTTCGTCTCCTGCCAGATCTCGACGATCTTCTCCGCCGCGTACGGCAGCTTGCTGCCGAGGTCCTTGCTCCCGGCGTTGCCCTGTTCACCGAGCTCACGCAGGATGTCGGAGGCGTCGACCAGGCTGAGGTCGAGGGAGGCGCGCAGTCCCTCGCCGAGCGCCTTCAGTACGCCGCCGGGCTTGTTCACCCACGGCTGGTGAGGCAGCCGCTTGATGAACTCCCGCTGCGCCGGGGCGGGCGGTATGAGAATCCGCTCCCCTCGCTGGCCCTCGACCTCCCGGACCGGCGGGGTGGGCAGGTTCAGGTCCTCGGCGAGCTGCACGTCGGCGAAGGTGCGGTAACCGGCCAGCAGCTCGGGCACGTTGAAGAACCGGGAGAACCGGGCCTTGTACTTGTAGCCGTTGCCCTTCGGGTCGGGCTCCAGCTGGGCGACGACCTCACCGAAGGTGGCCGCCCAGTTGTCGAAGGCGTGCAAGTTCAGCTCATTGAGCAGGCTCGGGGCCAGGAAGCGCTGGAGGACGTACATCTCCGTGACGCTGTTGGCGGGCCAGGTGCCGGTGGCGAAGCAGGCCACGCGGTCGGACTCGGTGGTGTCGCGCAGCCAGGACACCACCATGTGCAACTTGGTGGCCTTCGCCGAGCCCTCGATGGCGGCGCCGGGGATCGCCGAGACGGTGCGCAGGTTCTTGTACTCATGCGCCTCGTCGACGAACAGGTAGTCGATGCCGGTGTCTTCGAGGAAGACGCCGATCTCGTCGGACATCGACTCGATCTGCTGCTGGAGGTTCGCCTCGGCGTTGGCGAGGGTGTTCTCGATCTGCTTGACCGTGCGGGAGTCCATCCCCGCCTCGGCCGCCCGGTCCAGCTGCTCGCGCAGGGACGCCATTTCCTGATCTAGGTAGGCGCGCTGCGTCTCGGGCCGCAGCGGGACCCGGTTGAAGGCCTCATGGGTGAGGACCACCGCGTCCCACTCGCCACCGGCGATGCGGGCCATGAACTTGCCGCGGCGCTTCTTGCTCAGGTCGCTCGCGCTGATCGCCAGAATGCGGGCGTTCGGGTAGAGCTCGCGGAACTCCCTGCTCCACTGCTTGAGCATGTGGTTGGGCACCACGAACGCGGGCTTCTTGGCCAGCCCGGTACGGCGCAGCTCCATCGCGCCGGCCGCCATGGTGGCCGTCTTGCCCGCGCCGACGACGTGGGCGAGCATCGCGGTCGGCTCGTTGACGATCCGGCGGATCGCCGCGTTCTGGTGCGGCCGCATCTCCCAGTCGGAGATCAGGCCGGGCAGGGTGAGCGGCAGGTCGGAGTAGTCAGGCAGGACCAGGTTGTTGAACTGCTCGTTGTAGAGCTTGGCGAGCTGTTCGGCGCGACCCTTGTCCGCCCACACCCAGTCCTCGAAGGTCTCGGCGATCAGCCGGGCCTTCTCCTGTGCGGCGTCGGTGGCGTCCTGGTCGACGTAGGTCTTGCCCTCGCGGTCGGTCCACGTCACCCGGATCGTGGAGTCCGTCTGCCGCAGCAGGGCCTCGAACAGCGCCTGCGTAGGCCGGGCCGGTGTCCCCCACTCGGTGCGGGCCAGGTCCCCGATCTTGGCGCCGCGGACCTCCCAGATGGTGCCGCCCGCGTGCAACACCTTCGCGTCGTCGAAGCCGAGATGGCGCAGGAACTCGTCGTAGACGTCGACCGGGATCCACGGCGCACCGATCTTCGCTTTGATCTCGGACGGCGCCAGGTCCTCGGGCTGCACCCGTTCCAGGGCGGCGACGTTGCCCGCGTACGACGGGTCGGTCTTGGCCCGGGCCGTGGCCTCGGCGAGCTTGGTGCGGACGTTGCCGGACAGGTAGCGGTGGCGCGGCTCCCAGACGTCGCCCTGGTCCGTGGACTGGCCCGGGTCACGGAAGGCGAGCCCGGCGTCCGCGCACTGGGCGGCCGCCTCCTCCTGGTCGATGCCGAGGAGGCTGGCCACGCGCCACATGTCGAGGCGGCCGCCGTCCCACTCCATGGCCAGCGCGATGGCGTCCTCGGCCGTCTTCGCGCGGGTCGGCAGGCGGCGGGGCTCCAGGACACGGGAGAGCAGCACCTGCTGCTCGGTGGCCGTGTTGGTCTTGTCGTCCCACTCCTCCAGGCCGAACAGGAAGGAGGCGTCGGGGTCGTCGTCGATCCAGGCGTAGGCGGTGCGCTGCTTCCAGACTTCCGGGACGGCCGCCAGGCCCTCCCGTTCGGCCCGTTCCTTGGCCTCCTTCGGGGTGAAGATGAAGGGCTGGCGCGGCTTGGACAGCGGCGGGTTGCTCTTGCGGTAGTCCCGGTAGGCCATGCGCAGTTCGGCGCGCAGCCGGGCCAGTTCGGGCGTCTCGCCGGGCTCGGCGGTGGCGGCCTCCGCCTCGTACAGGGCCTGTGTCATGCCCTTCAGGCGGATCAGCTGGACGAGCTTGTCGCGCTGGTCGGGGTGGACCTCCAGCGGGACGGCGCGGCCGTCGTCGACGATGGTCGGGTTGCCCGCCTCGTCCAGGCCCAGCGCGCCTTCCGTGCCGCCGTAGACCACCGTCTGTACGTTCCGCGTCTGCGTCGCGGTGGCGGCCGCGGCCGTCAGGCCGGCGGCCTCCGCCTCCACGGCGATGGCGGCCGCGGCCGCCTCCAGTTCGGCGGCCGGGGAGTTCTCCCCCCGGTCGGTGACCGTGACCTCGGGACCGAACTGCCCGATCTTCGCGTGCAGGTCGCCCAGCACGTACTCGGGGTGGGCGCCGAAGTAGGCGTTGACGGCCAGCTCTTCGGGCCGACCGGGCAGTACCTGTTTGCGGGAGGTCAGCCAGGTGTCATCGCCCGGCTCCTCCCCCTCGGCGCGCCGCCGCAGGAACAGCACGTCGGTGACCACTCCGGTCCCGGCGGCCGCCTGGTGGGCGCGGGCGGGCAGACGCACCGCGCCCACCAGGTCGCCGAGCTCGTACATCCGCTCACGGGCGGAGGAGTCCTCGGCGTCCAGCGTGTACCGGCTGGTGATCAGGGCGACGATGCCGCCGGGGCGGGTGGCGTACAGCGACTTGAGGACGAAGTGGTCGTGGATCGACAGCTTCAGGTCGGGGTTGTGGACCTTGTCGAACCGCTTGTAGCGGCCGTAGGGGACGTTGCCGACCACGGCGTCGAACCCGCCGTCGGCGAGCGGCACCTCTTCCAGGCCGCTGGTGATGATGTCGGCATCCGGGTACAGGTAGCGGGAGATGGCGGCGGTGTTCCGCTCGACCTCCACGCCGGTCATCCGCACCCCGCGCAGCAGCGTGGGGGCGAGGCCGATGAAGTTGCCGCTACCGGAGCCCGGTTCGAGGACCTGACCGCCCTGGAAGCCGAGCTTGCGCACCGCACCCCACACGGCCTGCACCAGGTCGCCGTCGGTGTAGTGGGCGTTGAGGGTGTTGCGGCGGGCGTCCCCCCACTCGCTGTCCGAGAGCAGCGCCCGCACCTTCTCACGGACGTCACCGAGGGCGTCCCAGCGGTTCACCGCCCGCTCGTGAGCGGCGTCGTCATCGTAGGCCGCACGCGCCGGCCGCGGCTCGAAGATGAGCGGCAGCGCACCCCAGCCCGACCACCGGGCCAGCACCCGCTGTTCCTCGGCAGCCGCCGGGCGCTGCTCCTCCTCCAGGGCCCGCAGCAGCTCCAGGGCCGCCAGGTTCGCGCGGGCCCGCTCCCCCTGCCCTGACGGGGCGAGGTCCCGCTGTCCCCGCGGCTCGAACCGCGGGGGCGGGCTCACATCTCCCGGTGCTCGGTCCCCGGCTCCTTCTCCAGCCAGATCAGCTCGGCGTACACCATCTCCTGCGCCCGCGAGCGCGTCGCCCGCCGTGCCGCCGCCCGCTCGTCCGCCGGAAGCTGCTGGAGCAGGTCCTGCGTCAAGGTCCCGATCTGCTCCGTCACCCGCAGATCCAAGGCGTGGAAGAACTCCGTCTGCTGCTTCTCGTTCCCCAGCTCCGCCAGGGCCGTCGGCCGGTACGTCTGCCAGTATTCGAGCGCCGTCTTCCCGTGCCTGCTCAGTTGCGTCATCGCGATTCCCCTCGTCCGCGTGAAGCGGCTGCTCCACTCCCCCAGTACTCAAGAGCGTCCTCCCCCGTGGTGGTGCCAGGGCTCAAGGTGCCGACCTGTCCCGGCACGCCGGTCCCACCGACGGGATCAGGGACCCTGCCCCCAATCCCTCCGTCAGTGGTCAACGGCGGCCGGACATGATCCATCCTCATCGACCCTAACGACTCATCCACAACAGATTTCGCGTGCACCCCGCGAGTTGCCAGCTCTTTTCGCGTGACGCAATGGCCACACGCGAACGCCCGACGCTGCCCTCAATGCTCGACGTGCGACACTGCGGCAACGCCAGGCGAAGCCGAAACAATAGTTTCCACTCCGTTCGATTACACGTCGAACACTCAGGCCCTCATGCACACGTAACCCCGGGGTGACTCCCACCCCCGCGAATGTCTGGCAAGCTGTGCGCGATCCGAGTAGCCGCACCCGCGGTGAAACCACGGAAACGGAAGGCATGGAATGAGCACATCCGCAACGCTCCAAGCGGCCACTGACACAGCCGCCAGAGCAGTTGGCAGGACGGCGAAGGTGATCGTCGTCATTCAGCAGAAGGGTGGCGCAGGCAAGACCACCATCGCGGTCAACACCGCCGCATGCGCCGGCCGATCGGCAGTGCTGTCCAACGGAGACGAGTCCGCGTCCGCCCCCATCGTCGCAGCGGGCATCGACGTTCAGGGCTCCCTGGAGAAGTGGTGCGCAGGCGTTCGCGAGGAGGCCTTGCCCTTCGACTACGTCGTCACCAAGAGCAAGCTCGACATCCTGCCGAGCGTCATGGAGGACCCAGCGCGACGCCGCATCATCGTTGACACCCCCGGCTTCCTGGATGTCGACCCCGATGCCGAGTGGGGTGCAGACCCGTTGGGCGAAAGTCGGACAGCCGACGCGCTGCGCGAAGTGCTCGACGTGGCGGACCTCGCTATCGTCCCGATCACCCCGTCGAAGATCACTTGGGATGAGTGCGAGTTCACCATCGAACGCGTCCTCAAGCCGAGGAACATCCCCTTCCTGGTCGTGATCAACATGCACGACCCCGGCAAGGACAAGGCTGAGAAGCAGCTGGACAAGGTGAAGGAGTGGATCGACGAGCGGAACTACCCGCGCGTCGCCGACCCGATCCGCCGTTACACGATCCACGAGCATGCCTACGAGAACGGCACTCTGGTGACCGAGTACAAGATGTCCGGCACGGCCCTGAACGCGCGGGAGGACTTCATGCGCGTGGCCCTGACGATGGAGCAGATGCTCTGATGGGCAGGGCTATCAGCACAGGCGGGGCGCCCACAGCCCCCGGGCGCCCGGACAACGCGGTCGAGCTGGCGCGCGCGCTCGGCGACTCTACGAAGCTCCCTACCAAGCAACTCACCGATACCCCGGCGCTCATCGCCCAGGAGCAGGACATGCTGCTCAAGTGCGAGAGCGCGATCGAGAACCTGCGCTTCGCCTTTTGGGCTGCGGGCAAGGCACTCCAGGTGGTGCGAGATGCCCGGCTGTACCGGGCGCAGTTCGAGACCTTCGAGGAGTACACGCAGGCCAAGTGGGACATCACGCCGCAGTACGCGGGCAAGCTGATCCGCACCTGGCGTGTGGCCGAGGCGCTGTTCCAGGCGAAGCCGGGCGGGGGTTTGGAAACAATTGTTTCCAGGAAGCTCGGGTACGGGCAGGCCTGGGCGCTGGTCCCGCTGGTCGAGGAACACAACGTACAAGCGGCGGTCTACCTGTACCTGGGGCTGCTGAAGGTCAAGGGTGCGGAGGTAACGGCCGCACTCGTCCAGGGCGCCGTGGAGGCACTCCCCAAGGCCGCCGCCGGACACAAGGGGAAGACCGAGGAGGCCGTGCTCGCCTACCTCGCTTCCCTGGAAGACACCACGCCTTCGGTGCCGGGAACCGACCCCGTGAAGATACTGAAGGCACTCACCAAGGCGGCCAAGACCTTCGACGCGCAGACCGTGGAGGCCGCCGTGCAGCATGACCCTGAACGGGCACGCAGCGCGGTGAAGTCGTTGATCGAAGTCCTCTCTTCGGCTGCCGGTATCCCGGTTGCATTCGACGCCCCGGCCGCGATCGAAGCGTCGACGGAAGGAGCGCCGCAGGGCGAGGACGAGGTATCGGTCGCGTAGCCCTCTCGGAAAGCACAAAGGCGGGCCCCATCCCGAAGGATGGGGCCCGCCTTTGTATGTGTCCCGCGTGCCGATGAAGTAGCGGTGTTACAGCAGGGCGACCAGCAGTGCAGCCGCGAGGACCACCAGTGAGACGCCGGTGATGTCGCCAGCGACCCGAAGTCCGAGGTACTTGCGCTTGGCGATCCTCGATAGGTGGATGACGTGTTCGGCTTGATTCTTCGGCACCTCCAGGTCCGCCACCAGCTCTTCGGCGGTGCACAGCGACCAGTAGAGGTATGAGCCGCGGGCGGCCCCGGCGAGGCGTGGCCGAACCACGGAGAGGACGACGAGCATCGCCACGAGGAGGCCGACGGTGCCGGCGCCGACCAGGAGGCCGGAAGCCCCGGGCAGGGTCCGGCCGGGGATCGCGGCGACCAGTGCGGCCAGGGGGAGCGAGAAGGCCGTGAGCAGGACTCCGCTTTTCGCGTCCGTACGGGAGATCTCCGCGAGGACGTTGGCGGTGGCCGCGTCCAGGCGGCGGTTGATGTCGGTCACGCGGCGGACTCCCGGTCAACATCGAAGAGACTGACCTGTCCCTCTTCCAGTTGGCGGCGTCGCAGGTCGGCGGCGCGCTCCCGCTCACGCGCGAGGGCGTTGTTCCAGCACTTCCAGCACCACGGGCGTAGGTCCGTGAACGGCGCGGCCGCGTTCTGGGTATCGCTTGCGTTCGGGTACTGCGGAGCGGCGAGCAGTGGCTTGCCCTTGCCGCTGTGGGTGGCGTCGCACCGTAGGCCGCTGTGTTCGGTGCCGCAGCTTCCGCGGCAGGCGCAGCTCTTTCCGTGCGCCTCAAGGACGGCCGTTAAGACGTTCAAGGGCTTGGTCACAGCAGATCCCCTCTTCAGCCGCGTCGCTGGTCGTTCTTGGTGTGGGCGATCAGCCCGTTGTTCTTGCTGCTGTGCTGGCTGTTGTCCTGGTAGACGTCGCCGTTGTAGTTGTGGTGGTGCTCGGTGTGCGTGGCCTTGGCGGCGCGGATTGCGGAGCTGACGGCGACGACCACGGCGGCCACCGCGGCGATGGGCAGCGTCACGAAGAGGACGGACATCAGGGAGACGGCGGCGAAGCCCTTGCAGGCCAGCCAGACGCCGCAGCCGAGGCCCGTGATGCCGGCGCCAACGCCGATGGAGGCGACGGCGACGCCGAGGGCCCAGGCCGGGACGATGCGGTGGTCGGGCTGGCGGACGGGCGCGGTCGACACGCGCTCTTCTCCGTGGAGTGCGTTGCGGATGATCTCTCGGGCTGTCGCCTCGGCGAGTTCGTCGCTCATCGGCTGCCAGTTGGCGGTCTTGACGGTGCGCTGGGTGTCGCTGTGCTCCACTTGTTGTGCTCCTTCGTGTCTGGGGGAGTGGCGGGGCCGACCGGTCGTGATGGGCGCGGTCGGCCCTGCGTGGGTGTTCGGGGAGGAGGGGCGGCCGGGTGCGGCCGCCCCATGGCGGGTCAGGACTCGGGGTCCTCGTCGGGCTGGTCCGGGATGAGCTGCCATTTGCCGTGGCCGGTGCTGACGATCAGGCCTTCGGCGGCGAGGCGGCCAAGGGCGGTGTCGACGGATCCGGCGGCCGGGCCGTCCTCGGTGCCGACTCCGACGGCTCGGCGGATGTCCCTGGTGAGGCGGACTTCGCCGTCGTCGAGGGCGTCGAGGATCTTGTCTCGCAGCGTCTTGGGGGCGGCGGTGACCGTGGGCCCCGAAGTGATGGCCTTCTTCGTCTTCTTCTTGCGCCGGCGGCTGCCGCCCTCTTCGTCCTCGTCGTCGCTGTCCTCTTCACCGGCAAGGAAGCGCTCGGCGTCGGCGAGGGCCTGGGCGTAGGCGGCCTGGAAGATGCGGTCTTCCTCGGGAGTGAAGCCGGGGATGACCGGCTGCGTCTCGAACAGCTTGATGAGGTGCGGGTAAGTCCGGTCCTTCTTGAGGGCCTTGAAGACCCGCATCAGGATGGCCCGGCCGCCCTGGAGGCCCCAGGCCATGCCCGCCGTGATCGGTCCGGGCGGGACGTCCCGGCCGTCCCAGGCTGCTTCCAGTTCTTCGGAGATCGAGCCGAAGAACCGGCGGATCGGGGTGATCTCGGTGCCGTCGGTGACCATGTCGGCGGCCATCGACTGCGTCATGGTGGAGTTGACCCGGCCCATCCAGACCGTGCCCTGCTTTGCATTCGCGCGGATCTTCTCGGCGTCGCCGAGGTCGGTGACGTGGATCGACTGGCCCGCGAATCGGATGCCGAAGCCGAACTTCCGGCCGGTCTGCTGGAGTCGGGCGATCATGCCCGTGATCCACTTGCGGAACTCCGGCGGGACCAGGGCCTGTTCGCCGAGCACCATGTTGATCTCGTCGAGGGTGACGTTCGCCAGGCGCCAGGGTTCGTTGAGCTTGAAGGAGCCCCAGCCCTTGGCGGAGCTGACCTGCTCGCGGTAGTCGGCCACGGCGCAGGCGGCGGCGAGCGTGGCGCCCATGGCGGCGACGCCCGCCCCGAAGTGGTAGACCCTGCCCTTCGCTTCGGGGAGCGACATGCCGGATTGGGCGTCGGCCACGAGGGAGATCACGCCGCTCAGGCGCTCGGCGATGAGGACGGTGAGCAGGAAGACGCTCTTGCCCGAGCCCATGGCGCCGACCGCGAGGTCGGTGAGGGCTCCCATCTCCGGGTCGTACAGCGGCATCTTGAACGGGCGTCCGTCGTGCCGCAGGCCGACGGTGACCAGTCCGTCCGGGCCCATCGTGAGGTCCTCGGCGGTGGCCTCGCGGATGTTGATGAGCGGGTGTTCCTTGTAGATGGTGACCACGCCGCGGCTGAGGCCGTCGGTCTCGATCATGAGGAGTTCGGGGTCGTCCATCTGGAGGGCCCGGGCGAGCTTGAGGCGGGGCAGGTTGATCAGCTCGCCGTCCTCGGCTTCGACGAGGATGCGGACGCGGTCTCGTTCGTCGCTGACCTTGAAGTCGATCAGGTTCATCCCGGGGGCCGCGCCGCCCGGGCCGGAGACCCGGTCTGCCCAGAGCTGGACGAGGCCTTCCTGTGCGGAGCGCGTCTCGGCTTCCCGCTTCGCCTTGTTGGGGGCGACGCGGAGGTAGAGGCGGCCTGGCCCGTAGCCGTCGACCGGGGTGATGTCCACGGCGGCCTCCGGGACGTCGAAGACGGCCGCGACGTTGCGCTTGGAGACCGAGCCGGGGACGGCCTGCCCGGGCGGGGCGAGGATGTAGCACTCGAAGTCGGGCTCGTCGGGCTGGAACTGGTGGATCTTCTCCAGCGTCGTGTCGCCGGTCTCGGACGACAGGGCCCACATCTGCTTGAGGTGGCCGATGTACGTGCTCGGCACGGGCTCGACCTGCCCCTGGACGGTACCGAGGGCCGCGCCCTGCTCCGGCAGCTGCTCGACGACGCGGCGCAGGCCGAGCGACCGGGTGAGCGGGACGGCCCAAGCCATCGCCGACGTCCAGGTCGCGGCGGCCAGCATCGGCCAGCCGTTGGGGTAGTGGAGATGCGGGGCGAGCAGGCCCGCGGTGTAGCTGCCGGACCAGCCGAGCACCGGCAGGGACCGGTAGGTGGAGACCAGCAGGCCCGGTCCGTCGCCGACGCGGGTGCGCCGCCACAGCCGCCAGCCGGTCAAAGCGCCGGCGGCGACGGTCGCACCGTGAGCCCACCAGGGGACTTCCATGATGGGGCCCGCGGCCGCCCAGGTACCGGCGGCGCCGTAGGCGAGGCGCTCGACGATGGCGAGGCGACGGGCGCCTTTCTTGGTCAGCCGCCCGTCAGCCGCGGGGGCGGCGTCAGTCTTTTCGATCTCGGTCGTGGTCAATTCGTTCTCCGTGGCCGGGGCGGAATGAGGGGAAAGGGGGAGGGGCCCGGCTGGAATGCCGGACCCCTCGCGCCCGTCGGCCCTGCGGGAATCGTCAGGGCCGACGGGTGTCGTGCTGCGCTTTTCCTGGTGGCGGAGCGGTCAGCGTGTGCGGTAGAAACCGGGCTTTGCCTGCCGGATTCCGCGGCGCCTGGCCGCCTGGACTGCTTCGTAGATGCCTTGGTATTCGGTCTTGTGGGCGCTGCTGAAGCCCTTGACGTTGGTCACCAACTGGTCGGCAGCGTCCTCCAGTTCACCGGAGGCATTGGCCACCTCCCGAAGTGCCGTTCCGGCGTCGGTGATCAGCCCCGTGAAATACGGCTCGACCTCGGCCTCCGCGCACATGTCGGAGATCTTGTCGTGGTCGTCGGCGTCCTTCTCCATGCGCCTCTTCAGGAGGTGGGTCATTTCCTTCAGGGCGACGGCCTGTCCGGCGAGGGTGACCATGCTGCCCAGGAGCCGCATGAAGCCCAGCACCCCGCCGCCGGTGCTGATGGCGGGCACGGCGGGGGCCCTGTAGGGCTCGATTTCGCTCATGGTCCTCAGTCCTCGTTGTGGATGCGGGCGGACGGCATGACCAGGCCCGCGTCGGCGGTGGCCTGCTGCACGGGCTTGTAGGCGTCGTGCATCTCGTCGTGCGCGGTCTCGACGGCCTCGGCGGCCACGAGCGACTTCTTGCGCATCTCCAGGGCCTTCTTCTTGATGAGGTCCATGGACTCCGCCAGCCGCGCCATCGCGCGGGAGGTGAGGCGCCCGATCACGTTGTGCCGCTGCGCGAGCTCCTCGGAGAGCTTGAGGAACCGGTCACGCAGCTTCACCGCCTTGTCGGCGAGGCTGGCGCACTCGTCGTACGTCTTCAGGCACTGCGTCTTGGACTGGGCGAGCTTGCCGAGGACGTCGTCGAGGGTCACCTCCGTCATGTGCTCGGACGACGCCATGGAGCGCAGGGTGGGCAGGGACGATCCGGATGCGCTCACTGACGCCTCCTTCTTGATCCTGGTGCTGGTGCTGGTGCCCGAGGGGAGCCCCCGGGCACCGGTGGTCAGCGGCTCCCGGGCGGGAGCCTGGTAGCCCGAGGGGAAGACCTGTTCCGCGGTCACTACCGTCTGGCTGTTGGGGTCGGCGTCGCGCATGGAGTCCTCGGCGCTCTTGCGCTCGCCCCGGGGCGGGGGCGTCCAGAACTCCCAGCCGCTGCCAGGAGACCCCGTTCCGCTTCCGGTCGACGACGTCGTACCGGTCCCGGTCGAGGTCTTCTTGGTCTTGGGCTTCTTGAGCTTCACGCGGGGCCGCTTCTTCGAGCCCGGGCCCTTCTTGCCGGTCGGCGCCTTCGTCGAGCCGGTGCCCGGGCCGGTGGAGGAGCCCGTGCCCTTGCCGGGGCGGGTCTTGCCGGTCTTCCTGGTCTTGACCTTCACCCGGGGCTTCTTCGAGCCCGGGCCCTTCTTGGCCGTTGGCGCCTTCGGTGTCTTCGCCGAGCCGGTGGCAGCTCCCGAACTCGAGCCTGCGCCCGCAGGGTTACCGGGCTTGGACTTCTTCTTCCTGCGCTTCTTGCGCGGGACGGTGGTCAGGATCGGAGGGGCCAGCTTGCGGCGCCGCTTCTTGAGGCGCTTGCGGACCGTCTTGGCCACGGCGTCGCCGAGCTTGGTGCGGTCGGCGTCCTCGGCGGCCCGGGCCTCCTTCTTGGCCTCCTTCTCCTTCGCACGGTCCTCCGCCCGCTTCGCCCTGGCCTCCCTCCGGGCCTCTTTCACTGCGTTCTTGCGGTCACGGCCGGCGGCGCGGTCCCGGGAGCGGTCTTCCAGGGCGGCGGCGTGCCGGGCCTTGCGCCGCTCCAGGCGGGCTGCCTGCCGGTCGGCGGCCCGCTGCTGCCGCCCGCGCGCCCGCTCCAGCGAAGGGCTGGAGGGGTTCGAGCTGGGGGACTTGCCGTCCTTCGGGGACTTGATGCCCTTGCCGGAGCCCTTCGAGCCCGGCCCGGAAGAGCCGGGCTTCGAGCCTGGCCCGCCCTTGCCGGATCCGCCGGCGGGCTTGCTGCTGCCGGAAGTCGAGCGGGACGGTGTCGTCGAGGACGACTTGCCCGAGGGTCCCTTGTTGCCGCCGGGGCCCGTCGAGCCAGCCCCTGAGCCGGACTTGTTACTCCGGCCGGGTCCGGTGGACCCGGCACCGCCACCGCGGCCGCCGCCGCCCAGGAGCGAACCGCGGCCGCCGCTGAGGGACTTGCGGCCGAAGTCCTGGCTGGAGGGAACCTGCTTGGCCCGCTGCTGGGCGGCCTTGCCGCTGATGCCCTCCAGCTTGGCGGCCGCTTCCTCGGCGGCTACCTGCCGCTTGAGGCGGGCCTCGCGCAGCGGCGCGGTCTCCGCCTCCCGGGCCAGGCGCCGGGTGTTCCAGTCCTGCACGAACGTCACGGTCCCGCGCAGCGCCGCCAGAGCGATGGCGAGCGTGGCCGCCAGACCCAGCGCTCCCAGGCCCGGGGTCTGCGGGTCCTCCTCGGCGTCGTCGCCTCCCTCCGAGCGGAGGGCGACCGTCCCGGCCGGGGCGGAGCCGGGGACCGGGGGCAACGCCGGGGGACCGGCCGTCGCGGCGGCCAGCGAGTCGGCCGCCGACCGGCGTGTGCGGGCCGGGAAGAGGTCCGCCCCGCCGTCCGGCGCGGTGGCCGGGGGCGGCGGGGCGGTGGGCGGTGCCGGGGTGGCTCCGCCGGGGGTTGAGGGTGGGGCCGGAGGAGGCGGCGGGGCGCCTCCGGGGAGCGGGGGCAGGCCGGGGGGAGCGCCGCTCCGGGGCCGGAATGTGAGCACATTCCTGTCGTCGTCCACGGAATCTCCTACTTGACAGACAGTGACCGGATGGGGGATCCTCGCGCGCCCGCGCGCCCGTGCGCCCGCACGCCCGCCTTGGGGGCCCCATCCGGGCCGCCCGTCGCGGTGATGGTGATGGTGATGGTTACTGCGCGTAGTGCTGGGCGTAGTTCTCCAGGAAGCGGCACAGGATGTTCCAGGCCTCTTCGTCGCCCTGCCGTTCGGCTTTCGCGGCGATCGAGCGCGCCCGGTCCCACCAGATCGAGGCCCGGGCGCCCGGGGTGCGGGCGGCCGCCACCCGGTCGCCGAAGTGCTTGTTGTGGTTGGCCAGGCTGCGGCTGTTCTCGTCGGGCCGCGGGCCGTGCTGCTGGCAGTAGCTCTCCAGGTACTGAACCAACCCCTCCCAGGCCTCCGCATTTCCGCGTTGTGCCTGGTCAGTTGCGGTTCTCTTGGCGCTTTCCCACCAGGAGGCGGCCAGCCCCCGAGTGCCGCGAGCGACCTGGTCCGCCTGCCGGGCCGACCAGTGCGAGGTCTGGTTGGCCCGGCTGCGTTCAGCGGAGGAGAGCATCAACCGGCCTTACGGAACAGGTCGTTGATGCCCCGGATCTGTCCGGACTGGGCCGGAGCAGGCCCCTGACCAGCAGTTTCGCCACTGTCCTCGTCCTCGGAGCCGCTCGGCGCCATGTTCGCCGCCGTCTTGTGCAGCGACTTGGAGGCCAGGGCGCCGGCGGCCTGCCTGCGGTTCTGCTTGGCCAGCGCCTTGTCCCGGCGCTGCTGGGGCAGCGCGGCGACCAGGGCGACGTGGTCGGCGTAGGCGACGCGCAGTTCCTCGGCGGCCGCGGCCGCGTCCCTCTGCGTCTTGACCAGCTTCTTCCAGGGCTTGAGGACCTTCCGGGCCCGGCTGGCGCGCTGCCAGGAGCCCAGCATCCCCGTGCGGTCGCCCTCAACGTGCTGCGAGCGCAGTGCCGTCTGGAAGGTGGCCAGCCCCCGCTCGTACGTGGACAGGTCGATGTTGTGCACGCCCTGCCGGTCGAGCGTCCAGGTGCTCAGCACTTTCAGGTTCAGCAGGGGCGTGAGGTCCTGGGATCCCACGGTGTTGATCTCGGTCAC
Source organism: Streptomyces sp. NPDC001492 (assembly GCF_053597275.1). Taxonomy (NCBI): domain Bacteria; kingdom Bacillati; phylum Actinomycetota; class Actinomycetes; order Kitasatosporales; family Streptomycetaceae; genus Streptomyces; species Streptomyces sp. NPDC001492. The sequence continues at coordinate 36,627 of NZ_JBSFHW010000051.1, read as the reverse complement.
GAGTGACTCCTTCTCGGGGTGGAGCCCGCCGTCTGTCGGGGGCAGAAAGCGGGCTCGGCCCGCGGCGGTACGGACCGCGCCGTCAGGCGCTGACGGCGCGGATCTGGTTGCGAACCCACTCGGGGTCGAGGCCGCCGAACTCGGCGGCGAGAGCGGTAGGCGAGGGCTTCTCGCCCGCCGCGATGATCGCGGTAGCGCGGTCCCGTACGGCCTGCCGCTGCGCGGCTGTAGGGCGGTCGCCGGGGCCCTTACCGCCACGGGGGCGGCCGCCGCTACCGGTGCGGGAAGTGCCACCGGTAGAACCCGAGTTACCGCTACCGGTAGACCCGGCTTTACCGGTCGGCTTACCGGTACCGGTAGAAGTCCGGTTACCGGTCGGCCTACCGCTACCGGTAGAGCCGTTACCGGTGCCGCCTGCGGACGCCCCGGCGGGGGAGCCACCGGCCGGGTTACCGGACGCGGCGGGTGCGGGGGCGGGCTCGTCGTGGCCGTCCTCCAGGAGGCGGTGGACGCGCCACACGATGGCGATGACGACGATCACCGCGACGACGATGAGCCAGACGCTCGGGTGTGCCTTGCCGTGGACGACGTTCATCCCGGCGCCGGTCATGTCGGCCACGTGGTACGTGATGTTCGTGGCCGCCATGAGCCCGAGGGCGAACGGCACGTCGCGCTTCGTGCGGAACGCGGTGATGGCGTACACGTCCAGGCCCACGGGCAGGGCCCAGGCCGCGTCTCCGATCGGAGTGTCGCCCAGTCCGACGAGCCGGGCGAACTGCCACTCTCCCGACGCCGTCAGCAGGATCACCGCCGTCAAGGCGACCCAGATACTGGCCTCCTTGACGACCTCGCCCCGGCTGCGGCTGCGGTCCAGCTTCGCCGCACGTTCCTCGGCGAGTTGGCGCTGTTCCCGCGCGGTCGCCAGCTCGCGGCCGACCTCCGCACGAGTCTCCTTGGCCTCCGTCAGGGTCCGGTCGGCCTCGCGGCGGATGTCCGCGACCGCCGCCCGGGCCCGGTCCTCCTCCTCCCGGCGCACGCGCAGGGCCTCGGCGGCCGCCCGTTCGCCGAGCTGTCCGGCCTCCCGCTCTGCCTGAGCCCGGATCGCATCGGCTTCGTCCTCGGCTTCGCGGCGGACCTTCTCCTTCAGCTCCGCCAACTCGCCCTCGATCTCCCCTCGCCGTGCGGCGAGTTCCTCGTCGAGTTCGAGCAGGGCACGCCGGCGGTGAAGGTCCGTCTCGGTCTCGACGGCCGCGCGGGCCGCCTTGACCTCACTCGCCTGCTCCTGGGCCTCGCCCAGGATCCGGGCCGCGTCCGCCAGCGCGTTGCGGTAGGCGGCCTCTGCCGATGCCTGGCGCAGTTCCGCGAGCTTGTTCGCTCGCTGTTCCGCATCGGCGAGCAGGGCCTGCGCCCGTTCCTCGGCCGTTTTCGCGGTGTCCTGGGCCGATCGGGCTGCTTGGGCGCGGACGTTGTCCGCGTCCTCCTGAGCTGTGCGACGGTCGACGGCCGCCGCATGGCGGATGGCCTCGGCCTGTTCCTCAGCGGTCCGGATCAGTGCCGCGGCCTCGGCGGCCGCCGTCTTCCGGGCCGCACCGAGGATGTCGGCCGCCAGATCCCGCATATCGGCAGCCCGGTCGTGCAGGTCTGCGATGCGGGGGTCCGCCTCGTCGTGCACCAGCGGAGCGGCCACCTTGGCGGCCGCCGTCTCCGGAGTGCGCTGCGCGGGCGGGGTCTGGGCGGTCGGCTTCCGGGTCCTTCCCCGGGGCGTCGACGACCTCGGCTTACTGCGGGTGGCTGTTCCACGGCCCGCCACGTCAACTCCTTTCGTACTCAGGTGGCCACCGGGGGAGTGGCCACCGGGCGGTCCGTCAGCCCCGGGTCAGGCGGGGAAGTCGCCCGGCGAAGCGGTCGAACCAGGTGACGACCGACCGGCTCACGCGTTCTGCCTTCAGCCGGAAGAGCAGGTCACCCTCCCGGCCAAGACGGGCTTCAGCCTTGGCGAGCGGACCAGTGACCAGTTCGCCCAGGCGCTCGTCGAGGTCAGCGACCTCCGAGAACCCCAGGACCTCCAGCAGTTCGATCGCCGCGTACAGCGCGAAGCCGTAGGCGAGGAGCGCGACCACCTCGGTGCGGCGGCGGGCCTTGTCCGTGAAGCCGCCGATCGGCCCGTGGGCCCGGGCGATCTCGGCGTGGGTCTCGTACGACTCCCAGGCGGCGACGTTCCACTTAACGACGTCGACCTGACGCCGGAAGACGTCGAGGGAGTGGGCCTTGTTCCTGACCAGCGTGTTCGTGCTCATGCGTTGACCACCTCTCCGCCCATCAGCAGGGCGTCTCGTACGAGTCGGATCTGCCGGGGAGCGACGTCCCCGAGAGGGAACGGGCTCACAGCAGGCCGGAGGGGTCGGCGTCGCCGGTGCCGGTCAGCATCGCGAGCTCCGCCGGGGTGACCCAGCCGAACGGGATGAGCACGGTCAGGGTCACCGTGCGCTGGAACATCGAGCCCTTCACCGCGAGCTGGCCCGTGGGCAGCTTCGCGGGACGGGCGCCGTCGAGCGTCTCCAGAAGCGCCGGCAGCACCTTCACCGCCTCCGGGGTGACGGTGATCGTGGCAACGATCTTCGAGGGCGCCACCGTGAACTCGACGGAGACGCCGAGTCGGGCCAGTGCCTGGACCGACTGGAACAGCAGGATCGCCTCACCGACGGCGTCCCCGAGCTCCTCGGCGACACCGGTCGACTTCAGCGGCAGGTCGGAGGGCATGATGGTCATGCGGATCAGCTCCTAGCTGGGATGGATCCGTGGACCCCCGGCACACATGGCGTTCCAGCGCCGTGCCGGGGGTCGCGCCGTCTGGGCGGCGCGGTGAGCGGATGGGGAGTTGCACACGCTGGCTCGACGCCAGCCCCGACCCCACCCCTGGGGCCCTGCTCAGATCCGCTCTCGGGTGCCATGCGGCCAGCCCCCCGCTCAAGACCTCACCAACCAAAAGTGCTGGTGAGAGGGTTCGTCTCGTCGTAATGACGGCAGGGGCGCCGCGCCCGAATTTCAGTCCACTGTTGAGTTCTCAAGGAACGAGCAGCCAGCCAGCCTGAGCCCCGGGGGACCTGGTTCTGACGCCGCCAAATGGGCGCTTGAAGTGCAGGTATAGCCAACGCAACGCCACGATTTAGCGCCCTAAACCGATCGCGTACCGAAACCATAGGACGTCATTCCGCAAGGAGTCAACCACCTTGAACAGATGCCGTTTAGTGCGGTAAACATGAGTCACGAAGGGAGGCACTGATGGAGAAGGCACAGCGCGACACTGCTCCGCTGCCCGAGCTACAGGAACAGCTCGACGCAGCGTTCGACGTCGCCTTGTCGCAGCTCAAGGAGCTGGCAGACCCTCTACAGAGGGCCAAAATCGCCCACGGACTCATCGGCCGGGTGCAGGACTACGGCGACGAGTTCCAGGCAGTGCGCAACGAAGCGATGAACGAGACCCTGCGAGTAGGGAAGCTGAACAGCACCCAACTGGCGGCAGAGCTCGGCATCAGCAAGGGACGAGTGAGTCAACTCGCGAAGGGTGCCCCTCCAGAGCGCCTGTTCCTCGGCTCGGGCAAGGTCATCGTGGCACTCGCCGAGAAGTTGGAGCACGGCAAACTGGATGACGGCCGCGACAAGCGGGTTCAGGGCCCCGTGATCGCCACGGAGGACTTCCAAACCTACGAGCATCTGCGGGAGCTGGCCGAGGAAGTCGGCCTGGAGATCACCTTCGAGCGCATCCCGCTCGGGGGCAATGTGCGACTCAACCGCAACAACCTCGTCGTCATCTGCGGCCCTCGGCTGTCGCCGCTGATCGAGCAGATCCTCGAAGGTGACCCTCACCTGCGGTTCGACAAGGACGACGACGGTTGGTACTTGACGGACCGCAAGACCGGCGAGGTCTACCGGTCACCGATGGACCATGGCGGGAACAGTGACGTCGCATACTTCGGTCGGCTCCCGCGCCCCGACGGTCAAGGCACGTTCCTCTACATCGCCGGTATCCACGCCCGCGGTTCCGGCGGGGTCGTTCACTGGCTCAACAACGAGCTGGTCAACGTACACAGGGAGCTGAAGGCGAAGCGGTTCTCGACCCTCATCTCCAGTACGTTCGACCCTGCCACGCTAGAGATCACCTCCAGCAAGCGCATTACGCCGTTCTACCGCCCGGAAGGGGCCTGACGTGCAGGTATCCGTGGCATCGACCCCAGGTGCGGGAGCCGCGAACGAGGACATGGTCCACGTGAGCCCGACCGGGGTCGTCGTGCTGGACGGCCTGTCCGCCCCGAAGGATCTGCCCATGGGATGCGTGCACGGCACCCCATGGTTCGTCCGGCAACTCGGGACCAACCTGATCAACCTGATCGGCGACGAGGAGGTTTCCCTCCGGGAAGCTCTACGCCGTGCTATCGCCGTTGTTAATGACCTGCACCGAGACACTTGCGCCCTGGACCAGGAGGCCGTGCCCGCCTCTACCGTGGTGATGATCCGTGAGCGGGGCCGCTTCCTTGACTATCTGGTGCTCTCCGACAACGTCCTGGTGCTCGACCTTGGAACCGCCGGCATCGAGACGATCGTCGACAAGCGCGTGGAGGAGACCGCAGCCGAAGAGATGCAGGCAGCTCTTCAGGGGCCGACCGGCACCCCCGAGCACGCGGCCCGTGTGTCCAAGCTCGTCTCTGTCCAGCGGCACCTTCGCAACACACCGGGTGGCTACTGGGTCGCAGCCACCAATCCGGCAGCAGCGGATGAGGCGATCACCGGATCCGTTGAACTCGCCCGCGTACGGCAAGCCGCGCTGCTCACTGACGGAGCTAGCCGTCTCGTCGACTCCTTCGGGATCCTCACCTGGGCCGACCTCCTCACGCTTTTGCGTACAGAGGGCCCCGCAACGTTGATCGCTCGGACCCGCGAGGCTGAACTATCCGACCCCACCGGCGAGCGATGGCCCCGGTTCAAGCGCTCTGACGACGCCACCGCCGCATACGTCTCGATCGGGCAGTCGGAGCTGCCGTGAGCCGCGAAGATGTCCAGCGACACTCCGAGATAGAGAGTGTGGCCACGAAGCCCTCGCCGAAGGAGGAGAATGCGCCACGGCGCAGGCTTCTCCTCAGCAACTTCAGGAAGCACTGCACCAAGCGGTCGCCGATTGTGGTGGTCGGTACCGCGCTGATCCGAGTAGCCGCAACAGCGGTGAAACCAACGGAACCAGAGAGGCACCACAACATGGCCAGCAGCCAGAACGCACCAGTAAACAAGCGGGCGCCACGCCCGAAAACGCTTTCGCCTCTGCGTCGGATGCGTTGCAAGATCGCAGGATGGCACTTCCCGTCCGCGAACACCGTCAGCGATGGCGGTCTGAGCAGCACTCCGCAGCCAGCGCGCGCTCCATGAAAAGACGATGGCCGCCCTGCCTGCCAGCAGAACGGCCATCTCGGTCGACGACTCTCAGCCTCCACAAGCCCGAGTCGTAGGTCGGCGTGACGCCGGGGCCCGAGCCCTGCCAGGCCCGAGGTCACCAACCCCAGGATAGAGCGAGCACTGGCCGGCACGCAGCAGCGTGCCCCAGGTCGGCTCATCCTTTTCCGTCACTTGCCGATCTGCGGCTCCCCAAACCACTCGTAGGGGAGACCCCGCACCATGTTCCACATCCGCCCCGCGACACGAAGCGTCGCCGCACCGACTCGGTCGGTTGCGAGCGTCGACGCCGCCGTCGTCCAGGCCGCCGAGGCGGTGGCCCGATGACGAGGCAGCTGCGCGCCGAGGACGACCCCGCCGGCGAGGCCGTGTTCGAGTTCTCCGGCGACATCACCGACTACTGGAGCTACACCCAGGTCCGCGACTACGTGATGCTGATGCCCGGGATCACGCACACCGCGTACCGGTTCTACTCGATCCTGCGCTCGATGATGATCGAGGCCGGACGGCGACCGCGCAGCGGTATGCGGCGCATGACGATCGACCAGATGTGCTGGCTGCTCCCGGGGCCGAACGACAAGCCGTTGTCCGTCTCGGCGATGTACGACGTGCTGAAGACCCTGGAAGAGCTCAACCTGGTCCTGCCCGGCGACACGCTCGAACTGGAGGGTGCGTCGAAGCTCAAGGGCAAGGCGAAGGCCGCCATGGCCATCGCCCGGGGCATGAGGGTCATGGACCTCCCGCCGTCGGCTCGTTACACGGGCTGGCGCAACGCATGGGACAAGCTCGACGCCTACCGGCCCGACTGGCGTGAGAACCCGCCGCAGCCGCCGACCCACCTCACCGAGACGACGACGGAGCCGAACGGTCAGGTCCTGGCCCGGGTGCGGCTGCTCGGTCCCGACGGGGAGCCGTTCCAGAAAACTGGAACAGCGCTGACGGAGGGCGCTCAGGCCCCTCTGTTCCAGAAAACTGGAACAGCTTTCCAGAATTCTGGAACAGTGGTCCAGAATTCTGGAACGGATTTGGCTCTGACCAGCGGAAACGGCACCCCTCTAAGAAGCTCTCTCTCAGAAGACTCTCTCTCTCCCGTCCCAGGTGCCCCAGCGGCACCGTCCGACGCAGCTGAGGAGGTGACGGAGGAGAGAGAGATGTCGGCTTCGCCGGAAAAGGCCACCCCCGCCCCTGCCGCTGCTGCGGAGTCGGGGAAGGACGTTCCGGCCCGGGCTGTGGCGGAGGCCTTCGCCGTGCTGTGGAAGCAGGCTCGCGGTACGCGGCCCAACCGCCGCCAGTTGGCTGCCGTGGCTGCCGACGCTGCGGAGGCCCTCGAGGATGGCGACTCGGCGGAGTGGCTGACGGAGTCGGTGCTCCCGTTCATGGTTGCCAGTGGCTGGCTCGACCTCGGCCGGGCGAAGACCCACCCGAAGTGCCCGGCGCCGCGTGGTGCGACGCTGCCCGGCCAGCGCCCCTCGGTGCCGGACTGGTGCGGCGAGTGCAACGACGGTGCCCGCCCCGCCACTGCTGCCGAGCGGTTCCGCAAGGTCGACGGCCGCCTGGTGCGGTGCCCCGAGTGCCACCCCGGCGCCCGTCAGCCCGCCGCGGTCTGACTCCCGCTCCCTGATCCCGACGCACGCAAACGGCGGCCGCTCCCGCGAAGAACCGGCCGCCGTTGAGACCCCAACCGACGAAGGAAGAGATCCGTATGTCCAGCATGACACCACAGGACCCGAACGGCGAAGTCAGCCTGTTCGAGGGCGAGCCGGTGCTTCCGGCGCAGCAGCGTCCGGAGGTGCCCGAGACCTTCCGTGGCGAGGGCCCGGCCGGTGACAAGTTCTTCGACCGGCTGCCGCCGCAGGACGTGGCGGCGGAGCAGGCTGTCCTGGGCGGGATGCTGCTGTCCCGCCAGGCGATCACCGATGTGGTCGAGGTGCTCAGCGGCCGGGAGCTCTACAAGCCCGCGCACGTGACGATCTTCCGGGTCATCGTCGAGCTGTACGGCAAGGGCGAGCCCGCCGACCCGATCACGGTTGCCGCAGCGCTCACCGTGAGCGGTGAGATCAACAAGGTCGGCGGCGCGTCCTACCTGCACACCCTCGTGCAGGTGGTGCCGACGGCGGCGAACGCCGAGTACTACGCCGAGATCGTGCGCGGCAAGTGGAAGCTGCGGATGGCCGTTGAGGCGGGCACCCGGGTCGCGGCGATGGGCTACGACCCGACGCTCGAACCCGAAGAGGTCATCGAGGGCGCGGCCAGCGAACTCCTCGCGATGCAGGCGCAGTTCGACACGGGCAAGGACCCCGCCGGGTGGGACACCCCGATGGAGGAGCTCGTTGAGGAGTGGGAGGACGACCAGGCGGCCGGCGTGAACCCCGGCCTGCCGATGCCGTACGCCGACCTTCAGGAGAAGCTCGCCACCGTGCCCGGCCACCTGGTGGTGTTCGCGGGCCGTCCGGGCATGGGCAAGTCGGTCACCCTGCTGGACCTGATGCGCCACCTGGCGATCGTCCACGGGCGACCGGCCGCGTTCGTGTCGCTGGAGATGGCCCGCCGCCAGATCATGAACCGGCTGATTGCCGCCGAGGCGGAGATCGTGCAGAACGCCGTGCGCACCCGCTCCATGGACAAGGAGCAGTGGAAGAAGTACGACAAGGTCCGCCAGCGCATCGTGGACTCGCCGCTGCGGCTGATCGTCCCGCCGGGCGGCATCACCGTGCCCCAGATCCGCTCGAACCTGCGCCGTTGGCAGATCGAGGACCGACTTCCGGCCGCCCTCGCGATCGACTACCTCCAGATCATCAAGCCGGATGGGCAGAGCCGGGGAGGCAACCGGACCAACGAAGTCGACGCCATCGCCCGCGGGCTGAAGGAACTGGCCCTGGAGTTCGACATCCCGGTGTTCGCGGCCGCCCAGCTCTCCCGCCAGACCACGGGCCGCGAGAGCAAGGTGCCGCAGCTGTCGGACCTGCGCGAGTCCGGCGAAATCGAGCAGGCCGCCGACGCCGTCGTGCTGCTGCACCGCGAGGACTACTACGAGCCGGAGTCCGCGCGGGCCGGGGAGATCGACCTGATCGTGGCCAAGAACCGTGAGGGATCGACGGGCAAAGTGACCTGTGGCTTCAGGGGGCAGTTCAGCAAGATCGAGGACATGGGCATCTAGGTCTGCCGGAAGGGAATCGAACATCGTGCTTAATGCCGACAGCGTGACCAGCCGTTACATCCCGGTAGAGCAGGCCCAGGAGATCGCCGTGGCCTGGAACGGCGTCTACCCGGCCATGCGCCGGGTCCTGGACGCCGTCATCAAGGCCCAGCGCGGGGCGGAGCGCCGCACGGTCGACCTGCCCCGGCTCGAACGCGCCCGCCGCGAGCTCGGGCAGCTCGACCGGGGCACCTACCGCGGCTGCACCCGCAGCCCGGCTGCCTTCAGTCTCTTCGGCTCACTCAGCAACGTGCGCGAGGTGCTGGAGGTGACCTCCGTCAACGTCCCGGAACTCGGCGACATGTACCGGCTCGCCGCGCTGCTGGCCGACGCCAGCGCGCAGTCCGCCCGCCGGTTCGCGGCCGAACGGGAGGCGGCCCGCTCGGCGTAGGCCGGACAGCAACACCCGCAGGGGCTCGGCGAGATGCGCGTCTCGCCGAGCCCCTGTGCCGTTCCCGGCCACGGGCGGGAACGGCGGAGGCCGGAGGGCGGGTGCCGGCGGAGGCGGCCGTGGTGGAAAGACCCGACGGGGAACGGGCGGCGGGGACCTGCGGCGTACGGGGTCGCGGCATCCCGCCGGGGTTTACATGGCCAGCCGTCGCCCGGCCGGCGGGCATCGCTGTTGTGCGCGCACCAAGGGGCTGGCGGGGAGGGGAGGGGTGCCTGGCGGGCGTCCGGCATCCCGTGCGGCGGGCCGGAGTTGGGCCGTTCGCCGTACTGCCGCCGTCGCGGGGCGCGCGAGCACGAGCAGACCGGCCGCCCGGAGTGAGGCTGAGGGGGGAGCGGCTGCTGCCGCGCTGGGGCTCGGGCCGTCGAGCTGTCCAGCCGTGCCCGCATCGTCGTGGCCGAGCGTCCGTCTGCGGGCCGGAAATCTCTCCCGATCTTGCCGAAAATCGGCTCTGACCTTGGCTTTTGGATTTGACCCAGCACTAGGAACGTGAGAGTATTAGATACGTCGAAAGGGGGCGGGAATCCCCGGCCGACGCCAGGACCCCCGGGTCCACACCGAAGAACCTCAACGAAGGGCACGGCATGAACGCCGAGATCGACCCGACCACCCCGGACCGCGCAGACCGCGTCCGCCTCGCCTGGGACCTCTACCAGGGCGCGTACCCCGGCGCGGAGCTCAGCGACATGATCGCCGACCTGATGCACCTCGCCGACGTCGACGAGCACACCGGCGGAGGCGGGCACGCCGCACGCCGGGCCGTCGTCGACTACATGGACGAGGGCCCGGCCTGGCCCAAGCCGGTGGTCTACGTCGCACAGATGCGCCCCAAGGGCGGGGACTGGATCACCATCGGCGAGGGCGACGACACGGTCGGCCTGCGGGACGTCGCCAACGTCCTGTGGCCGCAGCTCCAGAAGCACGGCTTCCGCACCGGCGAAATCCCCCTGCACATCGACGACATCGTCCGGGGCGAGGTCCTGACGGCGGAGAACGGCACCGAGTTCCGCGCCTTCGCGGTCGCCGCCCACCGGGGCTGACCCGGCATCGCCCGGGGGCGGACGGGACGGGAATCCCTGTCCGCCCCCGGCACCCACCACCGAACCACCTCAACCGAAGGAAAGGCCATGAACGCCGAGATGGACCGCGCCGAGCAGCGCGTGAACCTCACCAAGGAGCCCGGGACCTACTTCGTCATCGCCGACGACGAAGGTGTCTACGACGCGAAGGTCTGGAAGAGCGACGAGCTGAAGCGGTACGTCGTCGAGGTGCAGCGCGCCTCCGACGACGAGGTCGAGCAGTACGTGCAGCGCGAGGACCTCGACGTCGCGTGCGAGAGCTCCCAGTCGCCGCTGAAGTTCCTCACCTACAAGGCCGTAAGCCACGGCCACGCCGCCGCGCTCGCCCGGCGCGAGTTCGCCGAGCAGATGGCGTTCGAGGAACTGACGGACGTGTTCTTCGCCGACGAACTCGCCTTCACCGGCGCCGGATTCGGCGACAGCTCCAGCTGAGCGCCGTACACCCGGCGGGCGGACGGGACGGGAATCTCTGTCCGCCCGCCGGGCCCCACCACACCGACCCACCTCAACCCGGAGACCCAGCCATGGACCTCACCTTCGACCTCGGCCAGCGCGGCGGCGCCCCGACCAAGCTCCACCCGGTCTACGACGCCCGCCGGGGCTACTCCCTCCAGCTGTGGGAGAACGGCCAGCTCAGCGACGAGCACGGGCCCTTCCCGTACGCGGGCGACGTCGTCGAGACCGCCGACGACTTCCTTGCCCGGCGGGGCATCCGCCGCCTGACCGGCCCGGAGCGCACCGACCTGTACGCCCGGCTGCTCACCGCCACCGGCAATCTCTTCTACGCCCAGTGCGTGCTGGCACTCGCCGAGCCGCAGGACCAGGCGGCCATGCTCATGCACGACGAGATCCAGAAGCTCATGGCCCGCCTGCCCGAGGACAAGTGGGGCTTCGTCGCCTTCCGCATCGAGGACGGCAGCACCGACGGACAGCTCTACCCCGACCGGGAGACCGCCGAGGCCGCCCAGGACGACCCCGAGGCCTACACCACCGTCGTGCTGCCCGCGGACCCGGAGTCATGGACCGTCGACCGGTGCCTGGAGCACCTCGACTTCGTGACCCACCTGCGCCACGGCTGCATGGTCCTCGGCGTCCCCGTCTGCTGGCACGCGCCCCTGCCCACCCCGCAGGTCTGACCCCAGCCACAGGCCGCCCGGCGGAGAGCGCAACCGCCCCGCCGGGCCCCCTCCCACGAACCAGGAGCACATCCATGAGCGCCACCACCCTGAAGACCCGCATCGGAGAGCCGGACATCGAGTGTCGCTACCCCGTGATCATCGGCGAGGACCGGGTCATCGGGCAGGCCTACCGCTGGCACCGTGACTGGCTGGTCGTCACCACCGAGGGCGAGCACAACCTCCGCCGCCCGCCGACCGGCACCAAGGGCATCGACATGGCCGCCGCGTACCTCGCCGAGGAGTACGCCGCCGGTCGCATCAGCGCCGTCGCCCTGGAGCAGATCCGCGCCGAGGCCCCGAAGCCGCTGGACGGCCCGGTGCCCCTGCTGCACCCCCGGATGCCCGCCAGCAAGCGCAACATCGACGGCGCCCACACCGCGTTCGCCGGACTGACCGAGCACCACTGGCGGGCCGTCCTCCGTGGCTTCCCGGGGTCGGACAACCCCTGGTACCTGCTGTGCGAGCTGTGCGGCTGGTCCGGCGTCCGCTACTGGAGCCACCACCGTGGGCGCAACGGCCAGCCGCCGAGCATCTACCGCCACGAGGGTGGATGCATCGGCGAGGAGAAGGTGCGCGAACTGATCCCCGCCTACCAGCAGTAGCCCCGCCGGGGCGGCCCGCCGGGAACCGCCAGGGGGCGGACGGGACGGGAATCCCCGCCCGCCCCCGCACCCCGAGAACCCTCAACTCCCAGGAGAAGCACCGCGCATGATCAGGCCCGCTGATCCCCACGTCGAGTTCTGTCACGTCCTGATCGAGGACCGGCAGCTCGGCCCGCTCCCCGAAGATCTTGACCCCGCACTGGCCCGGCCCGCGTACGCCAAGGACGTGCGCCCGGGAGACCTGGTCGTCGGCTACTTCGACGGCTCCGACCGCCGCCGCTGGGCATGGAAGGCCGCCCCGGGCGAGGTCTGCTACCGGGCACTGCCCCAACGCCACCCCGCCCACGCCCGGGCCGTCAGCCTGATCGGCATCCTCACGGCCTGCGTCGACATCGACGACGAGGTCCTGATCGTCCCCGCCGCCCTGTACCCGGCCGCCTACCGGCCCGGGGACCGCGTGGAACGCATCAGCGTGCACTTCGAGGCCTTCAACCACCCGTACGGCGGCCGCTACACGCACCCCCGCCAGTGGGAACAACGCGGCACCGTCCGCACGGTCGACGACGCCGACGGCACGCTCACCGTTCACTGGGACGGCGACACCGAGGTCTTCCGCACCACCCGGGACCTGATCAGGCCCGTCGATCCGGACACCATCACCCACGACCGGCGCACGTACGGCGTCACGCCCGGCGACCGCGTACGCGGCGGCGGCCCGGGGACCGGGGTCCTGCTGGAGATCTACCGGCCCGGCGGCCACGGCGTCGAGCACGGCCGCGTGATGTGGGAGGCCGCCGAGCCCGGCGCCGACCCCGTCGAGGAGGCCAGGCCCATCACCCAGTTGGAGCCCGCGCCCGTCGAACTCATCTCCCAGTGGCTCGCCCTGCCCCAGGACTGACCCAGAGCGCCGCCCAGTGGCCGGCGGGAACCGCCAGGGGGCGGACGGGACGGGAATCCCCGTCCGCCCCCGTACCTCTTCACCCCGCCTCACCTCCCCGGAGATGAGGCGGGGTGAAGGGTTTCTGACCTGCGGAATCCGGTTTGACTCCACCCCGAAAGCGTGAGAGTATTAGATGCGTCGAGAGGGACGGGAATCCCCGCTCGGCACCAGGACCCCCGGGTCCGCACCGGCAACCTCAACAGGAGAACTCTGTGATCACTGCACGTCTCGACCGCCTCATTGCCGAAGGCACCGACCGCATCCTCCGGCCGGTCCTGCTGGCCGACGGCCACGCCTTCAGCGTCAACATCAAGGCCGGGGAGGACCAGGCGGCCGCCGTCGTCCTGTGGCCCGGTCTCGACGCCCCCGACGGCGAGGCCTGGGAGAACGAGGACCCCTGGGAGAGCTTCCTGACCGGCGGCGACGCCGACGTCAGCCAGTTCCTGGACGTGCCCGTGGCTGCGCTGCGCGACCTGATCGAGCAGCACGGCGGCGAGGCCCCGACCGGAGACGACGACCCGGCGGGCGCGGCCCCGCTCGCCATGCTGCGCGCGGCGGGCCTGCGCTGCGTCGAGGACAACTACGCGCTCAGCGCCGACTGGCACCGCGTGCGGGTGCCGCTCGCCGACGGCACGGACATCGTCTTCGAGGGGTTCTCCGCCCGCAGCAGCGAGACCTTCCCGGACGTCACCACCCGCTACCCCATCGCAGAACACGGCTGGTGGACCGCCAGTTGGGGCGAGCCCGGCAGCGACATCCGCAGCAGCGTCTACCACTCCGCCGGTCAGCACCGCCCGTACGTGGACGACACCGCCGCCCTCGTCGGCTCCATCGTGGAGCAGGCCCGCCGCTGCGGCGGCAGCGCGCCGGAGGAGGGCGCGGGCGAGACCGCCGAGCAGATCGCCAGCAAGGCCCTCGCCGAGTGGGGCATCACCGCGTACCTGGACGACGAGCCGCTGCTCGACGGGGGCCGCAACACCTGGCTGGTCATCCCCCGCGACCAGGCCGCGGGCCAGATGAGCGAGGGACCGTACATGGTGCTCGCCCTCTACAACGGCGACGACGACGAGTGGCCCATGGACCGGCGACCGCCGGTCCGCCGCGGTGACGAGTGGCTCGTGGACATCGGCGACGGCGGCGGCATCGAGAAGGGTCTGATGGCCCGTCCCGCCGAGGGGCTCGCCGACTGCATCGAGCGCATCGCCGAGTGGGTGACTACCCCTCTGCCCACGGCGGGCTCCGTGCTGCTCGCCGAACTGGCCAAGTACGGGATCGCGGCGCACACCGATATCGGCCTGAGCTATGCGATCCCGGTGGACCCGGCCACCCCCGCGGCGGAGGCCTTCAGCCGGGCGCACCTGTCGGTGGCCGACCGCAACCCGTCCATCGAGCACGACCCGGCCTTTCACACCGGCTGGACGGTGTTCGTGCATGACGAGGACGGCACGCCCATCGGTGACCCGCGCTACATCGCCGGGGACGGTGAACAGCCGGTCGACTGCACTGCCGATTCCGTGCTGTGCGCCGCGTACATCTCCGACTGGCTCACCGCGCACCGGCACTGACCAGCACCACCGGCCGGACGTCCGGCGGGGGAGCGGGGCGGGAATCCCGCTTCCCCGCCGGGCCCGGCCCGAGCACACCGACCACCTCAACCGGGAGAGACTCTGTGACGAAGAACCCCAGGCCCACGCCGCCGTGCGGCACCGGGTGCGCCGCCGCGCAGCTCGAACTGTTCGCGCCGGCCGCCGCGCCGGCCGCGTCCGCGGCGGCCGCCGAGTTCGACTGGGATGCCAACGACGTCGTGGTCGTCGGCGACAGCGGCGGCAAGGACTCCGGTGTCCTCGTGCACGAGGTGTGCACGCAGGCCGACAAGGCGGGCGCCCTGCACAAGGTGCGCGTGCTGCACTGCGACCTCGGCAAGACGCCGGGCGGGCACCTGATCGAGTGGCCGGGCGCGGAAGACGTCGCCCGCCGCCACGCCGCCCTGTACGACGTGCCGTTCGTCGTCCGGCGCAGCAAGCGGTGGCCGTCCCTGTGGCACCGGATCCTGGACCACGGCAACTGGCCCGGGTACTTCGCGCGCTTCTGCACGAGCGACACGAAGACCGCGGTCGGGCGCGACTACGTCGACGAGGTCGCCGACGGGCTGAGGCTCGGCCGCCCGATCCGGGCCGGGTACGCCATGGGGATGCGGGCCGAGGAATCCCGCGCGAGGGCGGCCAAGCCGGTCATCGAGCAGCACCGGATGACCGCGAAGACGCTGCGCATTGTCACGACCTGGCTGCCGGTCCACCACCTCAAGACCGATGAGGTCTGGAAGGTCCACCGTGACAACGGCATCCCCTGGCACCCCGCCTACGAGCGGATGGGACGGCTCAGCTGCCGGGCCTGTCCGCTGGCGAAGCGGGAGGACCTGATCGAGTCCGCCCGGATGAACCCCGGGATCTTCGCCGAGTGGGCCGAGGCGGAGGAGGCCATGGGCAAGCCGTTCAAGAAGAACCTCACCCTGAAGCGGATCATCGAACTCGCCCGGAGCTGACGCCGGGCAACCAAACGGCCCGGCGGAGCAATGCATTGGGAATCCCGCCGGGCCGCGCGGTCCGGCCACCGAGGGCCCTCAACAGACCCGTAAACCGAACCGGCACCATCGTATCCACGTCCCGACCCACCAGGAGCACGCGTCATGAAGACCATCGGCGGCCGCCGCCTCGCCAACCGCGAGGAGCTCGCAGCGCACAGCGGCTACAGCAAGGCCACGCTCAGCAACCTGTGGCGCGACCGTGCGGCCAACGGTCACCCCGAGCCGGAGAAGGTCGAGGGGGTCATGCACTGGGACGTCGACGTGTGGGACGGCTGGTTCGCCGAGTTCAACAAGGAACGGCGCAACCAGGACCGCCCGCAGGGCGGCCGGGTCATCGACCGCAGCGGCGACCCCGACGAGGAGCTCACCCCCGCCGAGCAGGCGCGCGTCCTCGGGCTGGACGGCAGCGCCGTGCGCCACTACAAGAAGACGCCCCCGCCCGGATGGCCCGACCCGGTACGGATCGAGCAGCTGCCCGCCGGGGGAGAGCGCGAGTACCGCACCCGGCGGCAGCTGTGGGACTGGCACGACTCGACGCACCGGGCGGGCAAGTCGGGCCGTCCCGCCCGGACCGAGCCGGACCCGCGCGTCGACCAGGCCGCCCAGGCGCTCGCCGCGCAGCCCGGCCGAAAGGCCGGCGAGCTCGCGGCCGACCTCGCCGCGGAGCACGGCGGATCCGTCCACACCTGGAAGCGCATCATCACCCAGGCCCGCAAGGAGCCGGGCCAGAAGGACAGCTGAGCCGCCCCCGAAGCGATGGCCAGCGCCGAGCCCAGCACGGGCGGGCGCTGGCCATCGGCGTGTTCGGGCCGCGGGGACTCACCCGCGCGGAACTCACCTCTTAAGAGGTGAGACGGCATCCCGCCGGGGTTTACATGGCGGGCGCGCTCCCGGCGAGCGGGTGCTTCGTTGTGCGCGTACCAAGAGGCTGGCGGGGAGGGGAGGGGAGTCCGGCGGGGTCCGGAGCGCCGTGTGGCGGGCCGGAGTTGGGCCGGGCGCCGTACTGCCGCCGTCCCGGGGCGGGGGAGCGTGAGCAGACCGGCCGCCCGGGGAGGGGCCGAGGGGAGCGGCAGCTGCCGCGCTGGGGCGGGGGCCGTCGAGCTGTTCAGCCGTGCCCGCATCGTCGTGGCCAAGCGCCCCTCTGTGGGCCGGAATTGGGCACGCAAGATCCCTTGAAAAAGGGCTCTGACCTGCGCATTTAGGTTTGACCCACACCCCAAAACGTGAGAGTATTAGATACGTCGAAAGGGGGCGGGAATCCCCGATCGGCCACCCACCGAAAAGCCTCAACGATCAAGGGATGGTCTTCATGGGGGACACCCATGCCTCGAACGGCGCTCCGGCCGGCGGCAGGCTGAACCTGCTGCACGACGCCTTCTCGGCGGAGCAGGAGGCGGAGGACGCGGCCGCCATCGCGAAGGCCTCCGGGCACCCGGCGCTCGCCGAGTGCTGGAAGGCGGCCGCACTGCTCACCGGCTACGCCGACGAGAACCCCGGCGACGACCAGGTGGAGCTGTGGCGGTACGAGGCCACCGAGCGGATCACGGAGTGCGCGTACGCCATAGTCGAGGGCTACGACGAGCGGGTCGAGGAACTGGCCCGGGAGGCCCGCGGGGAGCGAGCCGCCTACGCCGCGGGCCGGATCGAGGACCAGGGCCCGGTCACCGCCGAGCGGATCGCCGCTCTGGACGAAGAGACCCGCCAGCTCCTGGAGTGGTACGCGGGTCCGTTCCCGATCGAGTGGCTGTTCGCCCCGGTGCGCGACACCTTCGGCCGGATCCTGCGCAAGCGGGTGCTCGTTCTCTTCCACGGCCCCGGAGGCCTCTCCCTGGGGCTGCGCGACATCCTCGGCGCCGACGTCGACATAGTCGGCATCGACCTGGACGGCGGGGCCGTCGCCACCTCCACCGCCGCCGGGTTCCGCGTCATCCACGCCGACGTCACGAAGGTCAGCCCGGAGAACCCGGCACTCAGGTTCGTCAGCGGAATCGCCCTCACGCCGCCCTGCCAGGCCTTCACCCCCAGCGGTCTGGGCAAGGGCCGCTACGCCGACGCCATCGACATCATCTGCCGCGTCATCTGGGAGGCGGGCGCGGCCGCCGGGTTCCTGCCCTGGGAGCACTCGCCGACCGGCTACGCCCCCCGCTCCGGCGACACCTGGGACGAGGTCCGCGCCCCTCTCGCGAAGCTGGAGGACCCGCGCGCCGGGCTCATGGCGGAGGTCGTCATCTGGCCGCTGGGGATGCTCGCCCGCTGGAACGAGACGCTGGAGTGGGTCATGGTCGAGCAGTCCAGCCGACTGCCCCAGCAGATCGAGGACGGGCTTTTCGAGCAGCTGACGCAGGCCGGTTGGCACACCACGGAGGCCTTCACGCTCGACGCGGTCACCTACGGCGCCTCCCACCGCAAGCGCCGGTTCATGGCCGCCTACCGGGGCGAGGCGACGCCGTTCGTGGACGTCACTCCGGCCGAGCCGATCCCCGCCCCGACGTTCGCCGAAGTCGTCGGCTGGCCCACCGGCCGCGTCTACCTGACGCGCGGTCACCGGCCCGTCGACCCGACCACCGGCCGGGCCAAGGGCGGCGGTTCGCGCAGCGCGGATCTCCCCTCCACCTGCGTCACCGCCACTGTCTACGGGTGGGCCGATTCGGAGACCGGCGAGACCATCAGCCAGTCCGACATCGGCAGGCTCGTGGGCTTCCCCGCCGACTATCCGTGGACGCGCGACCCGCAGCGAAACCGCGGGGAAGGCAAGCGCGAACTCGCCCAGCAGCCAGCGGACGCGGTCTGCCCGATGGTCTCCGCCGCGGTCTTCGGGCGCATCCTCGGAGACGCAGAATGGGAGATGAAGGTCAGGACGTACGTGCACGAGCTGTACGGCATCACCACGGCCGTGGTGCACCGGATGGACGAGCAGCTGAGCTTGTTCCCGGAGCCGGACGAAGCCGACTCCCAGGCGGCATAGCCGCACCGAAACGAAGCCCCGGCGGACCGCACACAACGCGGTCCGCCGGGGCAATTCTGCGAGCACCGCCGACATGGGGAAGCCCCCGGCAGGCCGGGGTAAACGGCAGCCTGCCGGGGGCCTCGTGCACCCGCGCCAACGGGGGGTGGCGGGCGGGTGCGACCCAGGGGGGAGTGGTCTCATGCGGGCGCGCGGGAACGCTCCGCCGGGGAGACGGCGGGCGGCCGGTCCAATGTGAGCCGGTCCAGCCGCTCGTACAGTCCGCGCAGCACCTGCGCCCGCTCCTTTATCGCGTCGACGGTCGGCTCAGCGGGGGTGCCCAGTCGACAGGTGGCGTCCGTGAGGACGGTCTCGGTCAGCGCGCGGGAGCGGCTGTTTTCGGGGAGCCGGTCGCACAGGCGCCGGACGTCGATGGCGACGAGGTTCGCATGCCCGGTGAGCTGAAGTGCGATCTGTGCGCAGTCGTCCGGCGGCAGGTCGGCCGACGCGTCCAGAGCGAGCACCGTCTTGGCCAGCAGCAGGTACGGCTTGCGGTCGAGCGGCAGCCTCGCGTAGATGGCGCCGTGCGGGTCGTAGGCCACCCGCGCGGTCATGACGCGGCCCCGGCGGGGGAGGCCTGCCAGCCGTCGAGGACGGCCAGTCCGTCGTGCAGCGTCTGCGGGGCGAGGCGGCCGGCGGGAACCCCTTCCAGCGACTCCGGATCCCGCTCGACAGGGCACTCGTCGACACCGCTTTCGGTGTCCAGGTCGATCGAGGGGAGCGGCGGCCGACTCAGCCAGGCCGCCGCCCACGAACCCGGAGACGTCGTCACATCCGCGGGCACTAAAACCCACGACCCGACTGGCAGCACCCGCACCCCGTCAACATCCGTCCACAGGTTCGCCCAGCCGCGTTCCACGAGCGCGATCAGCTTGCCGCTTGCGTAGTCCGCGATGAGGCTCAAGCCGTGTTCGACGGGCACCTTCTGTGCGTCCAGCGCGGCCAGCCCCCGCTCCAGCGGGAGCACCAACACGTCGTGCTGCGGGCCGACGCGTCGCAGCCGGGACGACCACGTTGACGACTGGTTGAGCGCGTCGAGGAACTCGCCACTGGGCACCGCCAGCGCGGCCCAGGTCGGATGCG
Organism: Streptomyces sp. NPDC001492; assembly: GCF_053597275.1. NCBI lineage: Bacteria > Bacillati > Actinomycetota > Actinomycetes > Kitasatosporales > Streptomycetaceae > Streptomyces > Streptomyces sp. NPDC001492. Next base: position 17,071 of record NZ_JBSFHW010000051.1, on the reverse strand, counting down.
GGGGAGTCTTCCGGGACTTGGCCATATCGGGACGCTAAAGGCGGTACAACAGAGTCAACCCATACGATGTGTATGGGTCGTCGACTCCGAGTCTCGGAGCTCCCCATGGACGATGCTTCGTTCGGCCGCCGCGTGCAGTATTGGCGCACCCGGCGGCGTATTTCCCAGCGCGAGTTCGCGGCCCTGATGAACAAGTCTCTGCCGTGGGTCGAGGCGCTGGAAGCAGGCAAGCGGCAGGCCGACCCGAACCTCTCGGTGGCACGGCTCGCCGCGCTCCGTCTGGGGATTCCTCTGGAACGGCTGATCGGCGACTCGATAGACGTCGAGTGCGCGGGCGAGAGCGAGATCGAGGCCGTACGCGCCGCGCTCCAGCGCCATGACGTCATCACCGGAACGTGCGACGAATCGAACGACGATCCGGTCCCTGTCGCGACCTTACGCCGCTCCCTGGACTACTCCCGGACAGCCTTTCAGGCCGGTCATTTCCAGCAGCTCGGCAGCGACATTCCCGCCCTCCTGGTGGACGCTACGCGCGCCGCCCACCGGCACGAGGGCGACGACCAGCTGACCGCGTTCGAGGTCCTCAGCCTCACCCTGGAACTGACCGAGGCGGCCGCCATCAAATGGGCCGACACCGAGCTTGCCGTGCTCGCCGGGCACCGCGCCGTCGCGGCCGCCGAACGCAGCCAGAACCCGGTCATCATGGCCAGCGCCGCGCGCCATTTAGGCGACGCGATGACGATGCACGGCCAGGCCGCGGCCGCCACCCAGTTCATCCTGACCGCAGCCGGCCGACTCCACGATGACCTCCTGCGCAGCGGACCCGAGGGCTACTCGGTACTGGGCATGCTGTGGTTGAAGGCAGCGATGGCGGCCGCGGCCGCCGCCGAGGCAGACGACCGCCACCCCGAACGGCACGCCAGCTGCGTGCCCGACTTCCTCGGCGAGGCCGACGACCACGCGGACCGACTCGGCGGCGACGCCAACCACCTCTACACCGCATTCGGCCCGACCAACGTGGCGCTGTACCGGGTGGCCGCGCACGTCCAGCTGAGCGAGGGCGCCGACGCCGTCGCCGTGGCGGCGGGCATCCCCGCCCCCGCGTTCCACGCCCTGCCGCGCGAGCGCCGCGCGCACCTGCTCGCCGACCGGGCCCGCGCCGAGACGCAGGCGGGCCTGCGCGAGGACGCCGTGGCCACGCTGCTGGAGGCCGAGGAGCTGGCCCCGGAGGAAGTGCGGTGCCGACCGCGCACCCGCGCCCTCGTCGAGGACCTGCGTCTGCTCGGTGTCCCGCCGTCTGTCCAGGGACGGTTGCGTCTGCTAGCTGATCGTTGTGGACTGCCCGGGTGACCCAAACCCTGTACCTGATCTCCTGTGCCGCCCCGCCTGCCCAGCACTTGCCCGTGCCCATCCGCGCCGCCAAGGCGGCCGGGTGGGAGGTGTGCGTGATCCTGACGCCGAAGGCGTACCGGTGGGCCGCGGAGGACGCGCCGGGCACCGTCGAGGAGCTGGAGAAGCTGACCGGCCACCCGGTGCGCCACGAGTACAAGCTGCCGTCGCAGCCGGATGTGCTGCCCGACGCGGACGCCATGTTGGTGGCCCCGCTGACCACCAACAGCCTGAACAAGTGGGCGGCCGGGATCTCCGACACCCTTGCGCTCGGGTTGATCACCGAGGGCATCGGATTGCAGAAGCCCATCGTCGCTCTGCCGCACTGGAACGACGCCCAGGACGCCCACCCGGCGGTGCACCGCAACGTCGCCACGCTGCGGGAGTCCGGGGTCAAGGTGCTGCTCGGCGAGGGCGGGTTCGTCCCACACCGGCCGCGCCACGGAAACGTGCACGCCTACCCGTGGCAGGCCGCCCTGGACGCGCTTCCCGAGCTGCCGTAAGCGGGCCCGCCGGCCGTTCCAGAATTCTGGAACAGCCCACCGGGCCGTACTCGCGCGACGGCCCGGACCCCCGGAGGCCCCGGGCGCCGACCCTTTTTCCTCCCCTCCCCGCAAGGCCTCATCGCAGGTCGGGGGACGGAGCGTCAGGGGTGGAGCGCCCGCACCGCAGGCGCGTCGGGAGGCACGAGCGACGCGGCGAGGAGCGGACGTACGACCCTTGACGCGGAGGAGTCCGGCCGGACACTTGATCGGCCGGGGAGGGAAGTGACCACACACGAAGAGGAGCCCCGCAGTGCGGGGCCCCTCTTGCTGATCCGTCCCGTCACGAGGACGGGAATCCGGCGGCCGCCACGGCGTCCCCGGCGCTCTCCTGTGCCGGAGCAGGTACCCGCGGTGGGGAGACGGTCTCCGGCGCCGTCGTCTCCGGAGCGGCCTCCGTCCTCGGGGCCGTCTTCTTCGCCGCCGTACTCCGGCCCGGCCGCCGTCCACGGGGGCGCTTGACCGGCTCTTCGACGCCGAGCTCGGCGAGCTCCGTCGGAGTCCACCCAGCCTTCTCCGCCGCCGCGTACGCCTTGCCGTACGGCTCGTTCAGGGCCGCCAGCCGTTCCTCGAACTCGGCGAGGGCGGCATCCCTCTCCTCCTGGATCGCCGCACGCTGCCCCAGGATCTCCGCCAGGGGCTTGAAGGCCTCCCCCTTGGCAGCCTGGAGCTTCTCCATCCGCTGCAAGAACTCTTCTGCACTCGACATGCCGGGAATGGTAGCCGCCTTCCGCCCCAGACCGGCGGACCGGGTGCCCAATAGCCGCAGGTCAGAGGTTTTCTGACCGCCACTCACGCGTCACGTGCGCCATAACTGACGGCAGTAAGCACCGGTAGCAAGGTAGTGCTTACTGATATCAGTAAGCGGTCGTCCCGGCGGAGATCCACTAGGGTGGGTTCGCCGGGGATCATGGGTCCGAGCACGGACCGGGGGACGATGGGGAGGAGCCTGTTGTGGCCGAGCCATCAGCAGCGGACGGCAAGCGTCGACGCACCGTGCGCCGTCGTGCCCGCGAGGCCGGCGGCGCTCGCAACCATCGCTTCCTGGTGTCCTTCAACGACGACGAGATGACGCTCTTGCGTGAGGCTGCCGCGCGCGACAACACAGCGCTTGCGGCGTGGGTCGCCGACGCTGCCCTGGCTGTTGCCAAGGAGACTCTCGTGCCGGTATCGGCCGACGCCAAGGAAGTGGTCAAGGAGCTGATCGAGTCCCGCAATCAGCTGCGCCGCGTGGGCGTCAACCACAACCAGATAGCGAAGGTACTGAACAGCGACGGCACTGTGGTCGACGAGCAGATGAGCTCGGTCTACCGCGTGCTTGAGAAGGCGATCCGGCGTGTGGATGCGGCCACCCTCCAGCTGATGCGCGAGAGGCAACCGCGGTCGTGATCCCGGAGAAGCTCGACGAGGGAAACGACACCTACGGCCTGCTGCACTACCTGTACGGTCCGGGCCGACGCGACGAACACGTGGACCCGCACATGGTCGCGGCGTGGGATCCGTACATCGACGACCCGGCGCGGTCGCCGGACATGACCATCGCGGATCTCGCGCTGATCATGGATGCCCCGGTGTACGCCCTGATCGGCAAGAAGCCGAAGCTGCACGTGTACCACGTGGCGGTGCGCAACGCGCCCGAGGACCGCATCCTGTCGGACGCGGAATGGGCCCGGGTCGCCTACGAGTTGATGGACGCCGCCGGTATCGCTCCGCACGACAGTGACCAGGGCTGCCGGTGGGTGGCGATCCGGCACGCCGACGACCACATTCACATCGTCGCGACCAAAGCGCGAGAGGACGGCCGACAGCCGAACCTGCGCCAGGACATCGTGAAGATGCACCGGGTCGCCGCCCGCTTCGAGGTGGAGTTCGGGCTGCGCCAAGTGGGGCGCGGCGACAAGACAGCGCGATCGTGGGTGAAGAGCGGAGAGGCCGAGAAGGCGGAGCGGCGCGGCCTTAAGGAGTCGGCCCGCCAGACCCTTCAGCGCACGGTCAGGGAGGCCGCAGCCGCCGCCACGAGCGACGCCGATTTCTTCGCCCGGCTCGGGGCCGCGGGCGTGCGAGTGCAGCAGCGGATCGCCCCGGACGGCAACCTGACCGGCTACTCCGTCGCCATGCCGGGTGATCGCAACCGGAGGCAGGAACCGGTGTGGTTCTCCGGCTCCCGGCTCGCCCCGGATCTGTCGCTGCCGCGCGTCCGCGAGCGCTGGAACGGACCGGCGCTGCGACCGGCTTCGGCGCCGGCGGGAATGTGGCGCGTGGCAGAGCAAAAGGTCCGCGCGGCCGCCGACCAGCTGGGAGCCGGAGGACTGCACCAGGGAGCCGGAGACGTCGCCGCTCTCGGTGACCTGATCGTGGTGGCCGCAGTGATTTCCCCGCGCCTGGTGCGTGATCAGATCCGGGAGGCCGCGACCGAATTCGAGCGAGCCTCCCGTGCACCCACCGCCCGGAATCTGGAGGGTCAGGCGCGCGAGCTGTACCGAGAGTCGACACAGGTTCTCTCGCAGTCCGTCGCGTCGGTCGGACGCAACGATGCGGCGGCGGCCCTCGGATTTCTGCTGGCCCTGGTGACCGCGGTCGAGGCGTCCCGGCGCTGGCACGAGGCACAGGAGCACCGCGCCCACGCACAGGCCGCCGGGCGTGCCGGGCGACTGCTGCGGGAGGCGGTTGAGGTCACCACCGGGGCGAACGCGGCACGCGAGTACCGGCCGCGGCCCAAGCGCGCCCCCGTCCGGGCGGGCACCGCACGCCGGGCGAACGCCGCCTCCAGCAGCAGGCCGATGGCGGGCGTCGTTCAGGAGGCGATCCCCGAGCACGCACCCGAGGTCCTGGCGGATCCCGCCTGGCCCGCCCTGCGAGCGAAACTGACAGAGATCGAGAAGGCGGGCGAGGATACGGTGGACGTGCTGGGAACGGTCGCGCGCCGACGGGAGTTGACCTCAGCGGAGTCGATCGCCGAGGTGTTGACCTGGCGGTTGGACGGATGGCGACGCGAGCGCAGTTCGACGGCGGCCGCCACCGGCACGAGCACGGCTGCGACGTCTGCGGGCGGTACCGGACGCACCGGTGCGCCTCGCAAGACCGGGGCGCCCTCGCCGACACGGCGACCGCCCGGGGACGAGCAGCGCAAGGGTCCGAGGAGGACCCGCTAACGGAGGGGAGAACAGCACACCATGGCGACACCCACGCCGGGAGAGCCGTTCAGCGAGGCGACAGGCGAGGCGGTGCAGACCGCCGTCATGGCGACGCGTCTGGTCCTGGCCATCGCGGACGCCGTACGACGGCACCAGCAGAAGAAGAACAAGGGGAAGGAGGAGGATCTGTCGCCCGCCGACCAGGCGGTGAACGAGACGGCCGAGGGCATCAAGAGCCTGTTGCCGTCGGACATTTCCGCCGCCCTGATGAAGGAGGCGGACTGGCCGCAGATGGCGCAGCAGCTGATGGCGCTGCGCACCGCGGGCGTGGACCTGGGGCAGTTCCTGCCGCGCGTCGGCGACATCGCGGTGAGCGTGCAGGAGCAGGTCGCGGCGAACGAGGCGCGGGTGGCCCGGGAGCGCACCGGGGAGTGGGACCGGATGCTGCGCGAGACACTGCCGGCGGGACCAGTTCGCGAGGCGATCCTGTCGTCCCCGGCATGGCCGGACATCGCGGCGACGATGGCCCGGCTGGACGAGAAGGGCGTGGATGTGCGCGCCCTCCTCGCGTCCGCACACGACGAAGGCCTCGGCGTCGACCAGGCGGTGGCGAAGGTCCTCGGCGCGGAAGCGGCACCCCGGATGAGCCAGGACGCGCGACTGTCGTCCGGGCCGCTGACGATCGGGCTGAGCATCCCAGCGGATCTCGACCTGTCGGACCGGGCGCGGGCGTGGAAGCAGCTCGCCATCCCGGACCAGGATCACCAGCGGTACGCGCGGTGGGTGCAGGAGGCAATGCCCGGTCGGGAGCGGGAGGCGGGGCTGTTGCTGGCGCACAAGCAATGGCCGCTCGTGGCCGCCCGGATGGCCCAGATGGAGAGCGAGGGCAAGCCGGTGCGCGACCACCTCGTACGGCTGGGCAAGGATGTCTCGTGGGAGCAGGGCCCGGGCCCGCAGCTCGGATCGCGACTGGTGCAGGCCGCCAACGATGCCCTGCGCCGACCACTGGGCGACGGGGCGTCGGAGTCGCGTGTGCGGGTGAACACCACGGCCGCGCGAGCCACGTCGACGAGCATGGACCCTACTAAGGCGCAGGCGGCGAAGGGCGCGGCGCCTGCGGAGGCCGGGGTGGCCGCGCACCGGCCGACCGGACCGACCCACAAGAGCGGCAAGACGAAGTAGCCGCCGCCAAACAGCGCGTGCCGCAGACCCGATTTCCGGGACTGCGGCACGCGTGTTTTCAAGGCCGGAGAGTCGGCCCACGGACCGGCGTCCTGTGGTTCTCAACTCTTCTTGTCCGGCCTGACTACTGTGAGCCGGGGCTTTGCGGGACCTTCTCACCGCTGTGTCCGGGCGAACTTCCCACGGCCAGGTCTAATTCCTCGGCCGGAGGATCACGGGCGGCCGATTTAGGACGTCAGCGCCGGCGCGTAGTGGCGGATCAATCGAGCGGCGGCATCGGCGAGGAACAGGGCGAGATTGCCCTCGTAGTCGACAGATGTGCCCGGCACCGGTTCGAGGTAGATGTCGATGGGCTGGTCCGGGTCGTCTTTGACCAGAGCGACGGTGATTGGGGCCCAGGACGGCCCGTCCTTGAACTCCGGCACGATGCCGTGGTTGCGCAGCACGTCGCCGTCCGGCCGGACCACGTGAACGGCCGTGGCATTGCTCTCCGCGACGCGCCGAAGACGTACGCCGGTTCCCAGGCCTCTCGTCAGCAGGGCGGCGAATTCGGCAGTGTGCGGCGTGAGCGTGACTCCTTCGGGGGGCTGGGTGCGTGACGAGAGCCTGCCCGCCTCCAGCGTGAGCTTCTTGCGGCGGCCGCGCACTCGGACAGTCAGACCCATAGCGCTCCTTCGTTGCCTCGTCGACTGGCTCCAGTCTTCCAGGGGTTACGACCCTGTACGCCTCTTCTTTTCAGCGATCTGTCGCGGACGACAAACCGCCGACAGATCGCTGAGAACCCGACAGATCCAAAGCGGCCCTACAGACGGGTATCAGGGCCGGGTGGCGCCGAAGTAGTCCCGGTCCGGCATGGCCGCGCTGATCGAAGCGACCTCCACGTTGCGCCCTGTGCGCGGCGCCGAGATCACGTTCCCATCACCCGCGTAAATGGCGACGTGATAGATGCCGGCGGACCCGCCGTGCGACCAGAAGAGCAAGTCACCGACCTTCAGATCCTGGCGCGAGACGGCGTGGTCGCTGGTGGCGCCGTACTGGTCGGCCGCCGTGCGGGGCAGGTGCAGTGAGGGCCAGTACGCGTACATGACGAGGCTGCTGCAATCGAAGCCGACGGTGCTGTCTGCGGAGCACTTGCCGTTGAGGTAGCCGTTGGTCCCGTCGCAGAATCCGGTGCTCGGTCCGGACGGTCCGCCGCCGCCCCAGGCGTAGGGGGTGCCGAGCTGGGTGGACGCCCGGCGTACGGCGTTGGGTCCGTCGCCGGAGCCGGATATCTGGAGCAGTCCGGGGCCCTCGAACTTCGTCATCGTGGACAGGATGATCTGCACGTAGTTGTAGGTCTGACCGCCTGCGAATGATTTCGGCGGGACGCCCTGGTACTTCTCGACGGCGCCCCAGCCCGCGTTGTACCCGGCGAGGGCGAGCGCGCGGGCGTCGCCGCCGTAGCCGGAGGACTTGGCCTGCTTGATCAGCGAGCACATCATGCGGCCCTGTGCCATGACGGCGTCGCCTATGTCCAAGGGCGACGCCTCGCCGTTGCCGTCGGAGTCACGCCCCCACGTCGCCCAGGTGCCGGGCATGAACTGGGCGGGCCCCTGGGCTCCGACGTCGGAGACGGCCGTGGTGCTGAAATGGGACTCCTGGTAGAGCTGGGCGGCGAGCAGGGCCGGGGTCATCTCCGGCTCCTTGCACTCCTCGTCGGCCTTGAGGATCCAGGGACGGAAGTCGGCGGGGACCCCACGCAGGCCTCCGCCGCCGTCGGTGACTTCCTTGGCTGCGGCGTTGTCCTCGTCGACGAGCACGACGGTCACGATCGTCAGGATGGCCGCGATGAACGCGGCTACGACCGCCAGGGCAGCCTGGACGAGCACCTTCACGCGCTATCCCCCCGTACGTGCGTCCTTCGTCGCTTGTCGTGTCTGTGCTGTGACCTCTGCCGTACTAGATCACGAGACGCTCTGTTTCGTGCACGCATTCGACTCGCAGGCCAGGGCGGGGCGGCGGCGGGCGATTCCGGTCGCACCGGGCCTGACCTGGGGCGAGAGCCCCGGGCCGGAAGGTTGGTCCGGATCGGCCCGGCCCGGGGCGGTGGTGCACCTCACGCGGCGTCAGCCAGGGCCCGCACGAGGCCATTTCGCGAGACGAAATGGCCGGCGGCACTGCCTGCGCCGGAGAGAGCGAAACGCAGATCAGGTTTGACAGTGATGCACGTTAGCCTCAGTAGTCCCACAGGCCCAAGATCGTGGGGCCGACAAACGCAGCCATACAGGGGGGAGTTGCGGCGTGATCACCCAATCTGTGACATCAACACCCGGGGGCGGGGCGCCGGTCGCGCTCCGGTACGCGCTGATTGCCGTGCAGGGCTACGGCATTGCAGAGGCGACCGTTGCCCGGATGCTCGACCCCGAGGGCAGGGGCAGGGCCCGCATCCTGGCGCCCGGCGAGCTCATCCCCTACGGGGCGCAGCCGGTGCTGCTGGCCCAGACGACGGTATGGGGCGCCGCGCGCGTCGAGGAAATGATGCGCAGCTGGGGGTCTCTGCCCAAACCCTGGCTGGTGCTGATCTCGGACGCCCCGGCGCGACCGGCGGAGGGCGCCCGCTACCGGTTCCGCGCCCTCGCAGGGCGGTTGGCCGGGACCGCGACCGTGCCGTACCTGGCGGTCCTGCGCGCAGTGGAGAAGGCCGAGGAGGCCTTGGAGCACAAGGACGTACTGACCGCGGCGGGGAAGCTGCGGCGCACGATGGAAGGGAAATGACCATGATGAGCATGGCCACCCAGCTGGTGACGCTGGCCGGCATCATCCCCAATGCCAAGCCGACGAAGATCCCAGGGCTGGACGACACCGTCTCCCAGCTGCTCGGCTACGCCCTGTGGGGCCTGGTCCTCGCCGGAGTCGGCGGCACGGGCTTCGGTGTCTACAAGCTCGCCGTCAGCGACAAGAGCCGCCACGGCGGCGGCAGCGAGCCGTTCAAGTGGATGGGCGGCGGGATCGTGGCCATCGTCCTGGCCGGGTCCCTGATCACCATCCTCAACGGCATCGCGGGCTAGGTGAAGTGACGTGGCACGTACCAGGGGGACATGGAACAGCAAGGGCGTAGTGGGTGCGGGCATCGCGGCCGCGGCCGTGATCGCGTTGAGCGGCTACGCGTTGTTCAGCGGCGACGGTGGTTCGAGCGACCAGGGCAAGGGAGGCTCGGCGAGCCCGAGCGTGTCCGGCCCCGCCAGCCCCAGCGCCACCTACAAGGAGCCGGAGGGCTGGACCGAGCCGGAACGGTGGGCGGCGCTTCCGCGGGGGCAGCGCACCAACAGCCGCGGCAGTCAGGTCGGCTTCCCGCACACCACCGAGGGCGCGGTCGCGATGATGGCGGCCGCCAACACCACCGACATCGAGGCGGACAAGTCCAACGTCGACGAGCAGCTGCGCATCTACTACAGCTACCTCGCCAAGGCGGACCAGTCCTCGAACAACGCGGAGCAGATCGAGCTCCAGGCGCTCCAGACGGACAAGACCCTGCACCAGGAGATGGGCGTGAGCGCCAAGTCGCCGCTGCCGTCGGGTGCGTACGTCCGCAACAACGTGGTCGGCTACAAGGTCATCAAGGAGTCGCCGAACGAGGTCAGCGTGTGGCTGCTGTCCCGGGCGGCACAGAAGGACGGCGAGACGGCCAAGGAGGCCGACTCCTACACCCGCGTCGTGAACGGTGCGGTGTGGGAGAACGGCGACTGGAAGTTGTCCGGGGCGGCGACGAAAACCGCCCTGGCGGCCGCCCAGAAGGGGACTCAGCCCAAGATGGTCGCCCCCGGTGACGCCGCCTTCAATGCGGCCGGATGGACGGCTATACGGGAGGCGTCATGATGCGCCGCATCGCGGCCGTCCTCCTCGCGCTGGTCGCGGTGTTCGGGGTGTCGGTGTCCGCGCCGCAGCCCGCGCGGGCCGACGGGATCATCGGCGGTGCCATCGAGGGCGGTTGCCGGATCGCCACGGGCCCCATCCTCGGCACGATCCTGGGCACCGGAGGGATGGCGCCCCCCGGCCAGGCGGGCAGCATCACCGGCGCGGGCAGCCTGTGTGACGCCGTCGGCAAGGTCGGCGAGAAGAAGATCAAGGAAGCCTGGAAGAACGTCTGGCAGAGCGTCCTCGGCGACGTGGTCAACTCGGCCGCCGACGTCGTGAAGTGGGTCATCAAGAAGGTCTTGACCGTCGCCCTGCTGGGGCCGTCCGTCGACCTGAAGGGCACCGGCCTGTGGAGCGGCAAAGCCACCTTGGCGGGCATGCTCACCTGGCTCGGCCTGGTGATCGCCGCCTTCGGGATGATCTGGCAGCTCGCCAAGATGGCCGTGACCGGCCAGACCAAGCATGCCGGAAGAGCCATGCTGGGCTGGGGAGAGAACATCCTGCTCAGCGCCTGCGGCGTCGGCCTGTTCGCGGTCCTGCTGACCGCCGGGGACGCGATGACCTCCGGACTGGTGAATGCCACCTTCAACGACGACGGGAAGGCCTACGAGCGGATCATTGCGGTGCTGGTGCCCGCCGCCGTCTCCAACCCCATCACGATGCTGTGCATCGTCTCGGTGTTGCTGCTGGTCGGGTTCATCCAGCTGGTCATGGTGTTCCTGCGGCAGTCGGCCATCCCCATCATCTGTCTGCTGCTACCGGTGGCCGGCGGCGGCCGGGCAGGCGGCGACACCACCCGCAAGTGGGCCCCGAGGCTGATCACGAGCGGACTCGTGATCGTCACCTACAAACCCATGCTCGCCATCATCATCTGCACCGGCTTCTCGGAGTTCGGCCACTCCAAGACGCTGGCCGAGTGGCTGCGCGGCTTCGCCACCCTGGTACTCGCGATCCTCGCCCCGGGCCCGCTGACGAAAATCTTTGCGCCCTTCGGAGAGGCGGTCGGTTCCGGGATGGCGTCGGGCGGCATGGGCGGCGCCCTCGCCGGAGCCGCGGGCTACCTCGCCGGTAAGGGAGCCGAGGAAGTGGGCGGCGGCGGTGGGGGAGCCGAGCCCGCCAACGCCGTGGACCATGCCCGCTACGTCGAGCAGTCCATGGGAGGCCAGAACGGCCAGGGCGGCGAGGGCGGCGACGGCCAGTCCGGCGGCGACGCCCAGGCGCAGGCCGCCCGCAACGAGGCCAATGCCCGCGTGCCCGGCCAGGCCGGGACCGACGCGGCGACCACCGGCACGCAGGCCGCCACCAACGGAACCGCCACCCAGGGCGCGCAGGCCGCCGGGACGGCAGGCGCTGCGACGGCGGCGACCGGGGTCGGTATCGGTATCCAGGTCTTGGACGGGGTCAATGACGCCGTCCAGGGCGCGAGCGGCGCGATCGGAAACGGGGGGAACCAGCAGTGACGACCCACGAGGTGCCGAAGGCGTTGATGGTCGACGGTTTCCGCGCCCGCCGGTCCTTCGGCTTCGGCGGCCTGTCCAAGGGCGCCACCATGATCGGTGCCGGTGCACTGGTCGCGGACGGGCTGATCGGTGTCCAGCTGCCCGCCAGCCTGCTGATCACCCTGCCGCTGACGTTCGCCGTGCTGGGACTCGCCGCCGCCCGCCGCCATGGCATGTCCGCGCTGGCCTACTACTGGGCCAAGGTGTCGTGGCGGAAGGCCACCCGAGGCGATGTCACCTCCTACCGCAGGGTGTTGCTGCCGCATCCGTACGCGCTGGATCTGCCCGGGGTGGGGGCCTCCTCCACCCTGATCAAGGCGCATGACCCGACGACCGGGAAGGCTGTCGGGGTGGTGCACGACCGGCAGACCGGGCACATGACCATCGCCACCCTGCTGGCCCCAGGCGGCAGCCTGATGGCGCCGACGGGAGCCGTGCAGTCCAACTTGCGTACGTGGTCGTCGGTGCTGGACGCGATGTCCACGGACGAGCAGGTCAAGGGCGCGTCGGTGACGATCCAGATCACGCCGGGGGCGGGGGAGGCGCTGGGCGACGACGTCAAGGTCCGCAAGGACCCGAACGCGCCGCTGCTGGCCCGGCAGACGATCGACGAGCTCGTACGCACCACCCCGCACGCCACCGCCAGCGTGGCGCCGTGGATGAGCGTCACCGTCGACCCGCACGCGAGCGCGAACCCTCCGGTCGACCTGGCGGAGCAGGTCGCCGAGGCGCTGAAGGTCGTCGACTCGCTCGACCTCAGTGGAACCGGTACGGACATCGAGCGGCGGGCGACCGACGTCGACCTGCGCCGCCTGGTCAGGTCCGCCTACGACCCGGACGTGTTCAACGCCCGCGACGCCGAGTTCGCCGACCTCCAGTGGGGCGAGTGCGGACCGCAGGCCGCCGACGACGGTTGGGAGGAGTACGCCCACGACGGTGGGGTGTCGATGTCGTGGGTGCTGCGGGAGATGCCGCGCCGGCCGATCCCCTACAGCGTGCTGCTGCCCCTCCTTGCGCCGGGCCGCTTCCAGCGCCGCATCACCCTCAGCTACAGGGTTCTGGACCCGTACGAGGGCGAGGCCGTGATGGAGCGGGAGATCAGCCACGCCCACCAGCGGGCGCAGGCCACGGCCGAGGTCAAGGGCCGCGCCAAATGGTCGCAGCGGGCCGACGCCGAGCGCGCCGAGCGGGCGGCCGCCCAGGTCGCCGGAGGCTCCCAGGTCGTCGACTGGACGCTGATGGTCACGGTCACCGCCCGCAAGACCGCCGATCTGCCCGCCGCGCGCCAGGAGCTGGAGCGCGCGGTCAAGGCCACCAGGGGCATCCGGATGCGGCCCGCGTTCGGCGCCCAGGCCGCCGTCTTCGCGGCCGGACTGCCGCTCGGCTACTCCCCGTTGGTGAGGGACTGATGGCACGCAAGCCGAAGCCGGTGGTGACCACGCCGAGGCGGGTCACCCGGGCGATCGAGGAAGGCCCCACCCGCGAGGAGCGGAAGGCTGAGAGGAAGCTCAAGAGCCGGTTCGCTCCCAGGCTGGGGTGGGGTGGCCGGTTCGGCGGCCGCGCGTCCGTGGAGGACGCGGGCACCGTCTACACCGGCCCGACGAGCCAGGCGGGCACTGTCTATCCGTTCCTGCTCGGGAGCGGTCTGCCGCCGCGGGGTGTGCCGGTCGGCCGGGACGTGCTCACCGGCGAACTCGTCTGTGTGGACCCGTCCGGGTGGACGGGCAAGCTGACCACCAATCCCGGCGTGTGGGTGATGTCGCAGCCCGGCGCGGGCAAGTCCGCCCTGGTCAAAAGGATTTGCCTGGTTTACTCGGCGTACGGGCACATGGTGTGCGTGCCGGGCGACGTCAAGGGCGAGTACAGCACACTGATCGGCGAGCTGGGCGGCAGCGTCGTCCGGATCGGGGACGGCATCGGCCGCATCAACCCGCTCGACTCCGGCCCGCTCAAGGGCCGCGTGCAGTCCCTGCCCGCCGAACGGCGCCAGGCCCTGCTCGACGTCCTCAACGGACGCAGACTCGAGACTCTGGTCGCCCTGCTGTCGACGAAGCACGGGCTGGGCCGGACCCCGAACGAGATCGAACGCTCGGCACTCGACACGGCCGTGCAGGTCGCCTCCGCCGGGCAGGACGCTGGCAGCGACCCGATCGTCAAGGACGTCGTCGACGTACTGCGGGCGGCCCCGGAGGAGCTGCGGGTCAAGCTGGCCGCCGAGGGCGACCGGTACCAGGACCTGACCCGCAGCGCGATTGCCGGGCTGGACAACCTGATCGGCGGCCCGCTGCGCGGCCTCTTCGACGGGCCGACCACCGTGCCCCTGGACATCAACGCGCCCGCCGTCTCGGTGGACATCTCCGCCCTGCGGGCCCGCGGCAATGATGTGGTCTCCGCCGGGATGATCGCGACGTGGGCGTACACGTACTCCAGCATCGACTCCGCCCGCAGCATCGGCCTGATGGACCGGCGGCTCGTGCTGCCGATGGACGAGATGTGGAGGGCCCTGCGCTCCGGCCCGGGCCTGGTCGACGCGATGGACGCGATCTCCCGCCTCAACCGCACGACCGACGACGTCACGATCTACGTCACGCACTCCCTGCTCGACGTCGAGGCCCTGCCCACCGAGATGGACCGGGCCAAGGCACGCGGCCTGATGGACCGGTGCGACACGTGGGTGATCGGCGCGTCCACCGACGAGGAGCTGCGGCGCGTCACCGGCAAGCGCAGCTTGACCGAGCAGGAACGCATGATGATCGGCTCGTGGTCGTCGGCGACGTCGACCGGCCTGGACATCGACCCCACCGCGTACGAGGACGAGGGCGTTCCGGCGGTCGAGGAGGAAGGCGCCCGGCACCCGGGCCGCGGCAAATACCTCATCAAGATCGGGACGCGGCCGGGCATCGCGTGCGCGCTCGAACTCACCGCGACGGAACAACGCCTCTACAAGACCGACCACAACCGGCGCAGGCCGGTGGCCACGGGGGGTGGCAGCCGATGACGATGACCGAGAACGACAAGGCATGGGCGGCCGGAGGCGTCCTGATCGGCGGGACGGTCCTCCTGTCCGCCTCCAGCTGGGCGGGCGCGGCGGCCGGCGCGGTCGTCACCGGGGAGGACGCCGCCCCCGCCAGTCCGCTCACCGTCTACCGCATGGTCAGCAACTGGGCGGCGGTGTGGCCGCACTCCCAGACCGCGTCCGCCGTCGGCGCGGGCCTGCTCGACCTGACGGTCATCGCGCTCGTGGTGTGGGGGCTGAGGGTCGCCTTCAGGTGGTTCCGCAACCCGAGCAGTCTGGCCACGCTGCACCAGGTGCGCGAGCTCACGCCCAAGCACGCGGCCCGCACCGCGACCCGGCTGCGCGCTTCCCTCAAGGGCGTCAAGCCCAAGGAGATCAAGGCGGCCGACCGGGGTGTCCTGCTCGGCGACCACATGCCGTCCGGAGTCGAGCTGCGCGGCTCGGACGAGGACACCTACGTCGCCATCATGGCGCCCCGCGCGGGCAAGTCGACCAGCCTGTCCATCCCGGTGGCCGAGGAGGCCCCCGGCGCGCTGCTGATGACGTCCAACAAAGCCGACGTGTACGCAGCCACCTTGGCCAGCCGCTCCCGCATCGGCCACGCCTGGATTCTCGACACCCAGGGCGTCGCCCAGGCGGAGCGCGAGATGTGGTGGGACATGATCGCCCAGGCGGAGACGCTGGAGGGCGCCGAACGCCTCGCCAGCCACTTCGTCACCCAGATCACCTCAGAGCAGGCGGATCCGTTCTGGTCCCAGGCCGCCGGCGACTTGCTCGTGGGCCTGTTCAGGGCCGCCTGGTGGGAGGGCGGCACGGTCCGTGACGTCATGAAGTGGCTGTCGGACCCCCAAGAGAAGGCGCCGATGCGCATTCTCTACGCCAACGAGCCGGTGCTCGCCGAGCAGGTCGACAGCTCCGTCAACATCGCGGAGGAGACCCAGAGCGGAATCTTTCAGAACGCGAGGACCGCCGTCAGCGCGTTGCGCGACGAGCGGGTGCTGGCGTGGGTCACCCCGGACAAGTCCCGCCCGAAGTTCGACCCCGAGCACTTCGCCACCAGCAAGGACACCCTCTACCTGCTGAGCAAGAAGGGCGGCCCGGCGAGCGCGGTCGTGGCAGCCGTCGCCGACGCCGTGTTCACCGCCGGGCAGGAGGCGGGCGAGCGCAACGGCGGCCGTCTTCCCGAGCCGATGCGCGCGGTGCTCGACGAGGCCGCCAACATCTGCCGCATCGCCGACCTGCCCGACCTCTACTCCCACCTCGGGTCTCGGGGGATCACGCCGTTCGTGATCCTTCAGTCGTTCCGCCAGGGCGTACGCGCGTGGGGCGAGGTCGGCATGGACTCGATGTGGTCGGCGGCCACGAAAAAACTGATCGGTGTCGGTATGGACGACGCCAAGTTCGCCGGGGACGTCTCCAACTTGATCGGCCCCCACTGGGTGGACCGGAGCTCGTACTCCAAGTCGAAGGAGGGCTACTCCTACAGCGTCGGCGAGCAGCGCGAGGAGATCATGGACGCCGCGCAGATCCGCGCCATGCGCAAGGGCACGGCGCTGCTGCTGTCCACGGGCATGCCGGTCGCGCAGATCGCCCTTCGGCCCTGGTACGCGGAGCAGAGGCTCGCGTACATCGGCCCGCAGATGGCCGCCGAGGAGAAGGAGATCACCGGGCGGGCCGTCCTGGCGTACGAGCAGAGGAAGAGGGCACGCCGTGGCGGATGACGACGGGCCGGAGCCGGACTTCGAGGTCCCGATGGGCCTGTTCCAGGACATGGAGGACCTCAAGGCGCACGTGCAGCGCCTGGAAGCCCTGGTGAAGGCACTCACCGAGGGCGCGGCCGACGAGACGGGCGAGGCCTTGGAGGAGGGCGAGGAAGACGCCGGCGGGGACGGCGCTGAGGAGGCCGAGGAGGGGGACGAGTGGCAGTACCCGCCGCTCATCCTGTTGCTGGACCCGCCCGCCTACGACGAGGAGCTGCGCGCCCTGATCGAATGGGTGGAGGGCGTCCTCGTGCCCGGCTACCTGGGGGAGCCGTCGGCGGATGCCCGCTGGTGCCACAGGTGGTTCGACCACGACACCGGCGTCATCGGCCCGCTGCACGCGTTGTGGCTGGCCTGGCAGGAGCTGACTGACCCGGCCACCTGCGGCTACACCGGCCCGTCGGTGTGGTTTCGCGACCACTACCTGCCCTGCATGCGTGAACTGCGCGCCTCCAACGGGCCGTTCAAGGGCTGCACCAAGGGCGAGCACCAGATCGACCACCGGCTGCCGTCGCTGGTGCCCAGCGCCTGGAAGATGGAGGAGGGCTGAGCCCTCACGCCGGGCCGGACCGGGCTGATCCCTCGGGTGGCGCCGAAGGAGAACCGGCGCTTCCTCGACCGGATGCTCAAGAAGCACGCCGATGCGCTGGAGGGG
>NZ_JBSFHW010000050.1:0-73830 GCF_053597275.1 Streptomyces sp. NPDC001492 | reverse complement strand
GGGCCAGGTAGCGGTCGAGGGTCTGCGCGCGGATCTCGTTGCGGGCGGCGGCCTGCATCGCGTCATGGCGAGCACGCCGCTCTTCGGCAGAGGTCGGCGACGGGGGCGGGAAGGGCTCGGTCATCGTCCGGCGGCGACGCGGCGGACTCGACCTCGTCCCTCGGCCCGATCTCCGTCTCCAGCGCCCGCCACATCGCCGCCGCGTCCAGGTCGGCGCCGTGCTCGGTGACGAGGTTCAGCTGCTCGCTCCACCCACTGTGACTCCGGTTCGTAGGTTGCGAGCCGGAGTCACACCTGGCCAGAGGGCTGGCGGGACGCACTGAGACCGCACGGGGTGAAGTCCCTACGGTGAGCCGCCGGCAGCCGCGTGCGGTTCGGGCTATGCCCATGGCCCGGAGGCTGCTCCGTCTGCTTCAAGGCCGTAACGCCCATACTCATGCCTCAGACCGATCAGGACATGGTGCGCGCCGACGTCAGCGGCTTGGTGGGCCGGCCGCTCAACTCCCTCGCGGTCCCCGGCCCTCTCCCTCAGCCGCGCCGGCCAGGTCAGAGCATTGTGGTCTCCGGCGGTGGCGGCTAGGTGGGTCGGCCGCTCAACTCCCTCGCGGTCCCCGGCCCTCTCCCGTCTGTCCGCCAGCCAGGTCAGAACATGGGAGTCTCCGGTGTCAGCGGCTTGGTGGGCCAGCCGCTCGGCCTCGTCCCGGTCTCCCGCGTTCTCGCGTCTGCCCGCCGGCCAGATCAGAGCGTAAGTCTCTCCGGTGTCGGCGCCAGCGCGGTACAACCGCTTTACTCCATCCCGGTCCCAAGCCGGTGGCAGCGGCTGCCCGGCACAGCCGCTCGGCTTGGTCCCAGTCCCCGGCCGCCCACCGAATCCGTGCCAGTGACACCAGGGCCTGGCCCTTTTCGGCGTCGGCAAACTGGTTGGCAAGCCGTTGGGCCCCCTCCCAGTCCCCGAAGTCCGCCTGCCGCTCTGCCAGCCACGTCAGGGCGGAGGCGTGTCCAGCGTCGGCGGCGGCCCCGTGCAACCGTTCGACTCCCGCCAAGTCCCCGGCGTGCTCTCACATGCGTGCCAGCGTCGCCAGGGCATGCGCGTTTCCGGCATCGGCGGCGGCGCAGTACAGCAGAGCGGTGTGGCGGAGACGGAGCCGTCGATAGGCGGCGTCAGTGAGACGGGCTAGGTCGTTCGGGCTGGTGAGGTGGTGGGTGGCGGCGTCCCAGAAGGCGGCGGGCGGACAGAGGGGCTGGCGGGTGCGGCGGCCGTGCTGCTGGAGGTAGTCGGCGAGTTGGACCACGCCAGGCAGCGCACTTCATGTGGTTGACCGGTATTACTCAAATGATCATTCTGTGGTGCCCGGTCGCTTCGTCGAGCTCGCGGACGCGGTTGTCGCCTGGGCGTTCGTCAAGAGCACCAGAACTCGTTTCCCTTGCTGTAGGTGTGCCCCATATTCCCGTACCGTTCGCCCTTCTTCACGACGAGGTAGATGGACGACCGGTAGTACCACCGAGTGGAATTGTCGTGATGGCAGTTTCGGTAGTCCGCCTGTACCGGCTTACCGATCTTGCACGCTTTCCAGGACCCCCCGTTGTGGGCCACCACGTGCCATTGGTGGGTGTACCCGTTGTACTGCTCCAAGTCCACGCCCAGATGACAGCTGTTCGGGGAACCGAAGCAGGAGGTGAGGTAGGCCTCCGCGTGGATGTCTCGGCTGCTGCGGATCACGGTGAACGGCTTGGTGGCGTGCGCATAGCACCCGACGTAGTACCGCAGTGAGGTCGCATCGCTCGTCGCCAGGCCTGACGCCTGCTCGCCCAAGATCGAGGCGCCCGGTGCCGGGCCTCCTACGGCGCGGGTGGGCGACGCCGCGGACCCGCCTGCACTGACAGCCTGGGCGCCCGTCGGCACCGAGAGCAGCGTCAGCATCGCGGTGATGAGCGCGAACACAGCCCACACCGTCCGTGTGCTGCAGAATGGCTGCTGCCTTTCCACTGTCTTCCGCCTTTCTTCGATTTGGAGAACGGTCGCGGACGGACGAAGGGCCTCATCCCCACCACGGGCTGCAGTAGGAGACCCCGGAGTTGAGGTGGATGGGTACGCCGCTGCGGTGCAGGCAGATGCGTGCGGAGACCCTCTTGCGGTGGTTGTACGGCTTGTCGAACGTGACGGTGCTCTTGGTCACCTTCGACTGGCCGCCGAAGGTTCCGTCGACCCTGAAGATGACGACGACCTCGCGGTCGCGCGGCGCCCAGTAGTGATGCAGCGTGCCGGTCATCCTGCCTGTGTAGTGGCCGCTGCCGGAGTACGTGTGCTTGATGTCGACGTATCCGTTCGCGCCGCCGCCGACCTGGGTCCACAGCCGGGTCTGGTGAAGGACAAGAGGTGCTGTCGGCTCGGCGCTGGCCTGGGCTGGGATACCGGCAGCGAGACCTGCGCCCAGGGACAGTGCGGCGCCGGCAAGCCCGATCCGCTTGCACACGGTAGTGATGGCCATGCTGTGTCCTCTCGTTGTTGATCTAGGTGCCTGGACACAAGCAAGGAGGACGAACACCTGGCTCGGTCCAGTGCCGGGGCGCCGTCGCCCACCCCCCCCGTGAGGGCGACGGCCGGTTCCCCGCACCAGCACCACTGCGGGGTGGCGCATCACCGAGTTCAGCGGTTCCGGAATTGAATGGGCAGCCAGCCCCGCCACTCTGATCAATGGCTGCGCCGCAGATCACGGCATGGCAGTGCTGCCCTGACCAAAGAAGGCGCCCCTGCTTTGTCCTTCGGCGACGAGCATGCGTAGCGTGGCTGGCCGTTACGCCGCGTCCACGGGGGAGGCGGGCGAGTAGTGGAGGTGCGTCGATGGCGGGGCGTCCGGAAAGCCCACTCGATCCGAGTCAGGGGCCAGTGCAGCGTTTCGCCGCCGAGTTACGGAAGCTGCGGGCAGAAGCTGGCACTCCGTCGTACCGGGTGATGGCGCAGCGCACCGGGCAGGGAGCGAGCACCTTGTCACAGGCCGCCGGAGGTGAGCGGCTGCCGACTTTGCCGGTCGTTCTCGCGTACGTGCGGGCCTGCGGCGGTGATGCGCCTCAGTGGGAGGCACGCTGGCAGGGGGCGGCTGCCGAGGCCCAGGCCGAGCTTCGCCCGCAGGACGAGGACGCCGAGCCGCCCTACCGGGGCCTGGCCCGCTTCGAACCCGCCGACGCCGCTCTGTTCTTCGGCCGCGACCAACTCACCGACCGTCTGCTCGAGCTGACCGGCTCCCGACGGTTTACTGCCGTGTTCGGTCCGTCGGGCAGCGGGAAATCCTCTCTGCTGCGCGCTGGTCTCGTCCCCCGCCTCCGCGTTCCGGACGAGGGCAGCCCGCCGCCAGCCGCGCTGCGCGTCCTCACCCCGGGCGAACACCCGTTACGCACCCACGACCAGCACCTGATGCCGAAGGATGCCGACGGCGATACGTGGCTGATCGTCGACCAGTTCGAAGAGCTGTACACACTCTGCGCCGACCCGGCCGAACGCGAGGCGTTCATCGACCGCCTGCTGGCCGCCACTGCCCCGGCCAGTCGCCTGCGTGTCATCATCGCCGTCCGCGCGGACTTCCTCGGTCTCTGCGCCCAGCACCCCGCACTGACCGCAGCCCTGCAGGACAGCACTGTGCTGGTCGGCCCGATGAACCGCGACGGATTACGGGACGCCATCATCAAACCTGCCCAGGCAGCGGGGCTGATCGTGGAACGGTCCCTGACCGCGTGCATACTCGACGAGGTTGAAGGGGCGCCAGGGGCACTGCCGCTGATGTCGCATGCCCTGCTGGAAACCTGGAGGCGCAGGAAGGGCCGCTCTCTCACCCAGCAGGCATACGCGGCCAGCGGCGGCCTGCATGGCGCGGTCGCACGCACCGCCGAGGGTGTCTATTCAGGGCTTAGTGACGACCAGGCCGAGATGGCGCGGCAGATCCTCATGCGTCTCATCACCCCCGGTGAGGGCAGCCCGGACACCCGCCGCCCCATCTTCCGTTCGGAGCTTGATGCCGACGTGTCCCACGACGTCGCAACTGTGCTTGAACGGCTTGCCCGCGCCCGACTGATCACACTCGACGACGACACCGTCGAACTCGCCCACGAAGCACTGATCACCGGGTGGCCTCGGCTACGTGGATGGATCGACGCCGATCGTGAACGTCTGCGTATTCACCGCAGGTTGACCGAGGACGCGCGAGCCTGGGATGCCCTCGGTCGCGATCCGGGGGCGTTGTATCGCGGCATACGCCTGGCAACCACGGCCGAGGCCTTCACCGAGCGGGCCGACCTGACCTCGCTCGAGTCGGCTTTCCTGTCCGCGAGCCTCAAGGGGCGAGCCGAGGAGGAGCGGGCTGCAGCACGCACGACCCGTCGGCTGCGCTCGCTGGTGGCCGGCTTGACCGCGCTCGTCCTGGTGGCATGCGCGACGGCGACAGTTGCCCTGCAGCAACGGGCCGCCGCCCGCACACAACGCGATACCGCCCTGTCCCGGCAAATCGCTCTGCAAGCAGATCGGCTGCGCGGTAGCGCCGCGGCCCTTCAGTCCCAGAACGCGTCGCTTGCGGCCGAACTCGACATCGCGGCACACCGCGTGCACTCCTCCCCGCAGACGTATACGGCTCTGATCGGTGAAACAACCGCCACGCTCTTCTCCGAGGTCTCCTACCCTCGAGCCGCTGAAGTGCAGGGCGACGACGATTCGCCACCAGGAGCGAATGGCGGCAACGCAATCACCTACAGCTCTGCCGACCACGTACTGGCCACTGTTAAGGGTCAGTTGCCAGGCAAAGTGCAGCTGTGGGACACCCGTGACGTCACGCGCCCGCGGCCTGTCGGTACTCCGCTGACAGGCTCCGCGATCGCGTCCAGCCCACGGGGCCACGTCCTGGCCATTGCGGAGGATGACAGCTCGACCATCCGGTTGTGGAACATCTCCAGTCCCGCACATCCCGACCTGCTCAAAGCCTTCGCCGTCCCAGGTGATGGAACGCCTGCCTCCCTGGCGTACAGTCCCGATGGCCGCATACTCGCCGTCGGATACTCATCTGCCGATGACGACGATCGCATCCATTTGTGGGACGTCCACGACAGCACCCATCCCAAACCGATCGCTCAACCACTTCCCGGCAACACCGCGGCCTTCAGCCCTCACCGCCATCTCCTGGCCACCGGCAACGCGGACCGCGACGACAGGGTCCGGCTGTGGGACCTCTCTCGTCCGTCGCACCCAGATGTAGCCAGCACGCTCGACAAACGCGCGGATACCGTCTCAGCACTGTCCTTCAGCCCGGACGGACGATACCTGGCCACCAACGGCAGCGGGCTCGGCCAGGTCGGATGGTGGGACACCAAAGATCCAAGGCACCCCGCCCTCCGACACGAAACCCTCGGCACATCGGACAACACGCCTGCCGATGCCGTGGTATTCACTGCCGACGGGAAAATCGCCGCAGTCGCAGGAACCAACGGAACCCAACTCTGGAACATCACCGACCCCGATACACCGACCGCTTTGGGGAAACCACTCGGGCACCCGTCCCCCGGCACTATCGCGCCTGCGTTCACCCCCGACGGGCGGAGTCTGTTCACATTCGGCTCGACCTTGCGCGCCTGGAGCATCCCCCCGACCGTACTGACGGGCTGCTGGGCAGTTTCCAGGACAGCCTTCAGCCCAGACGGTCGCACCCTCGCCACCATGTGCCAAAAGACCGGGCTAATCCGCCTCTGGGACACCACCGACCCCGCCTACCCCGTTCTTCGTCGTGGCGCTCTCCCGGGGCGCATCGCAGCATTCGGCCCCAACGGCCATGTCCTGGCCGTCTGCCATAACGACATCGTCACGTTCTGGGACACTTCCGATCCTGACCATCCCCATCGCCTGGGCCAGCCCCTCACGCCCATGCCCAAAATCCCATGGCTCCTGACCTTCAGCCCCAATGGACACACGGTAGCCCTGAGCGATTCTGACGACGATTCCGTCTGGCTGTGGGACAGAGGAGACGTCGAGCATCCTCGGCGCCTCGGCCGCACCCCTCTCTATAAAGGCGGAATGATTCAACAGCTGACCTTCAGCCCCGACGGAACCCTGCTGGCCGCAACAGGAACTGACGATGCCAATCACACATCGCTCTGGGACACAAGGAACCCGGTCCATCCCAAGCGGCTCGGCAGGCCCCTTCCAGGGACCGTCGCAGCGTTCGCGCCTCGGCAACACGTCCTGGCCACTGGCACGACCGGTGGGACTTTCCGGCTTTGGGACCTCACCAATCCCGCCCGCCCCACGCCACTCAGCGGCATCCTCACGATCCCCGGGCCCGTGCACGCTGCCGCATTCAGCCCCGATGGACACACCCTGGCCTTCGGCTCAGAAGACGGAGCGCTGCGTCTGTGGGATGCCACCGATCCCGGTCACCCCACGGCCCTGGGAAACCCGATAGCAGGGCACACCTCCAGCATCAACAACATCGCGTTCAGCCCCCAGGGCCATACGCTCGCCACTGCCGGCTCCGACGGCACAGTACGGCTCTGGGGCCTGGACACAGACCAGGCCGTACGACGTATCTGCTCCACCACTGAGCATGCTCTGACCCAGCACAGGTGGCAGCAGTACATCGGCGGACGCTCCTATCAGAAACCGTGCCCCTGACGAAGCGGGCGGATCTGAAGGCAGCAGGGGACGACGCTCCGGTCCGGCTGCGGTGGGCCGCATGAGAAACTTGTACGCACGGATCATCCGGCCCACCCCCTTTCGGTACTTGTGATCAACATAGTGAAGGCTTCTGACAACGCAGCGAACTTCACCGCTGCGCGGCTCCCGGCCGAGGACGCATCCCCTCCCCGCCTGAAGGCGGGGATACCCTGCAAGATCGGGGATGGTGGGGGAGGAGCAGGCGCTGTTGTCCCGCCGGCGTGATGCCAATCGCAGGCGCCGTAGCGAAGTTCGCGCCTGGCAGAGCTCGAGGACGCGACAGCTGTGACGGCCCGCTGGCTGCGCGGATTGCTGCTCTTCCACCCCAACGGTCATCGCAGCGGCCCGGATCCGCAGCCCCTGCCGTTGGCAGATGTGCTCGCGGCCGCCACCTGTGTCGGGATCCTCACCCACCAGTCACAGCCTGGCGAACTCGCTGCATTCCACTCGCGGCCCTGGCGGCAGCGGGCGTTCGTCACGGCGTTCGTCGCAGACCCGGCGCTTGCCCGGGCCCAGGTCACCGCCGCCGCTCCCGCAGGCCCGGCGGCCTTCGAGGAACAGCGGCAACGGCTGCGTTCCGTCGCCCAGTTCGATGCGGCCTCGCGAACGTGGTGGGCCTATGTCGGCGTGCTGGATGTCCGGGCGCTCAAGATCCTGCAGCGGCTGTATGAGGCGGCGCAGCGTTTCGGGACCGGTGTCCGTGTCGAGGTGGTCGCTGCTCCTGATGCCTGGAGCGGGCCCTGTTCCACGGAGGCCGGTGAGATGGCAAGCCTGGTGGCGACAGAAGCTGACCGCGCTCGCTTGCTGGGCCAGTTGCACGTGACGTGATCGGGGCCGCCGTGATCAACCTTCGATGGGGCTGTGGCTTGCCTGGAAGGCCAGCACACCGGCCGTTGTCGGTGAGCCATGACCGCTGCGCGCGGTGGCGTGAGCCCAG
Organism: Streptomyces sp. NPDC001492; assembly: GCF_053597275.1. Lineage (NCBI taxonomy): Bacteria > Bacillati > Actinomycetota > Actinomycetes > Kitasatosporales > Streptomycetaceae > Streptomyces > Streptomyces sp. NPDC001492. The sequence continues at coordinate 66,205 of NZ_JBSFHW010000050.1, read as the reverse complement.
CGGGATCAACGACCGGCGCGACACGATGCGTTAGGACAAAAGGAGGGGGTTTCGCGCGGGGTGACAGACGGCGGATTCGGACGGCGGTCCTGGGCGGGGCGGAGGGCGCGAGCCGAACGCTCCCAACAGTCCGAGGATGCGGCGTCACTGGGCATGGCAGTTCGCGGCATACATTCCGACGGGATCGGCCGGCAGGGGAGTGAGGCAGCTCCGACAGCGCCGGCCCGTCGTCCGGCTTCCCGAAGCGCCCTCTGATTGGGGCATCGGCATCCGTGTGCCAAGAGTGGAGTCCGCGAGACCCATCAAGCAATGTGCGCTCCAGCACTCACTCCGGGGCCGACGCCCAGGGCCGTGTGCGTCTCCAGCGCGGTACACGTGTCGCCCAGGGCGCGGTGCCCGCCGCCCGGCGGCAAGAAGTCCCGCACACCCTCCCAGTCGGAGCGCCGGCGCATGATGCGCGCCCACTGGTCCTTCGACCGCAGGTGCTGCTGATCCGTTTCCACCTGCAGGCAGTCGCCTCTCTCAAGCCTCAAGCCGCCAGGGCCGGATCACTCGCATCGACCGACGTTGATCCGGCTCTCGCAGACCGTCGGACACGCATCTCGCAGCGCCAGCAGCAAGCCATGGGAGACCACAGTGCCGACGCAAGGGCGACGTAGGGTCTATTGTAAAGAAATCTTTCTAAAGGTATCTTTACAACATGTCGAGCAGTCAGATGGACAAGCCATCAGGAGCCCCTGCCCGTACGACCCGGCTCACTGACCCCCGCGCTCTGCGCGCCTATACCCATCCCACTCGCATGCGCCTTGTCGGCCTGCTCCGCACCGAAGGCCCCTTCACCGCGACCCGCGCGGCCGAGCTCACAGGCGAATCCGTTGCCAGCTGCTCGTACCACCTGCGGATGCTCGCCAAGTACGGACTGGTCGAGGTCGCACCGGGTGGCCAAGGCCGTGAGAAACCCTGGCGGGCCACCGCTCGCTTCACTGAGTGGCCCAACTACTCCGAAGACCCTGCCGTCGCGGAGGCCAGCAAGGCCCTGGAAACCGCGGTCGCCGAACGCTACTTCGAGCTGATCAACTGCGCTATCGAAGAGCGCCACGATCTGCCCCGCGAGTGGCAGGAAGCCGAGCACATCGGCGATCAAGTGCTCTACCTGACGGCAGAGGAACTCGCTGACCTCGGCGAAAAACTCGACCGTCTATTGCGCCCCTACGAGGACAGGCAGGGCAACCCGGCCGCCCGCCCCAAGGGCGTACGCCTGGTCCAGATCGTCCGGGCCGCCTTCCCCTTGCCCCAACGGCACGCAGGCAACGAGGAGACTTACATCGCTCCGGACAGCACGGGTGACCCGCGATGACGGCCTCGGGCCGCTTATCCGCGGCCGTCCCCGACCTGCTGCGCAAGCGCTCCTTCCGCCGTTACTGGACCGGTCAGAGCATCTCCCTCGTCGGCGACCAGATATCCCAGATCGCCCTCCCTCTCGTCGCCGTCCTCGCCCTCCACGCCGACGCTGCCCAGATGGGCTGGCTTGCCACGGCGCAGCTCATGCCCGCCCTGCTGCTCTCTCTACCCGCTGGTGCATGGGCCGACAGCAGAGCGCACCGCCGCCGCGTCATGATCGCCACAGACCTCGCGCGGGCCCTGCTCATCGCGTCGGTTCCTATCGCGTACGTCCTCGACGCACTCACCTTCACGCAGCTCTACGCGGTCGCCTGGGGCACCGGCACGCTGACCGTCCTCTTCGACGTCTGCAACACCATCCTGTTCGTTTCGCTCATCCCTGCCGAGCGCTATATCGAGGGCAACTCCCTTGTCAACGGCAGCCGCGCCATGTCCTTCGTCGCGGGCCCCAGCGCCGGCGGTCTCCTCGTCCAGTTGTTCACCGCGCCGCTCGCGCTCCTCGCTGACGCGGTGACCTATCTGGCCTCCGCGTGCTGCCTGGCCCGCATCACCCCCCTTGAACCGTCGGCCGTGCCACCCGCGAAAGGACACTTCACCGCGGGCCTGCGGTGGATCCTCCGCTCGCGCGTCATGCGCGCCACGTTCGCCGCTTCTGCCTCGGTTCAGTTCTTCAATTTCATTTTTCACACGCTTTTCGTGCTCTATGCCACTACGGAACTCGGCCTCAGCGCAGGCGCGCTGGGGTCGGTCCTCGGAGGCGGTGCGATCGGCGGGCTGGTCGGTGCCGCCCTCACCGGCCGTCTCGTGCGCCGCATCGGCATCGGGCCCGCCGCCGTCGTCGGCTTCGCGGCCTTCCCAGTCCCGCTGCTGCTCGTACCCCTCGCGGACGGTCCGGACCCACTCGTCCTCAGTCTCCTCTTCCTCGCCGAATTCGGCTCGTGCGTGGGCGCGATGATCGCCGACATCTCGATGGGCTCACTTCAAACGGCCCTCATCCCCCACGCCCTGCGCGCCCGCGTCAACGGGGCCTACCGCACCCTCACCCACGGCGTGCGCCCGCTGGGCGCGCTCGCGGGAGGAGCACTCGGCACGACTATCGGGCTACGCCCGACGCTGTGGATCGCGACGGCCGGGGCCGTGATGTGCCTGGTCTGGGTGCTGCCTTCGCCGGTCCCCCGTATCCGCGAGTTGCCCGACACTCCGCCGGAGCCAGCACACGGCGCACCATTGGCGTCGGCGCCCGCATCCTCGCCCTCGTCCGGCTAGCCTCGCAGAGCGCCGTGCGCTGGACGCGGCCCGGCGGCGCGTTGAACGGTCGTAGCGGGCCTTTCGGAGAGGTGCCTCATCGCAACGGCGAGGTCAGGGGGCTGAGCAATCATTGTGCGGGCCAGTCTTTGCCGCCTCGTCGAATGATCGCCACGTGCTGTGGGCTGCCTTTACCGTCTGCGTCGCGGAGATGCGGGCCGCCTGCCGGTGACGAAGATCGCGGCGGTCGAGACCATCCCGGCACCGGCGAACGAGGCTCCCGCGACGGGCTCTCCCACGTCCGCGTAAGCCAGGCGACGACGACCAGTTCGAGGACGTAGGCGCGGATGTCGTCGCGGACCGCATCCGCGTCCCAGCGGGAGCTTCGCAGTAGCCGCTGAATTGTCCCGGGGCGGGCGTGACCGGCCTGCTCGGCCAGCCGCCAGCAGTTCTTCTGCTCGACACCGGACAGCAGGGCGAGCACAAAGGCGAGGGCCGTCGCCCGCGGCTCCACTCGCTTGAACCGGCCCGCGATCCGGGCCATGGCCTGGTCGGACATCGCACGCCAACGGGCGGCATCTATGCTGTTGTCCGCAGCCACAGCATGATCGTCAGGAGTCCACACGAACCCTTGATGATCACGCGGTGGCCGCTCGGATCTACTGGGTGTGACAGGCTGCTTCAGCCAGGGGGGTCCGCGCAGAACGAGGCTCTGGATCATCCGCCCTGCGACATGCCGTCAGCGGCCCGACGCCCGGATGTTCAGTCCCTGGCTCCGGCCCGGGGACGGCGTGATGGACTCGGCCGACGATGTCTCTCACGGCTGCGGCTGCGTGGCGATCGAGACCAACAGGGGGGTTGGGGATGGGCGAGGATCCACTCATCAGGGCGGTGCGGAGCGGGGACGAGAACGCGGTCAGAATACTGCTCGAGGACGGGGCGGATCCCGACGCCTTCGACGAGAAGGGCACCCCCGCACTCTGCCTGGCCCTCTCAGCGTTCAACTCGACGATCGCCAGCTACCTGGTGGAAGGCGGCGCGGATCCAGACCGCCGGCTGCCCGACGGGACCACTCCTCTCCTGCGGGCCGTCGACAGCGGTTCCATCGGTCTCGTCTTCGGCCTGCTCGGTGACGCGGCGGTGATCAGCGAGGCCACTCGCGCGGGACTGCTGGCACGTGGCCGGCAGTGGCACGAGATGGGCCCGGTCGCCATGCTCCGGGAGCGGACCGGCACCTCGGACGAGGTCGAGCGGGTTCGCATCCGGGACAGGGAGTGGTTCACCGAGTACCACGAGCTCCGGCTCGGCGGAATGACCGTCCGCGACGGTCACACAGGGATCCTCACCCTCCTCGAGAAACACTTCGGACTGCACCTGGGCTTTGACGAATTGGCGGCTCGCGCGTGCGCACTCGAGTACCCGGAACGGGGGCACGCCGTCTGGTCGGAGATCATCAGAACCCTTGCCGGGAGACAGGACGAGGAGACCTGGGAGGCTGCGGCGGTACTGCGGGCCCATCCCGATCCCCTGCATCGCCGCTTCGGCGCGGAGGTCCTGGTCTGCTTCCACCTCGAGGCTGAGCTGACGAACCTCCCGAGTCCGTTCGAACAGCGCACGCTCGAGCTCCTCCTCGACTGGGCAAAGGAGGAGGCACACCCCGACGTCCTGGCCGAGACCCTGGCCGGCCTGGGCCACCATGAGGACCCGAGGATCGAGCCACTGGGGCTCTCCTTCCTTGCCCACGCTGCTCCACAGGTCCGTGTTGCGGTGCCTTCGACCCTGAAAATCGTGAACTCGGAGAGGTCTGGGCGGAAGACGTTCACCTCCGAGGGGCTGAACGCCCTGCTTGCACTGGCCCGGGACACCGACTCCGCCGTTCGCCAAGTCGCCGGCTACGGGCTCGCGTACAGCCTGAATCCGGAACCCGCCGTCGGGGACACCCTGGCCGATCTGCTCGATGACCAGGACCAGCAGACCCGGATATGGGCCGTCTACGGATTGGCCGAGCGGGACGATCCGCGCTGTATCGATGGCGCAGACCGGGTGGGACCCGTCGACGAGTACGAGTCGTGGTCCTGGATACTCCGTGCGCCCTCACGGTACGAGCAGCGCCAAAGGCAGCGGGAAGCTCCGGCCACGACCGAGTAGCGAATACTCGCCTCTGCATCCCATCGTGTGCCGGCTGTGGACATCAGGGCCGGTTCTGTATGACGCACCCGGTACATGATGTGACTGGCCACCTATTCGCGACGCCTCCGCACCGGACTTCAGCTGACGCGGTGAGCACCACAGTTGGCATGAAGGGCCCCTTCCGGAAGTTCTCCGGGCTTTGCGGTAATCCGCTTGAACGACGGACGGGTGGACGTGGCAGGCTTACGCGGTGATTGTCGAGCTGGCCCCCGTTTTCTGACCTGGGACGATGTGGATCCCGCGCTTCATTTTTCGACAGCGCGTCGGCGCCCATCAACGGCTCCTCCCTGATCGACGAGATCGTCCGGGTGGGCGCACGAAGGATGCCGGCCGCCGCGTTGGAAGCCGAAGTAAACGCATACATAGCCGAGTTGGCCGACCAGCGGGACGAGCACGGCCGACGGCTCGTGGTGCGCAACGGCTACCACCAGCCCAGGAAGGTCACCACCGCGGCCGGCGTGGTGGGGATGAAGGCGCCGCGGGCGAACGACAAACGCGTCGACGAGGAGGCGCGCGCGGACGGCGGCAAGGAACTGGTCGCGCTCAAGGACGGCTACCGCGAGTCGGGCGAGTCCTGGGCGGACCTGCTGCGCGACTGCGCCCGCCGGGGGATGCGCGCCCCCATCCTGACGGTCGGCGACGGAGCTCTCGGCTTCTGGAAGGCCCTGGCCGAGGTCTTCCCCGCCTCCCCACATCAGAGGTGCTGGGTTCACAAAACGGCTAACGTGCTCAACGCCCTGCCGAAGTCGGCCCATCCCGGCGCCCGTCAGGCGCTTCAGGACATCTACAACGCCGAGGACCGCGACCACGCCGAGACGGCGATCAAAACGTTCGCCCAGCTCTACGGCGCGAAGTTCCCCCAGGCGGTCAAGAAGATCACCGACGACCAGGAGGAGCTGCTGGCGTTCTTGGAGTTTCCGGCCGAGCACTGGATCCACCTGCGGACCACGAACCCCATCGAGTCGATCTTCTCCACCGTCCGGCTACGGACCAAGGTCACCCGCGGGGCCGGCTCCCGTGCCGCCGCCCTGGCCATGGCCTTCAAGCTCGTCGAGTCCGCCCAGCAGCGGTGGCGGGCGGTGAACGCACCCCACATGGTCGCTCTGGTCGGGGCCGGAGCCCGCTTCGAACGCGGCCAGCTCGTCGAACGCCCCGACGAATCAGGAGGTGCCTAGCAAGCCGCGTGACCAAGGCGGCCCTGCCACCAGTCGGTTGCCGGTCCTAGGGAACTTCCGGGTCAGGTCCGGCTGCTTGGAGGGGTGGGTGCATGGGTGGACTCAGACATGCAGGGTAGGCCGGTAGATGAGCTCTTGGGTGTGGCCATCGAGCGTCCGGCTCTCAATCAGCTCGAGTTCGAAGTCGGCCGCACCCTGGAAGACTGGGTCTACGCCGGTCTGGCCGTTGATCACGGGGAAGAGCGTCACCTGGACGCGGTCGACCAGACCGGCGGCGAGCAGCGCACGGTTCAGCGAAAGGCTGCCGTGCGAGCGCAACGGCACTTCGGATTCCTCCCTGAGCCGGGCGACGATGTCGACAGGGTCTCCGCTCACGACGGTCGCGTCCGGCCAGTCGAGGGGTTCTTTCAGCGTGGTTGACACCACCGTTGCCGGCAGGTTTCTCATCCGGGTGACCCAGGGGTCACTCAGCTCGGACTCCTCGATGCCCGAGGCCAGCATCTGGGTGTGCGCACGATACGTGTTGGCCCCGAAGACCATCCGCTGCTCCTGGTCGTACAAGGCGAGGCGTCGCTCAAGGAACTCGGGACCTTGCTTGCCCCAGTAGCCGCCCCAGTTGCCGATGTGGGCGCCGTAGCCGTCGAGGGTGGAAAAAACGTCGAAAGTGTAGGTAGCGGTCACGTTGCTCTCCTCGAGTGCGGCTGATCAGGTTCAAGAGACAGACCGCGAACGACGCCGAAACTCATCGGCGCTGGACTTTTGGAGCCCGGCCGCCCCCGGACACGGCCCCAGGGCTTGACCGCGGCCAGAACGGTGGCGTGGTCGGCGACGCGGCGTGGGAAGAAGAGCGCAGCACACCGATCCACAGGTCTTGACTATTCCTCGCAGCCGGCTGCCCATCGACGTGATCACCACCCACTACCTCAATGCCGACTACAGCGTGCTGCTCAACGTCGCCTTCCCGCCCCCCGGGCACGCCGCCCTCACGGCCGACACCCGCCGCGCCCGCCAGACCCCCGAGCGCTTCCTTGAACTGGCCCTGCGCCGAGCCCTGGCCGAGCATGCCGAGCAGGAGACTGACCGCCTCGACCGCGCGCTGCGCCAACTGCTGGCCCACACCGGCCCCGCCCACCTGCTGGCCGCCGTCGGGCACGCACTCACCCGGATCCCTGAGAGGCCCACCCCGTGAACCCCACAGACGAACAAACCGCAGCCGCCGACGCCTTCCACGCCAGCCACCACCTCGCTCTGCAGGCCGGCGCCGGCACCGGCCCATAGCGCCGGTGACCGGCCGGGCTCGCAGTATCCACCAAACCAAGCGGGTCGGCTGTTCTCGGTCAGGATGGCGGGGCGGTCAGGACGGCCTTGGCCGCCAGCCGGAGATTCCTGATCATCGGATTCGGGTCGCCCTTGCGGCTGACCAGGACGACCGGGCTGGGGGGAGCGTCCTCGATGGGGATGGTGACGAGGTCGGGACGCAGTGAGCTGCGCCGATCGCCGACCGGAAGCACGGCGATCGCCCTGCCGCTCGCGACGAGTTCGAGTTTGTCCTCGTAGCTCTCGATCGGCGGCACGCCGGCCCCGAGGATCCGGTAGGACGTCCAGTCCGCGGTCTCGAACGCGCACGGGGCCGCCTCCTCGCCGGCCAGTTCTTCCGCGGTCACCGACGCGCGGTCGGCCCAGGGATGGCCGAGCGGGACCACGAGCATCCGGGGCTCCTCGTACAGCGGGGTGGTGAACACATCGTCGGCGACGAGCGGCAGCGGGGTCCGCGCGATCAGGGCGTCGACGCGCTTGTCGGACAGTGCCCCGACGTCGCGGCAGTTCAGATGCCGGGTGGCGATCTCAGCGCCCGGGTGACGGTGCCGCAGTTCCCGCACGGCGGCCGTGATCACCAGGTCTTCGACGTAGCCGATGGTGATTCGTTCGGTCTGGGCTTGTTCCCGCACGGCCAGCTCGGCCTGGCGGGCGGCCTGCAGCAGGGCTTGGGCCCGGGGGAGGAATGTCTGGCCGGCCGGAGTGAGCCGGGTGCCCTGGGGGGTGCGGTCCAGCAGTCGTGTGCCGAGATATTTCTCGAGTCGTTGGATCTGGCGGCTCAGCGCCGGCTGGGCGACGTGCAGGTCGGCTGCGGCCCGGCCGAAGTGCTGGTGTGCCGCCACCACGGTGAAGTAGCGCACGAGCCGCAGTTCCAGGTCCTGTCCGAGATCATTCACCCTTGCAGGGTACGCGTCATGCCGTTTCGGAATGATCAGGTTGCCGAACCGGTCTTGGACGGCCATGTTGTCCCGGGCTTTGACTGAAGGAGCAATGTTTCCCCGAGAAAGCGACAGGCGCGATGAAGGCGATCCAGTTCCACGAAGCGGGCGGGCCGGAAGTTCTGCGGTACGACGAGGTGCCGGTTCCCGAGATCGGTCCGGGCGAGGTGCTCGTGCGGGTGCACGCGGCGGGCATCAACCCGCCGGACTGGTACCTGCGTGAGGGGATGAAGGTCATGCCGGCCGAGATGAGGCCGGTGCTGGAGTTCCCCCTCATCCCCGGAACGGACATGTCGGGCGTGGTCGAGGCGGTCGCTCCGGGCGTGCGGGGGTTCGCCGTCGGTGACCAGGTCTTCGGCATGCTGCGGTTCCCCGGATTCGACGGACGGACGTACGCCGAGTACGTGGCCGCGCCGGCTTCTGACCTGGCTCACAAGCCGGCCGGTATCGACCACGTTGAGGCGGCCGGGGTGCCGATGGCCCTGCTGACGGCCTGGCAGTACCTGGTTGATCTCGGCCACGACGTGCCGTCACCCTTCACCGGCCAGGTGCACCAGCCGGTGCCGATCACGCCAGGGATGACCGTGCTGGTCAACGGGGCCGCCGGTGGAGTGGGTCACTTCGCGGTGCAATTGGCGAAATGGAGGGGCGCACACGTCATCGCGGTGGCCTCAAGCCGGCACGAGCAGTTCCTGCGCAAGCTCGGCGCCGATGAGTTCATCGACTACACCACGACGCAGGCCGCGGACGTGGTCAGCGGCGTCGACCTGGTGATCGACACCGTCGGTGGCCCGGACAGCGCACGCTTCCTGAGCGTGCTCAAGCGCGGCGGCACGATGCTTCCGGTGTTCTTCGCCCAGTACGACCCGGAAGAGACGGCGCGTCTGGACATCACCGTCTCGAACATTCAGGTGCGTTCCAACGGCCCCCAGCTCGCCGAGATCGGGCGCCTGTTCGACGAGGGCACGCTCCAGGTCGGGGTGGACAGCACCTACCCGCTGTCCGAAGCGGTCAGCGCACACACGCGAGCCGCGCAGGGCCACATCCAAGGCAAGATCGTGCTGACGGTGGCCTCGTGACCGCCGAACTCCAGCAGGCGGTGGCGAGCTACGCCCACGCCCTGGACGAGCTGAATGTGCCCGAGCTGGAAGCGGTCCTGACCGAGGACACCACCTGGACCTTCACGATGCCCGGACAGGGGATGCTCGGCCCGGTCGCCGGACGCGCGGCGGTGCTCGACTTCATCCGTGACGGGCACACGGCCCAGACCGGAAGGGTGCGGCATCACCTGGGCAACGTCGTGGTCACGACGACGGACGCCGCCACCGCCGAGGTGCGGGCCACTCTGCTGCAGACGAGGAACACCGGCGAGAGCATCCAGATGATCTCGACCGGGCTCTACACGTTCAGCCTGCGACGGTCCGACGGTAGGTGGCGGATCGCCGAGCTCGCCCTGACGCTGGACAACGCCTTACGGCTTGGATCAGCGGGATCAGCTGGGTGACGTCGTTGCGGATGCCGCCGGTCTTTGATCACGAAGGGCCGACGGCCCGGGCGCCGCGGCAGTTACCCCAAAGCGGCGCGGCACGCTGCGGTCGCACCCGAGGTGCCCCATGCCTGGCATGGGGCACCTCGGGAGTGCGGTGGGCGATTACCAGATGGTGGCCCACCCGGGCGCGCACTTGTCGAAGACCAGGCGGCCCTGCCCTGTCTTGTGGCCCAGGCATTCCTGAACCTGGATGTCGCGGACCGATGAGGCGAAGTTGTAGCCGTCGGAGCCGAGTTGCTTGGAGCTGCCGGTCACATCGCGCTCGTAGCGGTGGCCTCCGTCGGCGCAGGTGGCCCAGATCTGCAGGACGGCCAGCTTGTGGTCGGACTGGTTGGTGTCCCACAGCTTGCCGGTCAGCTGCACGCGGCCGTCCCCGCGCTTGTAGATGCTCCCGGAAGCGACCATGCGACGGAACAGCGCGCTGACTCCCTGGACTGAGCCGCGCCGGCGCACTGCACTGGCTGTGGACAGCCACGAGTAGCCGGGCCACCATTGACGATCGCGGTGATCACACGCGGCGGGCCAGAACCAAGAACCTTTTCGCGGCCGGGCCCCTGCTTCCTCTGGATGGGCACTCCCTGTGCGGATGGACCGATCGCCAGGTCCTGCCACGCCAGGATCAGTCCGTCGTCTGCGGCAAGATCACTCTCCGTCGCCCTCGCCCGGCCCGGCGGTGTACGCCTCCTTCGCCAGGTTGGCCGGCGCGTCCCACATCTGTGCTTCCTCGGAAGCCCCTCCGTTCACCGAACCCGATCACCGCACCCTGTCACGCGGGTCGGGGCAGTGTCAGCGGGATGATCGGCCGGTACCCCAAGGCGTTCCGGCACCTTCGAGACCAGCCGTTCCCTATCTGACAACTACTGACTGAAAACATCCGGAAGATGATGATTCAAGGTGACAAGACGGGTGTAGCAGAAAGAATCACTGCATGCCTGCAACAGAGCTCTTGACGGCTTTCACCCGGCTTTTCTAGGCTTCGTCTGCCCTGGGGGGCATACGGCTGGGCGCGTGAGGGGGGCGGCTCATGCTGGACGCGACCCGTGTTGCCGCGGTGCACGAACTCGCAGGGCTGCTCGCGTTCCGTCGCCTCGACCTTTTGCTCGCCACCGGCGTGGCCGCGGCCGGGCAACGCTATGGGCCCGATGCCGGAACAGACTCCTTCAGAGGCCTGTACCTGAGCGACGATCAGGTGCGCCGCAGTCTGCTCACGCCCGCGGCCCTTCCGTTGGCGGCCGACGCGGGCTCGCCCCCGCACCCACTGCCGAGTTGGCCGGAGATCGAGGCGGACAACCCTCGTTGGAGGTGGTTACGCCGCCGCTACGACCTCGGCCCCAGCGAACTCGACACCGTGCTCGTGGCCCTCGGCCCCGATGTCGATCGCCGCTACGAGCAGCTGTACGGCTATCTGCAGGACGACGTCTCCGCGCGCCGCCCCACCGTGAACCTCGCCCTCGACCTGCTCACCACCTCGCCTGCCGAACGGCTGCGCATGCTCGGCGTGTTCGCCGCCGACGCTCCGCTGCTGCGACACCGGCTGGTCACGCTGCTCAGCGACCCGCGGGCACTCGCCCCACCGTTGATCGCTCGCGTGCTCGCTGTCGACGAGCAGATCGTCGCCGCTCTGCTCGGGGTGGACGGTCTGGACCACAGGCTCGCCCCCTGGTGCGAAGTCATCGCGCCGGCGGCGCGCGAGGACGCGGACGCGGCGGACGACGGTGGGGAGACCGGGGCCCGTACGGCATCGCTGGCGGCCGTGGTGCGCCAGGCGTGGGCCGCCCGCCGCCCGTTGCGCCTGTGCTTCCACGGCCCCGGCGGTACCGGCCGGAAGCCGACCGCACGAGCCGTCGCGACGCAGTCGGACCGGCCGCTGCTCGTGGTGGACGTGCCCACGATGGCCCGGGATGCCGCCGCCGTCGACGAGCGCCTGCACTTGGCTCTGCGGGAAGCCGAGTTGCGCGACGCGCTGGTCTATCTGGACGGTGCCGACACCTTGCCGGCGGCGGACGGGACAGGGCCTCGGCGTCTCGCCGCGGCGCTCGCCGGGCACCGGGGTGTGATCCTCTTGGGCACGACCGAGCCCTGGGCCCCGCTCACCCACCATCCCCTCGGTGTGCTGAACATCGCCTTCACCCGGCCGTCGGCGCCGGAGCGGCTCCTGGTGTGGCGTCAGGCGTTGGCCACCGCCGGGGGAGTGGCGTCGGCGCAAGACGTGTCCGCCATCGCCGACCGGTTCCGGCTGTCGCCCGGACAGATCCGGGACGCCGCGCTCACCGCGACCGCCGCCGCCCGGCTGCGGGGCTCCGGCCGGGACGACCATCCCGAGCTGAGCGCCGCACAACTCTCCGCCGCGGCCCGCCAGGAACGGGGACACGACCTCGGCGCGTTGGCGCGCCGGGTCCGGCTCGTGCATCGCTGGGAAGACCTGGTGCTGCCGGACGACGTGCTGCGCCAGTTGCACGAACTCACCCTGCGGGTGCGGTACCGCACCCGGGTGCTGGACGAGTGGGGCTTTGGCCCCAAACTCTCCGGCGGCAAGGGAGTGACCGCGCTGTTCGCCGGCCCGCCCGGCACCGGCAAGACGATGGCCGCCTCCGTGATCGCCGCCGACCTCGGTCTCGACCTGTTCGCGGTCGACCTGTCCAGGGTGGTCAGCAAGTACGTGGGAGAGACGGAGAAGAACCTCGCCCGGGTCTTCGACGCCGCCGCGGACAGCGACGCCGTCCTCTTCTTCGACGAGGCGGACGCCTTGTTCGGCAAGCGGGCCGAGGTGCGCGACGCCCACGACCGCTACGCCAACCTCGAGACGGCCTACCTGCTGCAGCGCATGGAGCAGTACGAGGGCCTCGCCGTGCTGGCGACGAACCTGCGCCACCACCTCGACCAGGCGTTCACCCGGCGACTGCACATCGTGGCCGACTTCCCGTTCCCCGACGTACCGGAACGGCTGCGGATCTGGCGGACCTGTCTGCCCCCGCAGACGCCGACGGCACCGGACGTCGACCTCGCCGAGCTGGCCCGGTACCGCCTCGCGGGCGGCAGCATCAGGAACGTCGTCCTCGGTGCGGCATTTCTGGCCGCGGCCGAGGGCGTGCCGGTCGGCCGGCGGCATTTCGTCGACTCCTCCCGGCGCGAGCATCACAAGATGGGCAAGGTGGCCGCCGACCTCGAGCCGCCACCCCCGCCCGACCCCTGATCCGATCCGCACGGGCCTGTTCGACAACCGAGAAGGGGGACGCGCGGTGTTCGACGATCTCGATGCCAGCCTGGCCGCAGTGCTCGCCGACGCCGGCGCGCCCGCCGAGGTGCGCACGGCCGACGTCAGCTTCGCAGTGCCGGACAAGGACTTCACCCCCGGCCAGGTCACCTTGAACCTGTTCCTGCACGAGGTGCAGGAGAACCGCGCGCTGCGCGACGACACACCGCTGCGGCGACCCCTTCCCGGCGGAGCCTGGGAGAGCCGGCGCCCACCGCTGCGGATGGACTGCACCTACCTGATCACCGCCTGGTCCGCCATGACCGGCGGGCACCGGGTCACCGAGGAACACCGACTGCTCGGCCGTTCCCTGCTGTGGCTGTCCCGCTTCGCGGTCGTCCCGGACAGCTTTCTGCGGGGCGCGCTCAAGAACCCGCCGCAGCCCTACCCCCTCGCCACCAGCATCGCCCAGACCCGGGAAGGCCCGTCACTGGGCGAGTTCTGGAGCGCACTCGGCGTCGCGCCGAGACCCGCGTACACGCTCACCGCGACCATCGCCCTGCAACCGTTCACCGAAACCGAGACCTTCCCCGCCGTCGAGGCGGTCGAACTGCGCACCGGGCTGCTCAACGACCCGCAGCTGCGCGGGCGGGTGCTCGACCCCACCCTGGCGGCCGTGCCGGGGGCGAGCGTCCGCCTGGTCGAGGCGTCCCGCACCGTCACCAGCGGTTCCGCGGGCGGCTTCGGCTTCACGGATGTCCCGTTCGGCACCTACACGCTGACGGTCCGGTCCGCCGGGCGCCCCGACGTCACGTCGACGGTGGTCTACGCGCAGGACACGCAAGTGCACGACGTCATCCTGAGCGGGCCCTGACCCGCCATCGCCGAGGAGAGAGCATGGTCGACTACGAGACCAAGGCGCCGGGCGTCTACATAGAGGAGCAACCGGCGGCCGGGCCGATCGCCGGAGCGGGAACGGGCACGGCGGCGATGATCGGCACCCCGGTGGCGTCGGTCTCCAATGCGGCCCTCGGCATCCCCGTCGTGATCACCAACTGGACCGACTACGTCACCCAGTTCGGCGGCTTCAAGACCAACTCGCCCCTGCCCTACGCGGTGCGCGGCTTCTTCGACAACGGCGGTGCGAAGGCCTACGTCGTCCCGGTCAAGGACATCAAGGACGCCACCGGCATGGCCGCGGCCCTGGAACAGCTCACCAGGGTCCGGGAGGTGAACCTGGTGTGCGCCCCGGGCCTGGTCGACGCCGGGGTGCAGAGCAGCCTGCTCACCCACTGCGAGACCATGGCCAACCGGTTCGCCATCCTCGACGGCGCCACCGACACCACCCCGCTCAAGGCCGACGGGGCGCTGCTGACCCAGCGGGGCGGACTGCTGTCGAAGGGCGGCTGGGGCGGGCTGTACTGGCCGTGGATCGTCGTCGACGATCCGGCGCCCACGCCGCCGGGCACCACGCTCGTGCCCCCGTCCGGGCACATCGCCGGGATCATGGCCCGGGTCGACGGTGCCGTCGGCGTGCACAAGGCGCCGGCGAACGAGGTGGTACGCGGCGCCCGCAACCTGTCGTACACGCTCAACGACACCGAGCAGGGCACGCTCAACCACGCCGGAGTCAACGCGATCCGGCTCTTCCCCGGACGGCCCCCCACGCTCTGGGGCGCCCGCACCCTCACCGACGGCACCGCCTGGCGGTACGTCAATGTGCGGCGCCTGGTCGCCTACGTCGAGGAATCGCTGCTGCAGGGGCTGCGCTGGGCGGTGTTCAGCCCCAACACGACCGGGTTGTGGAAGACGCTGGAGCGGACCGTCTCCGAGTTCCTCGTCCGGATCTGGAAGGCGGGCGCGCTGTTCGGTCGTACCGCCCAGGACGCCTTCTACGTCCGGATCGACGAGGAGCTGAATCCCGCCGCGGTACGCAACGCCGGCCAGGTGATCATCGAAATCGGGCTGGCCCCGGTGCGGCCCGCCGAGTTCATCGTCGTCCGGCTCGGACTGTGGGACGGCGGATCCCAGGCGACGGAGAGTTGAGGAGAAGCCGATGACCCAGACAGGACAGCTGGTCGACCCGTTCCGGAACTTCAACTTCCTTGTCGAGATCGACGGGATCGCCCAGGTCGGCTTCAGCGAGTGCAGCGGCCTCGGCTCGACCACCGAGGTGATCGAGTACCGCGAGGGCGGCGACAACACCACCGTGCACAAACTGCCGGGCAAGACGAGTTACGGGGACATCACCCTTAAATGGGGGGTCACCGACAACCTGGTCCTGTGGAACTGGCGGCAGCAGGTCATCGACGGCCACATGGTGCGCAAGAGCGGCGCGCTCATCCTGTTCGACCTCGCGGGGAGCACCGAGGTCGCCCGGTGGAACTTCGTCCGGGCCTGGCCCACCAAGTGCGAACTGCCCTCGTTCAGCGCCAAGGGCAACGACATCGCGATCGAGACCCTGGTGCTCGCTCACGAAGGGCTGACCCGGGCGTGAACACCTTCGTCACCGAGATCGAGTTCGAACTGCCCAAGGGGTACGTCGACTCCACCGGCACGGTGCACCGCACGGGCGTGATGCGGCTGGCCACCGCGGCGGACGAGATCTACCCGCTCAAGGATCCGCGGGTGCGCAACCTGCCCGCCTACCTGATCGTGCTGCTGCTCGCCCGCGTCGTGATCAAACTCGGCAGTCTCCCTGAGGTCCATGCCGGGGTGATCGAGGGCCTGTTCTCCGAGGACCTGGCCTACCTCCAGGACCTCTACAACCGGATCAACGGTCTGACACCGGCCACCCTGGCGGTCACCTGCGCGCACTGCGGTGCCGAACACACCGTGGAGGTACCGCCGTTGGGGGGATAGCCGGCTACCCCGTGGACCGGGTTCACCACGAGGTCGCCTTCCTGGGACGGCATGTCCACTGGACCCTCGAAGAACTGCTCGGCCTTGACCACGCCGAACGCCTGCGCTGGGTCGGGGAGATCTCCGCCCAGCTCACCGGCGAGACGTGACCACCCGGCCGAGCCGACGACGGCCGACGAGAGCGCAGGGGAGGACCACCGTGAACGACCAAGGCACCGCCGAGGAGCGACCGCCACCCGACGAGGAACGGCCCACGTTGGGCCAGTTGCTCGACGCCCGGGCACGTCACCGTGCCCGGACCGTGCAAGCCCATCTGGCCTGGGCCCGGCCCCTGGCGGCCGTGATGCGCAAGGCGGAACAGCTGGGCGGCGTCGTCGGGGACCGGTTCGACCGGTTCGAAGGACGTCCTTTCGCCTATCCCGGCGCGAGCGCCCCCACCGCCGCGGCCCTCGTGCGACGCCCGCCCACGGCACCCCGCCACGTTGACATCGGGGAAGTCACGACGGGCGAGCACCCACGCGGCACAGATGCCACCGCCTCCTGGAAGTCCCCTTCCCGCCAAGGGAGTTCGCAGCCGGCCTCGGTGGACGGCGCCGGTGCCGACGCCGAGCTGCGCGAGCTGCCGCCCTCGACGCGCTACCGGCTGCGGCAGGAGGTCGGTGCGGCGGCGGACGCCCTGCGGGTGCACGACGGTCCGCACGCCGATGCGCTGGCCCGGGCCGCCGACGCCGACGCGGTGGCGGTCGGCCGGGAGGTCCACCTGCGCCAGGGCCGTTACGCCCCGCACCGGCAGGACGGGCTGGCCCTGCTCGCCCACGAGGCCACCCACGTCGCCGCCGTTCTGGAGCCAGGACACGCCTGGCGCCGAGCCGTCGGTGACGACGCCGAGGAAACAACGGCCCGGACCATCGAGGCCCGGCTGCTCGGTGGCACGTCGCACCCCCCGTCCCGGCCCTCGGCCCCCGCCCCGCCCGGCCGCTCCCTCACGCCCTCCGCCGCGCCGCCCGCGGACACCTCGGCTGCGACGCCCGCTCCCAGAGCCGCGCACACCGACCGGGACCTCACCGCGAGCCCGGCCGAGCCGGTGGACCTGGACGCACTGCGGCGCAGCGTGCTGGCCGACGTGATGCGACAGATCAGGACCGAGTCCGAACGGGGAGGATGACATGGCCGATCCCGGAGTCGTCCGGACGACGGCGGTGCCGCGCGTGCGCACGCACGAACCGGCCAAGGCGACCATCGTCAACACGTTCACCCGCGAGTCGTTCGGTGTGATGTACAACCCCGACGAGCTCAAGCTGGAGCAGGGCAACACCTTCGCCGAGGTGGGCGTCCCGGGCCTGGGCACCCCGCCGGTGCAGTACGTCCGCGGCAAGGCACGCACCTTGTCCATGGAGCTGTTCTTCGACACCTACGAGGAAGGCATCGACGTACGGCGGCTGACCTCTCCCGTGGTCGCCCTGCTCGACAAGGACCCCCGCGAACAGGCCCCGCCCGTCCTGCTGTTCTCCCTGGGCCGGCTGCAGTTCCGGTGCGTGCTGGTCGAGGCCGGACAGCGGTTCACGATGTTCCTGCAGGACGGAACTCCCGTGCGCAGCACCCTGACGGTGAGATTCCAGGAGTACGTGCGCGTCGAGGTCGACGTCCGCCAGGGCCTGTTCTTCGGCTCCCCGACGGTGTCCGCTGCCGTCAACGCCGTCGGCACGGTGATCGGCGTCGGCACCACCCTGCATGTCACCACGGCGGGCGACACCCTCTCCGGCCTCGCCGGTGCCTACCTGGGCGACCCCGGACTGTGGCGGGAGATCGCCCGCGCCAACCGGATCGACGACCCGCTGAACCTGCCGCCTGGCCAGACCCTCGTCATCCCGCCCCGCACCGGCGCCGGCCGGACGGGAGACGCGCGATGACCGAGCCCTTCTACGCACCCCGGTTCGAGGTCCTGATGTCCGGGGTCACCCTCGCCGCCGACCTCACCGAGCAGGTCGTCGGCCTCACCGTGGAGACCGACCTGGACCTGGCCGGCACCTTCTCCCTGGTGCTGCGCAACGGCGACAACCGACTCCTCGACTCCGCGCTGCTGGACATCGGCAAGAGCGTGGAGATCCACCTCGGCTACGGGCACGACCTGCACCCCGCGTTCCTCGGTGAGATCGCCTCCGTCGAGCCGAGCTTTCCGCAGGACGGACCCCCGACGATCCAGATCACCGGGTACGACAAGTCCTTCAAGCTGCGCCGCAACCAACCCGAGCCGACCACGTACCGCCTGACCACACCGAGCCTCATCGCGGCGCGGATCGCCGCGCTGAACGGACTGGTCCCGGTCGTCGACCCGACCCCCGACCTGCCGGAGGCCCTGACCCGGACCGAGAGCGACTTCGCCTTCCTCAAGTCGCTGGCCGCCCCGCACGCCTTCGACGTCTTCGTGGAATGGGACCGGCTGCACTTCCAGTTCCCGCGGCCCCGGTTCGCGGCGCAGGTCCTGGAGTGGGGACGGAACCTGTCCAGCTTCAACGCCCGCATCTCCGCCGCCGGGCTGGCCGGGCTGCAAGTGGTGCGCGGCTACAACCAGGAGCTCGCACAGAGCGTCTACGCCGCCGCCCTCGCCATGGACGTCAGCACCGAAAACCTCGTGGAACGGCTCGGCAGCAGCGCCATGGACCTGCTCACCACACTGGTGCGGGAAGGCGTGCGCGACCACAAGGTGACCAACCCGCTGAACGCGCTGGAGGTCGCGAAGTCGGTGCTGATCGACCTGATGGAGGGGATGTACGAGGGCCAGGGGTCCTGCGTCGGACTTCCCGAGCTGACCGCCGGCAAGTACGTCGAGATCCGCGGCGTCGGCAAGCGCTTCTCCGGAACGTACCGGGCCCGCAAGGTCACCCACCGCATCGACTCCGGCGGCTTCCGCACCGACTTCTCCATCACCCAGCGCGGCCAGACCAGCCTGCTCGGGCTGCTGCGCAAACACGCCGTACAGGTCCCGGCGCCGGACCGGGCCGAGAAGTTCTACGGCGTCAAGGTCGGCGTGGTGGACAGCAACAACGAGCTGGCCGGCGCGGCCGTACCACTGGGACGGGTGAAGGTGAGATTCCCCGATCTGTCGGACTCCGTCGAGAGCACCTGGGCCCCCTGCGCCCAGGCCGCGGCCGGTGACGGCAGCGGCTTCTACTGGCTGCCCCAGGAGGGCGACCAAGTGCTGGTCGCCTTCCGCGACGGCGACTTCTCGCAGCCGTACGTGGTCGGCAGCCTGTGGAACGCCGCGAAGCGGCCACCGGCGAGCAACCTCGACGGCGGCAACAGCCTGCGCGTCCTGCGCACGCCCGCCGGGCACACGATCACCTTCGACGACTCACCGCAGAGCCGGTCGTTGACCGTCCAGGACGCCGGCGGCAGCTCCGTCGTCCTGGACTCCCGGACCGGCAAGATCACCGTGCACAGCGCCGGGAACCTCGAGATCGGCGCCACGGGCGCCGTGTCGCTTTCGGCCGGCACGAACATCACCCTGTCGGCCAAGGGCGAGATCCACCTCGAGGCCGCGGCGGGGACCACGAAGGTGGCCATGACGGCGACCTCGGTGGACGTCACATGAACGGGCGGCGCTAGCGGCGACGGAGGGGGCCACGGTGAACGAAGCGGCGTACGGGCGGGGGCTGACGCATCCCTTCCGGCTCGGTGTGATGGGACTCAGCCAGTCCGAAGGAGTCCCCAAGGTCGAGGAGTCGATCCGGATCATCCTCGGCACCCAGCACGGCCAGCGGGTCATGCGGCCCTCCTTCGGATGCGACCTCGCCTCGCTGGCGTTCGCACCGAACAACGCGACGACGGCGAACCTGGCCCGGTACTACGTCGCCGACGGACTGGCCCGCTGGGAACCGCGGATCGAGGTGCTGGACGTCGGCGTCGACAACGGAGACGCCCAGCTGATCATCACGATCACCTACCGGCTCCGGGCCACCCAGGACGTGCACAACCTCGTCTACCCCTTCTACCTGGAGCCCGCGCCATGACGTTCGACGCGCAGCGGGGCCGCATCCTCCCGCCGAACCTCGACGACCGGACCTGGCAGGACCTGGTCGAACAGATGCGGGCGCTGATCCCGAAGTACGCCCCGGAATGGACCGACCACAACCCCAGCGACCTCGGCATCACCCTGATCGAGCTGTTCGCGTGGCTGACCGAGGGCGTCATCTACCGCCTCAACCAGGTCCCGGACAAGAACTACCTCGCCTTCCTGAACCTGCTCGGCGTCACCCGGGACCCGCCCACGCCCGCGCACACCCACCTCACCTTCACCACCGGCGCCGGGCCCCTGGACGTACCGGCCGGGGCGCAGGCCTCGACACCGGCCGGCGAGGGCCGCACCCCGGTCGTCTTCGAGACCGACGAGCCGGTGCGGGTCCTGCCGGTCAAGCTCGACACCGCCCTGCTGATCGGACCGTTCGACACCGGAGCGGCATCGGCCGGCTACCGCGACGTGAGCACGGAACTCGTCGGCCCGCCGGCCGCGAAGACGCTGCTGCAACTGCCGGCCGGGCAGAGCGTGCAGCTGTGCCTCGGATTCGACGCGGCCGCCGCGGAGGCGGTCCGGCTCGGCGTCCGGCTGTATCTGCCGCTGCCGCCCGGGGCGACCGTCAGCTGGGTCTACTCCACCGGCAGCACCGAGCCGATCGCCTGGCCGTCCCCGGCGGCGGGACAGCTGTCCGACGGCACGCTGGACCGGCCCCCCGACGGCAGCAAGGGCCGCCCGCTCGCCCAGGACGGCTCCGTCGTACTCACGCCCCCGGCCGACTGGACCGCGCAACGGCCGGCACCCGCACCCGGCGGTCCCGCCTCCCCGACCTGGTCCGCCGTCAAGCCGCTCTCCGCCAAGGACGCGCACACCGACCCGCGGTTCTGGCTGGGCCTGCGGCTGGCCAATCCCGGCACCTCCCAGACGGCCGTCGGGATCGACCGCCTGCTGTTCAACGCCGCTCACGCCTCCACCGCCCTCACCCTGCGCGTGCCGGAGACGCTCGGCACCAGCGACGGCACCCCCCTGCAGTCCCTGCCGCTGCACCATCGCCCGCTGCACCGGCGCCCGGACCTGCGCGCCCCCTACGGCGATCTGCTGGTCGAGGTCGGCACCGGCACCCCGCCGGTCTGGCAGGCCTGGACAGCGGTGGCCGACCTGCCCGCCGGCGCGGGGAACGTCTACCGGTTCGACCCCGTCGTCGGCGAGATCTTCTTCGGCAACCACGACCCGCAGAGCCAGCAGGGCAGCGGTTCGATCCCGCCGGCCGGCGCCCTGATCCGGGCCGTGTACCGGTACGTGGCGAGCGGCGCCGCCGGCAACGTGGCCGCCGGGCAGGTCGTCCAGCTCGGTACGACACGTCGGGGCGGCCCCCTCACCGGCCTGACCGACGTCACCAACCTCGCACCCGCGGCGGACGGCGCCGACGAGGAGCCGATCGAGGACACCCTGCGCCGGGCGCCCCGCGAGCTGAAGACCCGCGACCGGGCGGTCACCGGCGAGGACTACGAAGTGCTCGCCGGCGAGCCCAACAAGAACGTCAAAGTGGTCGCCTGTCTGCCACCGCGCTCCCAGGCCCTGGACAACCCGCCGGCCTGGAAGGCCGGGGACCCCTGGACCTTCGCCGGAATCATCCGGGCACCCGGCACCGCCAACGTCGTCATCGTCCCCGACCAGGGCGACGGCGTCCCACGGCCGGAACCGACCCCCGAACTCCTCGACCAGGTGCGCAGCCACCTCGACCAGCGGCGCGACATCGGCGTCCAGCTGCAAGTGATCGGGCCCCGCTACCTGCCCATCATGGTCCAGGCCGAGGTGGTGATCTGGCAGCAGGCCGCCGCCGCGGGCGCCACCCTGTCCGACGTCCGCGACGACACCCTCGCCCGGATCGCCGCGTTCCTGCACCCCACACGCGGCGGACCGGACGGCACCGGCTGGCGGGTCGGCCAGAACGTCTACACCTCCGACCTGTTCCGGGCCGTCATGCCCGCGCCCGACCTCGGCTACCTCTCCACCCTCCAGGTCAGGCCGGACACCCCCGCCTACCACTACCCGCCTCTCCGGCCCGACGGCACGGACGCCAACTACAACCCGAATCTGGAGCGGCCGTTCGCGCTGTCCGGCTTCGGCGCCTCGGTACGTCTGGCCGACTACGAACTGGTCTGCGCCGCCGTGCCCGGCAAGCAGGTCGTCACCCCGAAGATCTCGGACAGCTGAGGGAGGCGACGTGGACCAGAGTTCCTACCTGCGCCACCTGCCACCGGTTCTGTGGCAGGACGTCCCGCCCGACCAGGGCCCGCCGCCCGGCGTCCGGCTCGGCGAGTGGCTGCGGATCGTGGAGAAGGTGCTCACCGGCATCGACGACGGTATCGAGCTGCCGCACGACCATCACACCCACCCGGCCGTCACCGATGCCATCGCCGGCCTCCACCGCCTCCTCGACCCGTGGAAGACCCGGGAGGAGATGCTGCCGTGGCTGGCCTCGTGGGTGGCCCTGGAGCTGCCGACGCTGCGCGGGAAGCCGCTGTGGGACGAGTACCAGCGGCGCCGGGTGACCGCCGGGATCGCCGCCACCTACCGGCGGCGCGGCCTCAAGGCCGGCCTGCTCGCGCACCTCGGGCTGCACACCCTGGGACCGGCCCGGCCACGGGTCGCCGTCGACGACGGCAGCCGCGTGCTGGTGTGCACACCGCGGCCGGACCGCGTCGCCCCGATCAGCGTGCTGGTCGGTCAGGGCCCGGTGCTGCGCGGACAGACCGTCGTCACCGAGGGACTGATCCGCCCCTGGTGCATCGCCCGCGCCGGCGACGGGGAGTTGCTCATCGGCGACGCCGGACTGCCCTCGGCGGTGGTACTGCCACCGTTGCGCAGCCGGGTGTGGCAGGTAACCCGTTCGGGTGCCTACCACTTCGCCGGAGCCCCGCCCAAGCCGCGGCCGGTCACCCCGGACACCCAGCTCAACGCGGTGATCGCGGTCGCCGTCCGGCCGACCCGAGGCGCCCAGCCGGAAACCCTGTACATCCTCGACCGGCGCGGCACCCTGCTCAGCGTCCCCGCCCCCTTCGACGCCGCCACCGCCACCACGGTGACCGCACTGCCGCTGGGCGCGAACCAGTTCACCCCGATCGCCATGGCGGTGGACGTCAACGGCGACCTCCTGGTCCTCGACCGCGGCGACGGTCCGGGCACGCAGAACCCGCCGAAGATCGTCACGGTCGCCCCGAACCCGCTCACCGTCACCCGGCGCAACCTCGGCACCGTCGTCGAACCGCTGTCGCTGCTGGTCCGGCCCGACGGTTCCCTGGTGATCGGCGACGGGCGCGAACAGGACAACCCGGGCCCGGCGCAACGCTCCGGCAACCTCGTGGTCGTCGACCGCGCCGACCCCGCGGCCTGGAGGGAGTCCTTGCTGCTTCCGCCGGCCAACCCGCTCGTGGCCCCCACCGGGATCGTCCGATCCCACGACGGCAGCCTCTACGTCCTCGACGCCGGCCTGAAGCCGTTCCGGCCGTCCGGCGACCCGTTCGTGCGGGCCGTCTGTGAGCCGGCGGCCGTCTACCGGGTCGACCCGCTCGCCGGCACGCCGGACGCGGTCCGCATCAGCGAGGCGGGACACATGGTGTTCCCCACCGCCATGATCGCCGACGGGGACCGCCTGATCATCTGCGACCCCGGCCAGCCGGAGTCCGCCGGGGTCGCCCCCATCTGGCCCCGGCTGCGGCCGTTCCGGTTCGACGTCGTCGTCCACTTCCTCGAGGACGGGCTGCCCGCCGGTTCCGCCCGCGAGCGGATGGAGAACCAGGTCATCGCCACCATCCGCAGCGTCGTCGAGGACAACCGGCCGGCCCACACCGAGTGGGGCCGGATCACCGCGGTCTAGGTCACCGGCCTGACCGGTGCGAGAAGGAGAGGGGGACGGTATGCCGGTACGGCGCACGTACTACGGGAACCTGGCGAGCGGTCAGGTCATCACGGGCAGCACTCAGCACGGCGAGAGCCTCACCGACATCGAGGGATACGCCCTGCCCCTGCAACAGGCCCGGCTGAGCGCACTGCTGGCCCCCGGTGTCGCCGACGGTCTGCAGGTCGGCGCGACGCTCGGGCAGCCCGGTCTCACGGTCGGCGTCGGCGTGGCCGTGGACGGGCGGGGGCGCAGCGCCGTCCTCGCCGTCGACGGTGCCGCCGTCGCCGACCAGTCCCTGCCCGGCGACCAGCTGAGAAACGTACCGACCGTGCCCGTCACCGCGAACGGGGCCCAGTTGCCCACGGACGGCATCGACGGTATCCAGGTGCTGTCGATCGTCGCCCGCGAGGTGCTCGTCACCGGCAGCCTCGGGCAGAACCCGGAACTCGTGCACGCCCCCTGGCTGCGCCTGGAACCTGCCTCGGCCTGGACCGGCGACAACCAGAGCGTGCCGCTGGCCACCGTCACCCTCGACCCGGCCGGCGCGGTGACCGCCCTGACCGCGGACCGCCGGCTGATCGCCACTCCGGTCGGCACGCCCGCCACCCGCTTCCCGACCGCGTCCCCGGGCCCGTCCCCGGTGATCGGCCAGGCCACCGGCAGCGGACTGCGTGCGCTCGCCGACGGCGGACTCCACCTGTTGCGGAAGGCCCCGGACGGCACGGTCGCCGCGGCGCTGACCGTCGATCCGGCCACCGGAGACATCGGGCTGCCGGCGCGCCTCGCGGTCGGCACCACCGCCCCGGCCTCCGCGGTCACCCTGCACGTCGAGGGGGCCGAGGTGCACAGCGGCGGGCAGGGGGCCGGATTCTCGTTCATGGACCGGCACGTGCCCGGCTTCGTCGGTGCCCCGACCGACGGGCAGCGCTGGGTCTGGTACGCCCAGGACGGCAGCGCACGCCTGTGGTCCGGGCACGACCAGCTGACCGTCGGGAGCCCCGGGGACGGCGGCGGCCTCGACGTGCCCCGCCGGATGCGGGTCCGGCAGGGCCCGGACGCCTCGGCCGGGATCTGGCTGCGGCAGAACGGCTCCGGCGACGCCGCCTTCCTCGGCATGCGCGACGACACCCACGTCGGGATGTGGGGCACGCGGGCCGGCTGGGCGCTGGTGATGGACGTCGGGACCGGGCGGACCGCCACCACGGGCCCCCTCGACGTCGGCGCCGGCGCCCGTGCCGACCTCCACGTCAGCGGGAGCACGGTGATCGGGGCGGGCGGCAACGGCGACCTGACGGTGCGCCACGTCAACGGCAAGGCGGTGGGCCACGACGGCGACGACGACCTGTACCTCAACTCCGGGACCGGTCGCACGGTCCACATAGGCGGCCAGGCACCCGCACCGCTGGCCGTGCACGGGACGGCCTTAGTCGAGGGCGACCTGCGTGCTTCCGGCGGGATCACCATGGCGCCGTTCGGAACGCTGCAAGGCGAGGGACGCCTCCACATCAGCGGCGGAGAGACCCTCTACCTCCTCAACCACGACGGCGTCGTGATCAGCACCGCGTGGGGCGGGAACGGTCAACTTCGGGTCGAGGGGCACCAGATGAGCATCGGCAGTACGCCACCGATAGCGACCTGGTCCAGCGGCGGACTGCTCACCGTGGACGTCTTCGCCAGCGGTGCGCTCTACGTCGGAGGCAACTTCGAGAACCCCAGCTGCGCCTTCTACGCCGACGGCACCAAGCACTTCGTCATCGACCATCCCCTGGACCCCGAGAACAAGTCGCTGCACCACGTGTGCGTCGAGGGCCCGGAGGCCGCCGTGTACTACCGGGGATCCGCGCGGCTGACCGGCGGAAGCACCGACGTCGAACTACCGCCGTACTTCGAGGCGTTGGCCCGGGTCGACGGCCGCACGGTCATGCTCACCCCGGTCTGTGACGGCGACGGGCCGATCAGCGTGCTGGCCGCCTCACCCGTGCGCGGCGGCCGGTTCACCGTCCGGGCCGCGGACGACCGCAATGCCGCCCAGCGCTTCTGCTGGGAGGTCAAGGCGGTGCGGGCCGACGTCGAGTTGCTCGCCGTGGAGACGGCCAAGGCCGGCCGGGAGACGAGCGCCGTGGGCTGACCGGACCGGACATGTGCGGGGGACACCTCACAGGAGCAGCAGCAGATGCGATCGAACGCGAGGAGCGAAAGGAACGCGATGAGCGAGCAGATGCGGGACCGGCTGGCCGAACTGCGGCGCGAGTACGAGCTGGGGCAGCGCCGCCTCCAGGAAGTGATGGGACAGGAAGTCGCCCTGCGCGAGACCCTGTTGCGGATCAGCGGCGCCATCCAGGTGCTGGAGGAACTGTCGGGCGCCCCGGCGGACGGCGCCGCCCCGGACCCGCAGAGCACGAGGGATCCGAGCACGGGCGATCCTCGGCTGGACGGCGTACCGGCCGAACCGCCCGCACCCGCCACCGTGCTCACCGTCGGCTGATGGCCACACCACCACCCGCGGTGGCAGTGGCGGGCGGAAAGCTGCTGTGCGGGCACGGAGGGCAGATCGACATCCCCGCGGACAAGGTGAGCACCCGACTGACCGTGGCCAAACGGGGCGTGCTGCTGGTGGGCCAGGAAAAGGACCTGCCGTTCCTGCTGGCCGCGCCCCCGTGCGCGCACGTCACCCAGGACAACCCGCCGAAACCGGCCCCCTGCGTCACCAAGGCGGCCAAGACCGGGACGACCGCCACCAAACTCACCGTCGGCGGGTTCGCGGTCGTGCTGAAGACCACGACGGGCACGACGACGACGGACGTTCCCAACCCCGTGGCGCCGAAAGACAGCACCTGGTCACTGTCAGAGGCCGGGCAGGCCAGACTCCGCGCCGTGTGACCGCACCTCACCGGACAACACGAAAGGCGATGCCGTGAGCGCCACCCCGATGATCCGCACGCAGTACTGGAACCTCGCCACGAACACTTTGCGCGGCGGCACGACGGGCCACGGGGAGAGCGTGACCGACATCGAGAGCGGCCTGCTGCCCCTGGCCCGGGCCACCGAGTCGAGCCTGCACTCCTGGGGCGTGGCCGACGGGCTCGGCGTCTTCGCCACGGCGCACAGCCCCGGCGTCACCGTCGCGCCGGGAACGGGGCTGGACGCCCTGGGCCGGCTCGTCGCGCTCGCCTCCGGGGGAGTCGCCGTCATCGACCCCACCGTCGATCCCGGGCAGATGGTCAACGTTCCCACCGTGCCGGTCGCCGACGCCGGCGTCGTCCTGCCCACCGACACCCTCGCGGCGGGCGTCCTGCTGCTGACCATCGCCTTCCGCGAGGTGCAGGACGACGGGCTGCTGGCCAACGCCCCCGTGCTGCTGCACGCCCCCTGGCTGCGGCTGCAGGCTCCCGGTGATGTCCCGGACGACGGCCGCGAGTTGGTGCTCGCCCAGGTGACACTGGGCGCCGGTGGAGCCGTCACCACGCTGGACGCGGTCCGGCGCCGACCGGTCGGGCTGCCCACGGGCCGCCTCGAACTCCGCCGCCCGGTCGCCGTCACAGCCCCGCGACTCGGTGTCTCCCACATGGCCGCCGCCGCGCTCGCCGTCGGCGCCGGCGGCGGTGTCACCCTCACCGGGACCGCCGGCGGCCCCGCCGTGCCCCTGCTCACCGCGGACGCGGCGCTGACCTCACTCGCTCTGCTGCCGGGCGGCGGAAGGGTCGCGATCGGCCTCGCCGCGCCACCGCAGACCAGCCTGCACGTGGAAGGTTCGCCGGTGCACAGCGGCGGACCCGGCGGCGGGCTCTCCTTCGCCGACCGGGGCACCGGCTCGTACGTCGACAACCCCGGCGCCGGTGAACGGTGGCTGTGGTACGCCCAGGACCGCACCGCCCGGCTGTGGTCCGGCGGTGACCTGCTGACCGTCTCGGCCGTCGACCAGCAGGTCACCCTGCCCGGCCCGGTCAAGCTCGCCATCGGAACCAGCGATCCCGCCCTGCGGACCCTCCACGTGGAGGGCAGCGAGGTGCACAGCGGCGGCCCCGGCGGCGGGTTCTCGTTCGCCGACCGAGACGTCGGCTCGCTCGTGGACCTACCGGACCGGGGGCAGCGCTGGGTCTGGTACTCCCTCGGCGGAGCCGGACGGCTGTGGTCGGGCAAGGACCTGTTCACGGTGACCCCGACCCCGGACGGCGGCACCGAGTTCGGGCACCCGGACGGGCCAGCCACGCTCTCGCTGTGGGGGTCACGGATCGCCGACACCGGCGGCGGCGCCTTGGCGATCCAGTCCGGCGGGGACATCATCGCGTTCAACGGCGGCGACCGCGTCGGGATCGGCACCGACGCCCCCGGCGGACAGCTCGAGGTGATCTCGGAAGGTACGGCGGTCGTCGCCAACAACACCCAGAACGGCTTCCTGCGAGCCGGGTTGTTCGCCACCGGTGGGCTGGCCGTGCTGGCTCAGGGCAGGACCACTGGCGTCTTCGCGGGCGGCCAGAGCACCGGCATCATCGCCAGCGGCCCGACCGCCGGGCAGTTCAACGGCAACGTCAGTATCACCGGAACCCTCAGCAAGGGCGGTGGCGGCTTCCGTATCGACCATCCGCTCGACCCGGCGAACCAGTACCTGTCGCACTCCTTCGTGGAGTCGCCCGAGATGCTCAACGTCTACCGGGGGACCGTCACGACCGACGACACCGGCGAGGCCACCGTCGAGCTCCCGGCGTACGTGGAGGCGCTCAACGCCGATGTCAGCTACCACCTCACCGTGGTCGGCGACGTCGGCGCCGCCTCGGTCACCGAGCCCTTGCGGGACAACCGGTTCACCCTGCGCACCGATCGCCCCGGCGCCGATGTGTGCTGGCTGCTCCTCGGCGTGCGTACGGACCCGTGGGCGCAGAAGCACCGCATCCAGGTCGAGGAGGACAAGCCGGACGACGTGCGCGGCCGCTATCTCCACCCCCACCTGTTCGAGGAAGGCGCTCAACCGGCTTACCCCTACGCCGAGTACGAGCAGATACGCGAACCGTCGAAGCCGTCCGACGCGTCGGAGGATTCTCATGAGTGACCGACAGCGCGTGTCCGACACAGGTCTGCCGGTGAACCGTGACCACCCCGCGGCCGGGAGGGGAACGCCGGCGCCGCGTGCCCACCGTGACCTCGATGTCCGGCCGCGCCGTGCCGCCCCGCCGAGCCGGGTACGCGGTGGCGGCGACGTGCCGGCCGATCTGCTCGCCCTGCAGGGGCTCGCGGGCAACAACGCCGTGGCCGCACTGCTCGACACGGGCCGGCCGTGGCCCGCAGGGTCCGACCCCGGCACACCCCTGCCCGGGGACGTGCGCGGACGCCTGGAGCACGCTTTCGGCGTTCCCCTCGACCATGTCCGCCTGCACCGGGGAGCAGACGCCGCTCGCACGGCCCAGGCCCTGGACGCCCGCGCCTTCACCGTGGGGGAGCACATCGGATTCCCTCCCCGGCTGTCCCCGGGCTCGGCGGACGGGGAACGTCTGCTCGCGCACGAGGTCGCCCACGTCGTCCAGCAGGGCCCGCAGACCGGCAACACCGGGACGTGGCAGCGGACCTCACGAGGCGACGGCACGGAGCGATCGGCCGAACAGGCCGCCGGCCGCGCCGCGCGCGGTCAGCGCGTCGGTCCGCTCACCGCCGTCCGCGCACCCGGCCCCCTCGTCGCCCGCGACGGGGTCTTCAGCGCCCTGGAGTGGCTCGGCGACAAGGCCACGCAGACGAAGGAGGCCGGATACCACTGGCTGATCGAGCGTCTGCGAGCACTGCACCGAGCCGGCATCGCCCGCCTGATGTCGTACGGAGACCGCCTGACGGGTACGCAGCGCACCCTGTGGCAGGGCATCGTCGGGGCGGTGGACATGACGATGACCATCCTGGAGGGTCTTGTCTACGCCGTGGTGGGCATCGTTGCCGGCTTCGTCACCGGCATCCTGCAGATGCTGGTCGGCCTGCTGCGCATGCTCGTCGGAGTGTGCGAGGGAATCCTGCGGTTCCTCTACGGTTTCATCGACGGCGGCAAGGCGTACGACGAGTGGGTAACCGGCGTCGCCCGGACGATCTCCCTGATCCCCCAGGGGCTGCGGATGCTTGTCGACGACTGGCTGGCCGAGTTCCGTACCGCCTCGCCGGAGAAGGCCGGCCTGATGATCGGCGAACTCACCGGCCAGATCCTGGCGTTCCTGGCGACCCTCGGTGTCTCCGCGGGCAAGGCGGGCAGCGCCGCCCAGTCCGTGAAGCTCGTGCCGAAGCTGGCCGCGCTGATCGAGACCACGCCCGGGGCCCTCGCGACCACGACCGGGATCACCGTTCCGCTGGCCGTCGAGATCGCGCCCGAGACCGCGCAGGCGATCGCC
Organism: Streptomyces sp. NPDC001492; assembly: GCF_053597275.1. Lineage (NCBI taxonomy): Bacteria > Bacillati > Actinomycetota > Actinomycetes > Kitasatosporales > Streptomycetaceae > Streptomyces > Streptomyces sp. NPDC001492. The sequence goes on along the minus strand of NZ_JBSFHW010000050.1, from coordinate 36,060 downwards.
GCCACCGTGGTCAAGCACGGCTCCGCCGCCACCGACGCGGCCGTGCTGACGAGCACGCAGATGGCCGCCCACGGCGGTCGACCCTCCGGCCCCTCCCGCAGCGCCGGCGGCAGCGGGCAGGGCAAGCCGCCGTCCCAGCAGACCGGTCCCGGGAAGAAGGCCCCGGGGGGATCCGGACCCGCACTGGCCGGACCGGTCACGGCCGCCGACGAGGCGGCACGCCTCGCCGCCTGGCGGAAGCTGGCCGACCAGGAGTTCGAGGCGTTCCTCGAATGGACGCGCAGCGAGGGTTCGAAGGGCGTCTCGTCCGGCGAGCGACTGGAGATGCAGGCGCACGGCGCGGCGTCGGAGATCCGCGCCCGCTACGGACTGACCGGGGACCACCAGTCGATGCACGGCCTGCCCCGTTCAACGGCCAGGGACCTGCCCGGCTACGACCCGAAGGCCTCCCTGACCATCCTGGGTGAGAGGGAACTGCACGCCGGGGTCGACGAGGGCTGGAAACAGGCGTTCCAGCAGATGCGCCGGGAGGGCCGGGTCGACGTCACCGCGGGTGAGGTGTTCGACGAAGTGGCGAAGTCCATCGATGGGTCCCCACAGCTGTCCGCGGGCACGAAACGCAGCATGATCCTGCGGCTGTGGGACGAGATGTTCGTCGAGTACGCCCTCAAGGAAGACCAGCTGCTACGGCTTCCGTACCCCAACATCCCGGCGGCCCCCTGATGCCCCCCGACGGCACGGGCCGGGCCCCGAAGGAGACTCGGGCGCCGTCGAGGCCCGGCGCTCCGCCGTCACGGGAGCAGACTCCCGTGCGGACTCCCGCGGAACACCTCGGCAATCAGCGACTGACCCGACTGCTGCACGACGCCGACGCGCGCGGTCTGGCCCGCAGCGGCATCGGCGGCACCACCGGGACCCCGCTGCCCGCGGAACTCGCCGCGCGGATGGCCGCCGTCGCCGGGGCGCGGGCGAGCAGAGTGAACTTCTCGTACAGCGTCCGTGTCAGCTCCCGGCTCGACTCCGACGATCTGCTGATCGAATTCATCAAGCAGTACCGAGAAGCGGGCACGAACGAAGAGGCGAGGCGCATCCGGGACCAAGAGGACTGGAAGTGGACCGGCACCGCACCGACCGTCACCGACGCGCACATACGGCAGGGCTACATCCTGATCCCGGTCACCGACCGGTCGATCACGCCGGCCACGGCGGACGAACGCCGTCAGCGCCGGGAGTTCCTCACGGGACTGTCGCCGGCCGACCAGGAGACGATCGACGCGCTGTCGCCGGGCGTGCGCGCCGTTCTGGGCGAGGACAACCTACGGGCGATACCTCAGGACGACTACCCGGCCCTGATGCGCATCGCGGGCAAGCTCGCCGAACTGTCCCCGGCCGAGCTGGCCGAATACCGCGGCCGGGTCACCGCGAGCACGACCGGCTGGGAGGAACTGGAGGCATCGGTCGACCGGTTCATCGCCGAGCGCCACGAGCGCCAAGCCGCCACCCAGGAACGCGAACGGACCGTCACCCAGCTCTACGGAATGCGCGAGCTCTACCGGCGCTACCGCCTGTACCTGTCGATGCTGACCAACACCGCGGCCCTCGCCGCTCCGGTCGGCGGCATGGGCGGCGCGGGCCTGGGCACGGCACTGGGCAGCCGGCCCACGATCAACCGCCTCCGGTCGGAACTCGAGGCCGACCTGGCGCCCTACGGCGGCATGGCCGGGTTCGAGGCACTGATCCGCCGGTACGAGAAGGCGTACGAGCATGAGACCCTGGCCGTCGCGCGGGTGATGCTGGACCAGTACGAGCACACGCTCTACGAGCAGGGGCAGCGCTACCAGAGCGCCGCCGCCGGCACGGAACTGCACCGGGCGGTCGCGCTGACCGGGGCACGGCAGCACTACGAGGAAGCCGAGCGCGAGGCGCGCACCAGCATGATGTACGGCGGCTCCATGCACGAGAGCCCCACCATGGACGACCTCGCGCTTGAACACGCGTCGCGTTCGGCTACGGCACACCAGCGAGGCGAGGCAGCGGTCGGCGGTATCTCGGGCACCCACCCCCTGGCCACCAACGCCGACTTCGACCGGGAACGGCTCGCGCGGGCGGAACCGGGCGAGGCCGGGTCGATGATGCGCGAGTACATCGCCGCCCGTCGTCGCGACATCGGCAGAACCCGCCGCAGCCTCGCCGACCGGCCCACCCTGATCTACCAGCTCGACGCACTCATGACGGCGTCGTACCAGTCCCAGCGCATCGCCCCCGACTCGGTCTACGACCTGATCATCCGCGACCACGCCCGGGACGTGGCCATAGACGAGGCCATCCCCGACATCGTCCTGGCGGTCGTGGCCATCGCCGCCGGACTGCTGTCCGGCGGCACCGGCACTGTCGCGGTCGCCGCGGCCGGTACCGCGCTGGGCACCGGCGCGTACCAGGCGGTGGAGGAGTTCCGCCGGTACGAGACGCGCTCGGCAGCGCACGGCGCCCAACTGCTGTCCGACTGCCCGAGCTTCGCGTGGGTCGTCGTGGCGCTGATCGGCGTCGGCCTGGACGCGGCGGCGGTGGCATCACTGCTGCGCAGCGGCAGCGCGACACGTCGGGCCGTCGAGATCTTCAATGAGAACAACGACATGGCGGCGTTTCGACGGCAGTTGCTCTCCGACGCGGTGCTGGAGGAGAGGATCCGGCTGGCAGCCACTCGGGCGGCCGAGGCAGAGGCCGAGGCACGTGCGGCGTGGCGCAGTGTCCTGAAGCCGACTCAGGGTGTGCTGTACGCGGTGCCGATCCCGGGCACGGTGGAGTTCGGCAAGCTCGTCTACGCGGTGTATCTCAGCATCCGCCGGGGCATCCGCGAGTTCGAACTGTTCCTGCACACCCGCCAGGCCGCCGAACTGGGCCTCGGCGCGGCACGGTTCGCCGCGCCGGAGATGGCCAGGGACCTCGCGACCCTGAAGAATTCCTATCTGCGCGCCATCGCCGACCTGGACGCCGTCCGGGCGCAGGCTCGGGCGTTGGGACTCAGCGAGCAGGAGACCAACGCGTTCCTGCGGATGTGGGGCGAGTGCCCGACGCCGATGACCGCCGAAGAGGTGGGCCAGGAGATGGGCGCCTGGACGACCGCCCTCACCGACCGCGTCGACGAGGCCGCCCAGGAACTCGGCCCCGCGCCCCGGGCAGGCGCGGGCCCGCACCTCGGACCCGAACCGGCGGCGACCGAGCCCCCGGCCCCCGGCGTGGCGGGCGCCGCCCCGCGCCCGCGCCCCGGGCCCGCCGCCCGCTGGCAGAGCCGCGAACAACTGGAGCAGGCTGCCCTGAAGGACCCCGAGGCCGGTCTCGACCGGGCCTGGTACGAGAACGCGAGCGACGCCCAGCTGCGCGCCCGCGAGGCCCGCGACCCGGTTGCCAAGGAGTACCTGGACGAGCGCTACGGCGGCGTCCGGCGCCCCTTCCAGCCCGACCGGTCCAGCGACCCCGGCCTCCAGGAACGCCTCCGCGAGGATCTGCGCGAGGCACGCACCGCCGTCGAGGCCGAGCGGCGCGCCCTGGAACAGCAGGGGCTGCGCGAGCCCGGCACCCGCGAGCGCGGCGGCTTCGAGGCCCGCGACACGCGCGCCGGGCGGCAGAGCGTGCCGCCCACCGCCAAGTCCGCCGCCGGATACGAGGGCACGGTCGCGGTCGCCCGCACCGACATCCCGGCCCTGGCCGGCGAGCGCTTCTCCGGCGGCTCGCCGCGCGCCCTCGGCTCGTACGACCCCGCCCACGAGATCCGGCCGCCGGAGAACGTGGTCGTGCCGCAGGCCCACGGGCACGCCGAGCAGGACCTCGGCCAGCAGCTCGACGCCCGCCTTACCGCTCTCACCCCGGCCGAGCGGGAGGCGGCGCGCGGCCGCACCGTGTCCATCCGCGTCGACCAGGAGGTCTGCTCGATCTGCGCGGCCGCCCTGGGCGGCGGCCCGCGCGCCGGCGTCCTGGCCCGGCTCAGCGCCCGCCACCCCGACCTCGTCTTCGAGGTCACCGCGGACGACACCAGCGCCGTCTACCGGATCGTCGGCGGCAGGAGGGTCCGATGAACCGGCCCGCGAACACCCCGTACCCCGCCGCTACCACCTGCCCGACCGCGTCCCGAGGCCCGTCGGGCTCTCCCCGGACACCGCCCGGCAGCTCGATCTCGCCATCCGGCAGGCCATCGGCGGCTCCGTCCGCGCCGCCGAGGCCCGCCGCAACGCGCCGGGGACTGTCTCCGGGCCCAACACGCGGGGCGGCGCGGAGGCGACCGGCTACGCCGTACCCAGCTACGACGACCGGGGCCGCCCGGTCGTCGTGCCGCTCGTGCGGGCCCCGGGCCGGGGCGGCGGCCCCGTCGTCGCGGGACGCCCGGCGGGCGGGATCAGCACCGGCGCGGACGCGGGCGCGAGCTCGGCCGGCGGCGGGCAGGGCCTGGGCCGCGGCCCAGGCACCCGACGTGAACCGGCACCCGCGCCGCCCAAGGCGTGGAACTGTGTCCGCGTCGTTTGTAGTGGCTGATGCGGGCTTGGTACTGGCGTCGGCGGCGCCACGTCGACCAGTGCAAAACGTCGTCGACCGGGGTCGGGGGACGGTGGGTGAGACGGGTGATCAGGCGTCGGATCTCGGCGAGGCTGAGGTGGATGAGCTGGGAGGATCCGTTTCTGCTTTCTCCTCTGCTTTCTCCGCGTCCATTTCCCGAGCCCGCAGGACGGTCAGGCAGGCGTGAGCAGCCATGGCCAGGATCATGTGGCGGTGGCCAGCCGGGATAACGGCGGACCTGATAGTCGTCCAGGCCGCATTCCTGCTTCGCGGTCTGGAAGCACTCCTCGACAGCCCACCGGCTGCCCGCGACGCGGATCAGCTTGTCCAGCGTCGTGTCGGCGGGGCAGTAAGCGATGTAGTACGAGATCTCTTCGGGCCGGCTGACGCTGCGGCGGGCGAGAACCCAATGCCGGCGGTCCTCGCGGTGCCAGGGTCCGACCTCGACGCGGGCCCGGTGCGCACCGGCTACCCACCGAGCAGGTCGGCGAGTTGGGTGCGGGAGTTGATGCCGAGCTTGGGAAAGGCCCGGTAGAGGTGGTGTCCCACCGTGCGCGGGCTCAGTAGCAGCTGGGTGGCGATCTCCCTGTTGGTCGCGCCGGTCGCGGCGAGCCGCACCACCTCGCGCTCCTGCGGACTCAGCCGCGCGATCGGCGAGTCCGCGGCGAGCGTCGGGTCGTGGTGCCCGCCCGCGGCCCGTAGCTCGGTCTGGGCTCGCCGTGCCCACGGCTGAGCGCCCTCTCGGTCGAAGCGCTCCAATGCGGCGCGCAGTCGCTCGCGCGCGTCGAGCTTGCGGCGTTGCCGGCGCAGCCACTCGCCGAAGAGCAGCTCGGTGCGGGCTCGCTCGAAGCTGTCGTCGGCCGGGTGCAGGTCGAGGGCGGCGAGGTAGTGCTCCTCGGCCCGGGAATCCGGTCCGGCAAGAGCCCGGCAGCGGAGGAGCTGCGCGTGGACCGCGGGCTGCCGGAGGGCGTCCGCGCAGGCCGCGAGGGCCTGCGCGGGTGCCTTCGCCCGCTCCGGGCGGCCGGCCCGTACGGCTGCCTCGACCAGGTCGGGCAGCAGGTGTCGGGCCATCAGTGGGTGACCGGCCTCGTCCCGCGCTGTCTCCAGTCGGTCCAGCGCCCGCTGGCTCTGCCCGGAGCCGAGGTCGAGCAGGCCCAGCGCCCACAGCGCGTCGGAGGTGCCCCGGCCGACGCCTCGCGGGCGGGTGTACTCCAGGGCCAGGTCGGCGAGTTCACGGGTGCGGTCCTCCTCGCCGCGGGCGGCGGCCAGCACGGCGAGCAGGGCGCGCAGGTGCGCGACCCGGTGGTCGAGGTCGTAGTAGTCGGCGAGCCGGAGCGCCTCGGCGGCGTGCGCCTGGGCGTCGTCGCGGCGGCCGAGCGCGAGCTCCACCTGGGCGAGCAGGTGCAGCGTGGTGGGCAGCCAGCCGCCGACGCCGTGGTCGCGGCAGTGCGCCACGGCGGCGGAGACGACCCGGTGTGCGCTCGCGTGGTCGGCGAGCAGATGGCAGTAGTGCCCGGTCATCAGCCGGTCCATCAGGCTGACTTCATCGCGGTCGCAGGCGGCCACCAGCTCGGCGAGCGGCCGCCGCGCGCCACGGACGTCGGGGTCGGCGGGGACGTCGTCCGCGGCCGCATGCGCGTTCTCGTGCCGGGTGGCCGTCGCGTCGGCGAAGACGTGCGCCGGCACCGCGAGGACCGGCAGGCCGGGCGCGCGGGCCGCGATCTGGGCGATCAGCGCCGCGTCCCCCGCGGCGAACGCCGCGTGCAGCGCGTCCGTCAGCAGCGCGGGGAGCTTGTCGGGGCGCTGCGCGGCGGTCGCGTCCGCGCCCTCGGCGAGGATCCGGGCGGCCCGCGCCGGGCTGCCGAAGCCGAGCTCGACCACGGCCCGTACCCGGGCGAAGTCCGCCGCCATTCCAGGGTCCTGCAGCGGCTGCGGCACATGGTCGGCGAGGGCGCCGCAGCGCTCGTCCTGTCCGGCCTCGCTGGCCCGCTGCGCCGCGCCGATCAGACGCCTCGCCCGCAGCGCCGGGTCCGCGGTCAGCTGAGCGGCCCGCTCGTAGGCAGCGGAGGCCGACGCCATCGCCTGCCTGCTGCCCGCCCACTCGGCGACCTGCTCCAGCTCCGTGGCCACCCGCTCGTCCGGCCCGGTCGCCGCCGCGGCCAGGTGCCAGGCCCGGCGGTGCGCGTGCCCGGCGCCGTCCAGCGTCTGCGCCAACGCCAGGTGCGCCGCGATCCGCTCCGCGAGCGGCGCGCTGCGGTAGGCGGCGAACCGAACCAGCGGATGCCGGAAACGCAGCCCTGTGCCGGAGACGGCCAGCAGCCCGGCCTGCTCGGCGGGCGCCAGATCGTCGACCGATCCCCCGGACCGGGCTGCCGCCGCCAGCACTGCGGCCAAGTCCCCGGTGTCGTCCGCGGCGGCCACAGCGAGGATCTGGCGGGTGGCCTCGGGCAGCCGGCGGATCCGCTCGGCGAGCGACTCCTGCAGCCGGCTCGGCAGCGCCGACGACACCTCTGGCAGCACCAGCGGCCCCAGTTGGCCGGACCGCTGCGCCGGGGTGAGCGCTGCGGACAGCTCCCGCAGCGCCAGCGGATTGCCTTGCGCCTGGTCGATGATCTGCTCGGCGACGTGCGGCGCGAGTACGGGCAGCAGCGCTGCGGCCGCGCTCCGGTCGATGCCGGTGACGTGCAGCCTGGGCAGCGCCCGCCCGGTGCTGCCGGGCCAGTCGCCGCGGGCAGCGAAGAGCATCGCCACGCCCTCGGCGCGCAGCCTGCGGGCGGCGAACGCCAGTACGTCCACAGACGGCTGGTCCAGCCACTGCACGTCGTCGACGAGACACAGCAGGGGCGTGTCGGCGGCGGCTTCGGCCAGGACGGACAGCGCGGCGAGGGCGACGGTCAGCCGGTCCTGCACCGGCGCGTCGACGAGGCCGAAGACGGAGCGCAGCGCCTGGGCCTGCGGGGCGGGCAGCCGGTCGAGCACCTGGAGGATCGGCAGGAAGAGCTGGTGCAGTCCGCTGAAGCCCAGTTCCATCTCGGATTCGATGCCCTCGACGCGCAGCACCCGCAGGCCCTGCGCGCGGGCGGCGGCGTGGTCGAGGAGCGCGGTCTTGCCGATGCCTGCCTCGCCGTGCAGCAGCAGGGCGCTGCTCTCACCGCGCAGGGCGTCGGCGAGCATCAGCTCGATCCGCCGCAACTCCTCGTCGCGTCCCTGCACCCATGCCCCCCGGACCCACCAACCCGGCCACCGCCGGGCCACGTTGATCGTCACTGTACGCGGACCGGGCGGGACGGACCGGGGACGGACCGGGGACGGACTCGAGGGCGGCGACCGCCGCGCCTACCGCGCTCGCTCCTGCTCGGCCACCGGCGCCGACCAGATCATCCGGATCTGCGTGGTCCGGTAGCCGGCCCGGGCGAAGGCCGCCGCCATCGGGGCGTTCCCGGTGTCGGTGGTGGCGGTGATCAGCTCGGCGCCGGTCTCCGCATGGCTCCGGGTGACCTCGGCGAGCAGGTCGTCCACATAGCCGCGGCCACGGAACTCGGGCAGCACACCGAGGAATCCGACGTTCCGGGCGTACGGCGTCGCGGAGGGAATCACCAGTCCGGCGAGCCGCCCGTCGGGGTCGTACGCCAGCCGCCACCACTCCCGCTCGCCAGGGCAGCCGAGGTAGAACTCCAACTCCTCCCGGGCGGCCGCCTCGACGCCCAGCGTGGCGACGTTCCGGCGGGTCTCGTCGTCCAGGCTGCCGACCGCGATCCGCCGGAACATCCCGAGGAACTCCTCGTCGGAAGCCGGAGCGAAGCTGAGCCGGCCCTCGCCCCCTGGCAGCGGATCGCCGCTGGTCCATTCCAGCCGCAGCCGCTCCACCTCATGGCTGAGGCCGGCGGCCCGCGCGGCGCTCCGGCGCCAGGCCACCGCGTCCGCAGCCACCGCGTCGTCGCGCCAACCGACCGGCAGCGTCAGGTTGTACAGCGGCGGCTTCGGCGCGCCCGCGGCGGCGAACGCCTGCAGCCCGGCGGTGAGCAGTCCGGCCGCCACCTTGGCCCGGTCGCCCGCCCCGGGGTCGACGTGCAGGCAGTCCAAGGCGATCGGGTGGGCGCTGTCCGCCCGGCCCCACCACATGGCGCGGGCCAGCAGCCGGCCGTCGCCGTCCTCGGCGATCCAGGTCCACTCCGGCCGGTACATCCCCTGCCCGAGCTCATCCCGGTAGCGGTCGGCGTCGATCCAGCCGACGGGTTCGGTGACCGTCACCGCGGCGACGCGGTCGACCTCGGCACCGGTCGTGGGTCGAAACAGCATCGGTGCTCCTAGCGTCGGACGTAACTGGTCAAGGTGGTGCCGGTGAGGAAGACCCGGGAGTCGCGGAGCAGCCATTCGCCGGGGGCGAAGGGCGCGCGGAACAGTGGGATGCCGCTGCCGGACACCACCGGGTAGCGCTTCACGACCAGTTCGTCGATCTCGCCCAGCAGCTGCCCGGCCAGGCTCGCCCCGCCGCACAGCCAGATGCCCGCGCCCGGCTGCCGCTTGAGGCCGCGGACGAGCTCCACCGGGTCCCCCGACACCACCTCCACCTCGGGGTCGGTCCGGGGCAGGGTGGAGGAGAAGACGTACTGCCGAAGGTGCGGATAGGGGCTGGTGACGCCGATTCGCAGGGCGGGATCGTAGGTGGCGCGGCCCATCAGGATCGTGTCGAAGACCTTGTTGGGCACATCGACGAGACCCAGCGCCTCACGGGCATGGCCGGGGATCGTCTCGGGGTACTCGGTGAGGATCGCGTCCTTCAGGTCGCCGTCGAAACCGGAGGAGTCGGTCTCCCCGTCCGGTCCGGCGATGAAGCCGTCGAGACTGCAGCCGATGTAGTAGGTGAGTCGGCGCATGGGCCGCCTTTCACTTCGCTGGGGGACCGTCGGGCCGTGGGTGACCGACGAGGACAGCCCGAACCTAGGCCCCGGTCACCGCCCCGGGCATCGGTCACGACGACCCAATGTGCCGGTCCGACTTGCCGGCCCTGCCGGCTGCCGTCGTCAGCCGTCGACCTGGACAGCTCCCGGATCGCGGCAGCGCTCCGGACGATCCGCCCGTGCTGTGACCACATAGGTCGCCAAGCTCGGAGCAACCGTGCGGCGTGTGGGCCGTCCGGCTCTGACAGCCGCCGGCGACGGCACCGAGGGCAGAGCGCGCCCGGGCTGAGTCGTATGCACGCTGCTCATTGATCTTCCACAGCTACGACACCGCACAGCCGTCATCCGGTGACCTCATACGATGCCGGCGTTTGCTGACTTCGGCGTACGAAGACGCGGTCACCGCATGGCGGGAGGCGACGTGGGCGGGCATCTGCACGCACGGCCCGCATGTTCGCCCCGTCGATCGGCGTCGCGGAAGACATCGCCAACGCCAACAGCACCGCCTGCCTCGCTGCGCACCTGGCCGGCCAGGGCATCAGCAACATCGCAGTCGACATGGGTGACTCCCTCGGCAGTCCCTCCACGATCACCGCCACCGCACATCCTGACGCGTCGGGTTCGCGGGACCACTTGGGTGGCGCCGCAAAAGGCACACGCAGCATCTGCATGCCATAACCGGTCCGTAGCTCATCAGCGGCTTGCACATCAGGTGATCGTCACCCGCCTGTCCTTCCGCAGCAACGAGCGACGAAAGCGGTCCCACCAAGTCCCCTGCTCCGCAGCCCTCTTCGTCGCCCTGGTCCATCTGCGCCGGCGCGACGCGCTCGCGCAGATCGCCGCGGGCTCCGCCATATCCGTCGGCACCGCCCACGCCTACATCACCGCTCTCGTCGATCACCTGTCCCGCCGGGCGCCCGGACTGCTGCGGGTCCTGCGCTAGACCGATCCCGAGTACGTCCTGCTCGACGGCACGCTCGCCGAGTGCGACGGGGTCGGCGACAGCCGAACCGACTTCTCCCAGAAGCACCGCCGCCACGGGGTGAACGTGCAGGCAGCGGCCGACCCCGCGAACAACCTGCTGTGGATCTCGCCCGCTCTGCCCCGCCGCACCCACGACCTGACCGCGGGCCCGCACCCACCGCGTGAGCACTGGCGGCGTCGCGAGCACCGGTCGAGTGAAGGGTCGCGAGGCTGAAGTCCTGGCGGATCTTCCGAAAGGCTCGGTGCAGCCGAACCGCCTCTCGAACATCCGGCCGCCACCGGGGACTACACATGGCCGTTGACAGGAGTGGAAGCGAGCTTTTGCGTGGGGGAGCGTGAACAGGCGGGGCTCGACTGACTACGTACAGGATTCCGTAATTTCCCTGAGGTGTCCCGCTTGGTCGCCTGCCATCCTTGTTCTTCCGACTGTCGTGCGGAGGTGACTTGGAACAACCATGGGGGTTGAGCGGTCCGCAGTTCCTGGGCGTGTACGGCATCGCTCTAGGCGTGTCGACCCTGGTGGCCGCCCTTGTGCGGCTCCTGGTCCGAGGGCGCCGGTCAAGGCCTGTGGGGCCGCTGGACGTCTATACCTACGCCAGGGTGTGTCAGTACGAGACGGGTGTGGTGGACACGGCGGTGTACGCCCTGATCGACAGCGGGCGACTGCGTGTCGACGGGGACCACAGGATCAGCGTCTGCGGTCAGGCGCCCGATGAACCCGTCCAGGCCTCGGTGCTCGAAGTGTTCGGCCCAGACGAGCGTCTCACCCTGGACGAGGTGCGCCGACGGGCGTCGAAGACGCAGCCGGTACGCCGCACACGTCTCGTCGCCATCGCCGACGGCGTACGGCTGACGCCTGGCCGCTCCCTGGCCTCGCGGCTTGTTCTCTTGCTGCCCTTGGCCGTCCTCGGAGTCGGCATCGCCCGCTTGGTCAACGGCATCCGGCTGGGGCGGCCGGTCGGCTTCCTGGTGCTGTGCCTTTTGCTGACCCCGGTGGTGGTCCTCGTGGCGGTGCCCTTCCACGACGAGACCACCAGGGTCTCGGAGCGCTTGAACTGGGCCCGCTGGTCCATGGTGCGTGACCCACGAAAGTACATACGCGCCGTCTACGCCGCCACTGCGATCGCGGTGCCGGAATCCGTCATGCACTTCGCCCGCCTGGGCATATACGGACTTGAGGACGTGTCACTGCGCGAGGCACTGCTCGGGCCGACCGCATCGACCTCCCACTCGTCCTCCGGCGGAGACGGCGGAGGCGGTGGCGGTGGCTGCGGTGGAGGGGGTGGCTGCGGTGGCGGATGCGGAGGATGAACACGAAAGGCGGAGCCACTCGGGTGCGTCCGGTACCTGCACAGCCCCGGGTTGGTCACCCTGGCCGGCGATCCGGTCCAGGGCGCCGTACTCGGCGACGGCACCATCCTCACCGGACCTCGTCGTGACTTGCACAGGGGCCCCACCACCGGATGGCTCAAGCACACCGGCTTGGCGAACCGTCTCGGCGTCGACATCGACGACACCTGCTTCGACCGGTGTGCCCGGCATCTGCGCCGCCGGTGACGTCGCCTACCGCAGTGCCGACGGGCGCCGGCCCGACCGCCGTACTCCGTTCTGGTCCAACGCCGTAGCGCAGGCGAAGGTCGCCGCGGCCACCGCGCTCGGCAGGGAAGCGGCGGGACCCCCTTCGGACGACTACTTCTGGACCGAGATCATCGGAGTGTCCATCAAGGTCGTCGGACCGCCGCCCCTGCACGGCGAGCCGGCGTCCGTGGAGGGGAACCTGTCCGACGAGTCGGCTCTGCTCACCTGGGAGCACCCTGACGGCAGAAGCACTGTCGTCGCCTACGGCGTACGCACAGCGGTCCGCAAGCTGCGCGCCCTGGCGGGGCGCTCCTGCAGGCTCAGCGGCTGACTGTCCGACAACGGCAGAGCCAGGCGCGGGCCTCGCGCACCGTGCACACAGGAACCCCCCTGTCGGCCCCCCGACCTGGCCCGACCCCACCCGGCGGAAACAGGCCCACATCGAACTGGGCGTCGACGACCTGGATGCCGGCCAGGACCGAATGCCGGCCCTGGGTGCCGTCGCGGCACCGTTCCCGCCTCGCCCTGACGTATGGCGTGTGTTGCTGGACCCGGCGGGCCATCCCATCTGTCTTTCCACCCGCGGAGTCTGAAGCGCAGGGAGAACGGGCGGGCCTTTCGGGCCCGCCCGTCGGATCTCCTTGGTCAGGCCCAGCAGCCGTTGACGGTCGCGGCGAGGCCGTCTTCTGCGTGCCGGATGTCGGTCGTTTTGGCGGTGGAGCCGTTCTCGATGAAGGAGAAGATCTTCCACTGGCCGTCGGAGCCCCGGGTGAGCCCGCTCAGCGCTATCGCGCCGGTCAGGGTGCCGGTCTTGGCCATCACCTTGCCGACGGCGCACTTGGAGTCCGGTGTGTCGAAGCGGTCCAGCGCGGTGTCGAGCGTGGACCCCGCCTCGCCCGCGACCGGCAGGCCGTCGATGACGGGCTGCAGGATCACGCGGTTTCGGGGGTCGGCGTCGGTCTCCAGGATCTGGGCGACGGTCTCGGCGGAGATCCGGTCCTCGCGGGAGAGACCGCTGCCGTCGTAGAGCTTGAAGTTCTCCAACGAGATGCCGTAGTTCCGCAGCACCTCGGTGACCACCTCGGAGCCAGCCTCGAAGGTGGCGGGGCGGCCCGTGTGCAGCGCGGTCATCCGCAGCAGGGACTCAGCGATCTGGGCGTCGCTCTTCTTGAGCATCCGGTGGACGGTGTCAGCGACCGTCGGGGACTGGTGGACGGCCATCGGGAGGGCCTGGCCGGGGTGGACCGTACCGCGAGTGATGCTACCGGTGACGGTCAGGCCCTTGGCGGTGAGCTGCTCGGCGAAGACCTGGCCCGCGTCGAGCGAGGTGTCCTGGGTGAAGTTCTCGTCAACCGAGAGCGCTCGCACCGGCGGGATGACATCGGTGAAGTAGCTCGGATCCCAGCCCTGGGCCAAGGCGGGGTCCGGGAAGAGGCTGTCGTCCACCTGCACCCGGACCGACTTCACCCCGGCGTACTGCAGGTGGGAGACCACGTCGGCGGCCATGGAGGCCAGGTCGGCGGTACTCAGCAGCCGGTCGCCGCCGCCCACCAGGGTGACGACGCCGTCGTTGTAGAGGGCTCTGGTGCTGAAGCGGTGGTTCGGGCCGAGGACGGTCAGCGCGGCGGTGGCGGTGGCCAGCTTGGCGTTGGAAGCCGGCATCAACACGGTGTCCCCGTTGTGGTTCCACACCGTCCTGCCGCTCGCCTCGTCGATGACGAGGCCGCTGAACGTCGAGTTGGTGAAGGCTGCGTTCTGGACGCGGGTGTCCAGGTTCTTGGCTATCTGCTCGTCCGCGGAGTCGGCGATGTGGTCGGGGGCCGTTGCGGTCGTCGGCTGATCGGCGGCGAAGGCGGAGCCCTGGCCCAGGAGCATCGCAGTGGCGACCGGCGCGCTCGCAGCGACGACGAGGGCACGGCGTACCGCCACGCCGGCGGGCTTGGGCTTACGGTGACGGCCTGTGGAACTGGACACGTGGATTCTTCCCGAAGTGGTGTGGGGGGATTGGCGGTTGAGCAGACGGTCAGGTTGAACTCATCGAGTCTGCGAACAGTACTTGAGTGTTGAAGTACGTTGTCCTGCGGTACTTGCATGGAGGCGGGCCCACCCCCAAGGGGCAGGTGATACGAGGGCGGGCGCGGGCACCGCCGCGCAGGAACCGTCCGCATCCCGCCGTTTCACCTCGATGTCCGCAGGGGTCAGGAAGGGTCCGGCAGCTGGACGCTCCACCTGGATCTGCGGGGCCACGACCTGGTCGCAGGTCGAGTCGTTGCGGTGGGAAACCGTGAATAAATGTGAGTGCCCGGACCCGGAGGGGGTGCCCGTGTCGGCAGGTTCACGAATTCGAAAGGAACCGTTGCTTCGAAGGGACCCGTTATACCGACCGGCGTGGCCGCAAACACTAAGGGCGCTGCCGCGAGACGGCAGACGGTCAAGGGTGCGCACACAGAACTCCTGGCGTGATTGCGCGGCGGCATTTGCATGCGGTCCTTCCTCTCTTGCGGATGAAAAGTGCCGGCCGCTCGGCCGCTCCTGATTGGTTCTTTCGGAGGCAACTGATAAACGCCAGGCATCTCCTCGCGAAGGCGAGTGCACTTCCGGCCATACGCCGAGGCGCCTGGACGGGCCAGGGCCTGCTGTCATCCACGATGACAGGAGGGCGGTTGATTTCCACCCCACTTCATGGCTGTAATCAATCTCATCGCATGCCGGAGGGCGCCGTGGATATATAGGATTTAGTGGAGCAAAGTAGACATTCTGAACTGTGGTCGTTGTTGAAGGCTTCCATTCGTTGTGAACTTGAGCCGGCCCTTCGGGGGGCGGCCGGGCAGGGCGTGATATCCAGTCTTCTGCGTGCACAGATTATCTGAGCCTGATTCGGGCATTCCAGAAAATCCAGGCCGGTAGTCATTCGGGTCGCCGCCGAGCTGAAGGCTGACCAGGTGATGGAATTGAGCATCACCCATGCGGCCGGTGTATTGATCAGAAACGGTTTAGGTTCTGGGTCGTTGGGTGGGTGTTTGCGATCTGGTGGGGGACGCGCGGCGTCTGTCGCCGTCGGCGCAGGAGGCCCTGCGGCTGCGGGCGGTGGCCAGGGCTCAGTCGTTCTCGCGGTGGGCCCGATATGGCGGATACGGTCCTGATGCCCCATCTCGGCCGTGTTGGTGATTCGCGATGAAACGGCAGGCAGATGTGGCTCGCAGCGATACTTGGCCAGCCGCAGTGCTACCTGGCCACATGGCTGGTTGGGGGGACTGACGACACGGCCGTCATGCCTGTCCCTGCGGGTACCAGTAACAGCAGGATCTGGAGCTGAGCGGTCGTGCACGGTGATCCTGTCGTCATGGCACACGTACTCGTTACTGGTGGGACCGGCTTCCTGGGCTCCCACACGATCGCGCGGCTCTTGGCGTCGGGGCACAAGGTCACGACCACGCTGCGCTCGCTGAAGCGGCAACCTGACGTCGAAAAGATGCTCTCCGTGGCTGAGGCGCCAGGGCGGGAGGGAGTCTCCTACGTCGAGGCGGACCTGGCCGCCGACGCCGGCTGGGACCGGGCCGCAGCGGGGGCTGACTATGTTCTGCACATCGCTTCGCCGTTCCCCGGCTCCCGTCCGAAGGACGAGAACGAACTGATTGTCCCGGCCCGCGACGGTGCGCTGCGGGTGCTGCGGGCCGCGCGGGACGCCGACGTCAGGCGGGTGGTCCTGACGTCCTCGTTCGCCGCGGTCGGCTACGGTCACGGCCCGACGGACCGGGTCTTCACGGAAGCCGACTGGACGAGCCTGGACGGGCCCGGCGTGACCCCATACGTCAAGTCGAAGGCTGTCGCCGAGCGCGCTGCGTGGGATTTCATTGCCGCCGAGGGCAACGGTCTGGAACTCACCACGATCAACCCGGTCGGGATCTTCGGTCCGGTACTCGGTTCCGACTACTCCAGCTCGATCCGCATCATCCACGCGATGCTCACCGGTGCCATGCGCGCCGCGCCGCCGATCTGGACCAATACCGTCGACGTCCGGGACGTCGCCGACCTGCACATCAAGGCGATGACCTCGCCGGCTGCCGCCGGGCAGCGGTATCTGGCACTGGCAGGCGAGCCGATCTCCTTCGAGCAGATCGCGCTCGCCCTTCGCTCCCAGCTGGGCGAAGCGGCTGCCAAGGCCCCCACCCGGTCGGCCCCAGCCTGGCTGCTGCGGCTGCTGTCCACGGTCAGCCCGCAGTTGCGCGAGACGGTGCCGCAGCTGGGCGTGGTCCGCCGGGCCAGCAACGCCAAGGCCCGTGAGCAGCTGGGCTGGGCACCGCGCTCGAACGAAGAGGGTGTCGTCGCCAGTGCACGCAGTCTGGTGCGGCTCGGCCCGCTCGCCGACTAACGTCGAAGGATGCACGACATGGCGGACACCCTCGGCCACTTCCTGCGGGCCCGGCGGGAACAGCTCAGCCCCCAGCAGGCCGGCCTGCCCGCCGGAGAGCGCCGCCGTGTCCCGGGGCTGCGCCGTGAGGAGGTTGCCCACCTCGCCGGCATCAGCCCCGAGTACTACCTGCGCTTGGAGCAGGGCCGCAACCAGCACCCCTCCGACCAGATCCTCGAAAGCCTGGCTGCGGCGCTGCAACTCGAGGACGACGCCGTCGCCTACCTGCACCGCCTCGCCCGTCCCACGCCCCCGGCCCGGCGACGCCGTCCCCGCTCCCAGACGGGCCAAGCCGACCTCCAGCCCCTGCTCGACGGCTGGCCTCTCGCACCCGCCTACGTCCAGGGGCCGGCCGGCCGCGTCGTCGCCGCCAATCGCCTGGCTGTGGCCTTGTGTCCGGTCTTCGCCGTGGGGAGTAACCCCCTGCGAGCCGTGTTCCTCGAGCCCGAGATGCGCAGCCTCTATCCCCAGTGGGACGACGTGACCGTCAAAGCCGTCTCCGGACTTCGTGCGACCCTCAGTATCGACGACGCCGATCCCGAACTCATGGAGACGATCGGCGAGCTGACGGTCGCCAGCGAACGTTTCCGCACGCTGTGGGCCAGACGGGAAGTGCGCCGCCGCGCCGCCGGCTACACCCAGTTCAACCACCCCTTGGTCGGGCAGCTGGAACTGCGCTACGAGAAGCTGCTCAGGCCAGAGGCACGGCAACTCCTCGTCGTCTACTACGCCGACCAGGGCTCACCCAGCGCCGAGCGCCTGCAATTGCTCAACAGCCTCTGACCCCGGGCACCGACAGCACGCCTCGCCCGGACTCGGCACCGAAGCTCAGACCGCGGTGGCCAGCTACCGCTGAAGGTCACAGCAGACGCGCAGGCACGGATCCCGGTGATCATGGAGTGTCGAATTCGCTGATCACCACAACGGAAGACCGTGCCTGCCGCGTCATCATCGCCCATCCCCGCCGGGCTGGGCCAACTCGCCGGTTCCGATCCGGCATGTCCCGATGAGCTGCCCGGCCTGCTGGACCGGCTGCGCCGCCTGCCTGACCCGCGCCGCCTGAGGGGCCGACGCCACCCACTGTCGTACGTCCCGGCCCTGACCGCCTGCGCGGTCCTGGCCGGAGCAAAGTCCCTCACCGCCATCGCAGAGTGGGCCGCCGACGCCCCTGGCCAGCTCCTTCTCCGCTGCGGGGCCGCGCTGCGCGATCCGGACCGGCCCTACCGGGCCCCCAGCGAGGCGACCGTGCGCCGGGTACTGCAACGCGTCGACGGCGACGCCCTCGACGCAGCGATCAGCGGCTGGCTCACCGCCCGTGCGGACGCCTCCCGCACCGCCGACGAGGACAAACACCCGCGGTCTGGCCCGGTGCGGGCAGCGGTCGCGGTGGACGGCAAGTCCCTGCGCGGCGCGATACGCGCCGACGGCCGCCGCGTCCGCTTGAGCCGCTGGACCTGACCGGCGCGGTGGTGACCTTCGATGCACTGCTGACCCAGACCGGCCATGCGAAGTTCCTGGTCGAGGACAAGAGCGCGCACTACATCGCTGTGCTCAAGGGCAACCACCCGACCCTGCACAAGCTGGTGAAGGATCTTCCCTGGAAGGACGTGCCGCTGATGGACCGCACCCGCACCGCTGCCCACGGCCGCGACGAGATCCGCCGCTTGAAGGGCGTCACTGTGCCGCACCTGCCAGTCGATCACGCATGACCTGTACGGCGGCGCGGTACATGCCGCCGGTCCCGCCCGCAGGCTCGTCGAACTTCATGCCGGGCTCAAGCGGCATGCAAGTGATCTGCCAGGACGGGCACCTCAGCGTATGCAAGTCGCTCACCAGCAGCCCATTCGCGAGCAAGGTCACGATCTACAGCTGGAGTACTAGCGGAGGCTGAGCATGATCGGGTCGCGGGCACCTTGGCAGTCCGAGCCAGCAGCCGGGACCGCGCCGCAGGACGATTTCCAACTGACCGCGGTCACGGCCACCTCCAGCGGGCAAGATCGGCCCGCACCCCCATCGTTGGACATCGAGGTCCGCTGCGCGGTCTGCGCCCGGCCTGCTCGGAGGAGTCTTGAGCGATTGCTGGAGCACCGATCCTGGTCATGCGCGGAGGGCGGGACGGTCAACAAGTTTCACACCAGGTGACGGCGGCCGGGCACGGGACGGTCTGCCGGGCCCGTCAGCCCCGGGCCTGATCCAGCCTTCTTTGCCCGCCCCGACCGCGTCCTGCATGGCGACGTCTGCGGTCGGCCGCAGACCCTGCGCGCCGAGTATGTCCCCTCGCGCCCCTTGAGGATCGTCCCTCCGGCCGCCCCGCCCATTCTTCAGGAAATCCCCACGACCCAAAGGGAACTGATGGCGAATTAGATATATCCGCCATCTGTGGTGGTCTGGATTACCTGACAGGCCAAGCATCCACTGCGTCGCCCTGCTCGACGCCGTCCCGCCGGTGACCGTCCAGCGCCTGTGATGGGGCTTCGTGAAAATAGTTTCTGCCCGCAGTTCCGTGAAAGCGCGGGTCAGCGACGGGAGGACACTATCTGTCTCTCGTGTCCGTACCGTCGCGATCAATGCGCTCGGGGGGCGTAGGGATATTGGTCGGCTGTCTTGCGATGTTCGATGGTTCGGCCGGTTTACGCCTGGAACTCAGTGAGGTCGATGGCGTGAACGCGCAGAGGGTAGCCGTACACCGGGTGCACCGTCTCCCGCTCGGGCTCCAAGCCGAGCTTGCGGATGACGTTCTCGGAGGCGTTGTCCCCCACCCGGTTGATGCTGATGACGCGGTCCAGGCCGCGGTCCTGAAGCGCGAACTCCAGCGTGGCGTGCGCGGCTTCGGACGCGTACCCCTGGTCCCAGAACTGTGAACCCAGCCGCCAGCTGATCGCCACGGCGGGCATCACCTCCGGCAGGAACTCGGGCACGGACAGTCCCGTGAAGCCGATCAGTTCGCCCGAGGCCAGCAGCTCGACGGCAAAGAGCCCGAAGCCCTCCTCGTCCCACTCCTCCTCCCATCGCTCGATGGCCTCGGCTGTGTGGTCCAGGTCGCGCACCGAGCCGTCGTCGATCCAGCGCATGACCCGTGGGTCCGCGTTGATGTCCGCCATTGGCACGAGGTCGTCGTCGTGCCAGTTACGGAGGAGGAGACGGGGTGTGCGGATCTCGGTCATGCGCCCATCCTGCCGAAGGCAAACGCCTCATCGGTAATCCGGCGCCCGTCCGCGCTGCCGCTCCGGAAACACAGGGCGTCAAGCAGCCTGCACCCGCACCGTCACGGGGGAAACATCGGGCTGAGGGCTGTGCAGACGACGTGCCACTTCGGCAGCACGATCGAGAGGTGAGATCGATTCGGCGGCAGCCTGCCGCAGCACCAACATCATTCACGGAACTGCGGACAGAGCACGCGCGGGTGCCGGCCGCGTCACCGTGGGCGGCCTTCGCCGCGGCCCACCACTTGTTGTGGACGGGGGTGAAGCGGCCCGCGGAGCGGGCTTGTTCCAGTGCGGTCGAGCCGGGAAAGGCTCTTGGCTTGCGCAGCAGGGCCTCCAGATAGTGGTCGAGGACCAGGCGGGAGCCGTGCCGGCCGCCCAGCCGTTCGTGCCGTGTGATCACGGTGCGACCGTCGTAGACGACGAGGTCGTTGGCATGGAGGAGTACCCGCAGCTGACGCCCGATGTAGCGGACCGGTACCGAGGAGGCGTAGTAGGGCTGTCTGGCGAGCATCAGCAACCGGCACGTCACCGTGACGGGCACCCCGTCCCCGGCCAGCTCCTTCACGAGCGGGTAGATCCTTTTCCCGGCAGATGCGCCTGCGACAGATAGGCCGCGGCCCGCCGAAAAACCTCGTTCTCCTGCTCCAGCAGCTTGATCCGCCGACGCGCTTCCCGCAGTTCCGCGCTTTCCTGGCCGGTCGTTCCGGGCTTGGTCCCGTCGTAGATGTCCGCGCGGCGCATCCACTTCCACACGTCATCGGATGGACTCCGAAGTCGGTGGCCACCTGCTCGACCGTCACACCCGGGCCTCGGTTCCTCGCGACCCGCACGACGTCTTGGCGCGACTCTTCCGGATAAGGCTTGGGCACAGCGACATCCTTCCCACCCGCCCTACAGGGCAAGCCAGTTCAGATGTCACCCGATCGCGCGGCAGACCCGAGTCAGCCGGCCACGGCGAGGTAGTCGATCAGGTACATCTCACGACCAGCGCCTGTTCGCGTGACTCCTTCCGGCGGCGGGGGGAGGAATTATCGCGATCAGGCCCTGTGGGTAGCGTCTGACTCTGGTTGATCTGCTATGGAGCCGCCTTGCCCGTCGTGGTGTTCACGGTCTCACCGCCTTGACCGAGGAGCGCTTCACAGGCCGCGTCCGCGCTGTCGAATATCCGGCAGCTCATGCCGACCCCGGTCAGGTCGAGCAGACGTCGCACCACTTGACCGGGGGCGGCCAGGGACACGGATCCGTCGATGCTCCGAACGTCATTTATGGCTCGTATGATGACGCCCAGCCCAGCGGAGTCCATGAACGGTACTTCCGCCAGGTCCAGCACCAGGTGACGGCGTCCATGCACTACCTGGCCCGCGAGCTGGTGCTGCAGGACGAGGCCCGTGTCGACGTCCAGCTCCCCACTGATGGTGATGATCGCGGCGTCGGAGCTGATCACGGACACCTCGACACTCAAACCTGCCGGCTCGGTCACAAGCCCTCCTCGAACGGGGTATACACGGCAGCAGCTCTGCTACCCCGTCCGACCGCCTTCATCCATGGACGCACCGCGGTAGGTTCCTCTCCCGCAGGAAGGAGTCGGCGACGTCAACCCCCCGCCGACGGCCGGCAGATGTGATCAGGCCCCTGACGGCCACCCCGACGGCGGTGGCGCGCAGGGCGCGGACGTCGTCGCGGACGTGCTGGGTGCGGCGCTCGAGGTGACCGCTGTGGTACTGAGCCGTTTCCGCGAAGCGGCATCGGCCGCTGTCTTGTCGCGGATCGCGTGACCGCATCGCCTCGTCTCTCGTCTCGTAGCAGGCGAGCGTCACGCCGTTGCCGAGGTCAACTGGCAGGAACGGCCCACCGGCGCGCCGACCTTAAGGCCCACGATCGCGGCGATGAACTCGGCGGACAGGCAGCGGTCGCCCGCCTGCACAGCCGTGCGGTTCAGCTGGACCTCGGCATGTGGGCCCGGCTGGTCGTAGGACATCAGTGGTCTGTCTCCGGTCCTGGCATCCGCTGTAAAGGCGCCGTACGCGGGCGCCGGAAGCAAACGCGCGGAGAAGGGGGCGGGCCTCTGGGCCGCCCCGGGCTCACGCCGAGGCCGGGAAACCCACTCATGCATGGCCCAAGGCCGACCCGGCAGTCAGGCGAACGACCTCAGTGATCAGCGCAGGCGAGGACAACACCGTTCCACGGCCGTGCTCCGGCCGCCCATCGAGCCGTTGCCGGAAACCGCCGATTCGGTCACAGCCACAGCCGGATGACGAAGGTGGCGGCGAGGTGAACGTATCCGCGCTCGTCAGACGCGGGCCGTCACGGCTCTGGTGATCACCACGCGACACGCGCCCTGGCGGCAGGGGTCACGAGGAAGGCCGTTTTCCCACGGCCACCGATCCCTGCCCCGGCAGCCGGGGTGGCGGCGTCGACGTCGAAGACAGGACAGCCACGCCGGCCGGCCGCGGTCTGCAATGGGCCGTGGCCTGACGGAGCCCGCGGGGTGAGTGGACGGAACACCCGGCGTGAGGTCAGTGGCAGGAGGCGATACGCATCGGCCCCGCAGACAGGAGGAGCAGGGTTCCGGCCTGGCTTTTCCTGCCTGGTTCACCTCCGGGACACTGTCAGTAGGCACCCTGCCGACGCAGGGAGCGCGGTCGGCCGTCGGGATCGGCGACGACCCGGTAGAGCGGGTCGGTCAGGGCTCGTGTGATGCGGGACAGATGCGGCGGGTGATAGGTCCGCAGCCGTCCCCACGGTCGTGGACCGTCACGGCCGCCGCCGTGCCACGCGTCCAGAGCGGCGGCCGAGTCGGCGTAGGCCGCAAAGGCGCGGCCCGGGTCGCAGAGTGCAGCCGCTTCCCCGTCCCCGTCACGGTCAAGGTGTTCGAGATTCAACGACAACCGCAGTTCGCGCGCGAAGACGCGGGCGCCGTCACCCAGGCCGCCGGGGAGCGGCTGTCAGGGCTCCGGCACTCCCGATCAGGTACGACGGCTTGTCGTGCGTCCCTCAGTCTGATTGGGTACGGCGCGCCGGATACGCGAGGGCGCGGTCGGCGGGAGGGAACGGGCAGCGTGCAGCCTACGGCGCAGCAGGACATCCAGGGGCCACTGCCCCAAGGACTCGCAGGAGCGATACGGCAGACCGCCGCTGACATCGCCAAGCTGTTGAAAGACGCCTCCGACACGACCGTTCCCGTACCGGATTCGCAGTGGACGGTCGGTGAGGCCGCCGCCCATCTGGCACTGGCCAACGAGCTGATGGCCGACCTCGCATCCGGACAGGCACGCCCCTACGGCGACGGTACGCCGCAGAGTCTGGCCGCCGCCAACGCACAGTCCCTCACCGTGTTCGCAGAGCGCCGGGCACAACCGCTGGCGTCGATGATCGTCGAGCAGGCCGCCGCGTTCCTCGACGCCGCGGATCGAGCCGCGAGCGACGAGAGCGCCCCCGCACTCGTCACGCCGCTGGGTCCCATGGACCGGCACGTCCTCGCGTCCTACCTGCTCACACACATGCTGGGCCACGGCTACGACCTTGCTCGCGCCCTGAACCGCCCGCACATGATCGACCGCGACCGTGTCGGGCTGTGCATGCCGTTCATGCTCTCCGTCATGCCACGCGTCGCCGACACGGCCGCCATCGCCGGCCTGAGCGTCCGCTACGCCATCCGCCTCCGGGGCGGCCCGGCATTCGGCGTCAGCCTGGACGACGGCGCCGTGCACGTGACCCCGGCGCCCCCAAGACGTCCCGACTGCACCATCCTGATCGAACCCGTGGCCTTCCTCCTCATCGCGCTGGGCCGCCGCAACCCGTGGCGGGCCATCGGGCGGGGACAGGTCGTTGCCTGCGGACGCAAACCCTGGCTCGCGCCCCGCTTCCCGACGCTGTTCACCGCGCCCTGATCCGCCACCGGGCAGCTGCTCGCTCGTACACCTCGTACACAATGTCCGGTGATAGCGTCCCTGCTGGAGCCGCAAGCCGCGTGTCTTCCCGGACGAGCTGTGCGACGTACCCGGCCCGCCAAGACGACGCACTGCGGGAGGCAACGTGTCCGGTACGGGCGAACCAGATGTCCGGAAGTTCAGTGCAAAGCCCCTGGGCGTCGACTGGATTCACGGGTCACCGTCGGCCAAGCACAACACCGACCCCGATCTTCAAGTGCACTGGTCCGACGAGCACACGGTGTTGCTCAGACAGAACATGGCCATCAACTACGAGGCCCCGTTCCTGTACCTATTGTTCGGCAATCGCCAGGCGGTCCTGATCGACACGGGTGCCACGGCGTCACCCGAATTCTTTCCGGTGCGCCGGACTGTCGATGACCTTGTCGAGACGTGGCTGGCGCACAACCCCCGCGACTCCTATGGCCTTCTCGTGCTCCATACGCACTCGCACGGCGATCACGTCGCGGGAGACAGCCAGTTCCTCGACCGACCGGACACGATCGTGGTCGGTGCCGATCGGGATGCGTCCTGGACGTACTTCGGGTTCGCCGACGACCCGGAGGCGGTACGGCCCCTCGACCTCGGCGGGCGGGTGCTGGAAGCTCTCGCGACCCCAGGCCATGACTCCGCAGCCATCACCTTCTACGACCCGTGGACGGGATTCCTGCTGACCGGAGACACCGTTTACCGCGGACGGCTGTACATCGAGGACTGGCCGGCCTTCTCACGGACCATCGACCGGCTGATCGCATTCGCCGACCGCCGTGCCGTCACCCACGTACTGGGCTGCCACATCGAGATGACCCGCGAGCCCGGCGTCGACTACCCGATCCGCACCACGTACCAGCCGGACGAACCCCCGCTGGAGATGACCCCGGCCCACCTGCACGCCGTGCGCGCCGCCCTGGACGAAGTCGGGCCTGAACCCGCTCGACGCGCGTTCGCCGACTTCCTTCTCTGGCCCACAGCAACTTGAACAGTTCCCCCTCGTCAGTGCCTCGGCGCAGGTCCCCGATCTCCGTGTCGGTGTCCTGGCGCCCATGACGAGCGGTGGGCGGAGCCGCGGCGATACGCTGATGGTGCTCGGCAAACCAGCGTGCGCACAGCCGCAACTCCAGCGACCGCAGCACAGGAGGAATCGTGGCCGGTCAGTTTGAGGCGACAGCCGAGATCAACCGTCCCATCGAGGAAGTCTTCGCCTTTCTTTCCGACGGCACGAACGACCCCAAGTTCAGCCCGAGGGTCCAGGCGATCACGAAGACTCCGGAGGGACCGACAGCAGTCGGCACGGTCTTTACGAGCACGGTCAAGGACGCCGGCATGAAGACGGGCCGAAAGTTCCGGATCACCGAATTCGAGGCCCCTCACCGAATCCGCTGGGCAGAAACCTCGAAAAACATCGTGACGGCCGACGAAGGCGGCTACGACCTGGAGTCCACCGGTCCGGGCACCACCAGGGTGAGGATCTTCAACGTCCTCGAAGGCCACGGCATCGGAAAGCTGCTGGTGGGCTTCGCACTGGGCGCCGCGCGCAAGGACGCGCCCGCGTTCGGGCGGCGCATCAAAGCGGCGGTGGAGGCGTCCTGAGGGGTGCCGAAGTCCCGGTGCCTGCGGTGCAGATGCGGTACGGGTGCGACGGCGACCAGCGTGGATGGGGGCCGGGCGCGGACCGCCGGCGACGGCTGCACGTCGACGCCCCGCGCGCCCGGCACCGCATGACTCAGCCCCCGCTCTTGCGCGAACTCGGCTGTGCCGTATCGTCCGGCGCTGTCCACGGCTTGGGCGATGCGCTCGTCCTGCCGCGAGCCCGGCTGGGATGCCCTCGCCGCCGCCTTGGACCAGGTGAAGCGCGCGGGACACGACCCCGATGCCCTGCTCCAGCAAGCCATCGAATGGCGCGAACTGGCCACCGCGGACCACGTCACCGACGTCCTCGTCCGGTGGCTGCGACGCACCGGCAAACTCCCCGCCACCATGGACCAGCCCCGTGCCCGTACGAACGCGCGTGCAACGCAAGCACGCTCCCACCCGTCCCCGCCACAGGCGCCCGAGGTGCGACCCCGGCGCTGTGCCGGGGCAAGCGAGGAAGCTGAGAGAGCCGCTTGGACTCCACCCCAACAACGCCCGGAAGCCCGCCTGGGCAACGCCGTCCCGGGACTTCCCAGGTGTGGGCATGCCTGATTGCCCGTCGCGGTGCGAGGGTCATCTGGTTGAACATGAGGTGTGCGATTCGATTCCGTTCCCATGCCGGCGAGCGTCGAGGCCCGGCCTCGGGACAGCCGTGGCTATCCGGTACCCGCCATCACCCCGTGGGAGGGCGACGAACCCCAGTTCGCGCTCACCGACTACGGGCGCAGCGCCGAGTGCGCGCGACGGCGGCTGTGTTCCGTGTGCAACACCCTGATGCCCAAGGGGCCGGTGTGGCGGGTGGTCGGCGCCGCGGAGAGCTCGGCGATCCGCGAGGCGCTCGCTGCCGGGCGGCCGTACCGCAACATGGCGGCGACGCTGGAAGCTCCGGGGCACCGCGCCTGCATGCTCTACGCCTCGATGGTCTGCCCGTATCTGGCGCGTCCCAACGCGCGGCGGGGGCTGACAGCGGAAAACCCGGACGACATGACCGCGCATGTCGTCCGGGGTGCCGTTCGTGGTGAGCTGGGCGCCGTGGTCGGCTTCGGCGACTACGAGTTCGCCGTCACCTCGACCCAGGTCCTGTTCCGCTTTCTCGATGTGGTCGAGTACCTGCCGCATGACACGGCCGACCAGCATCTGGAAGAGCTGCGGGCCGAACTCGCCCGCTCCGGCGGCCGGCCCGCCGGCGGTCAGCCGCGGTAGGCCGGCAGGCCGGTGTGCCGGGTGACCTTCACGGGCTTGCCGAAGCCGTGGGCGGTCCTGGTCACGGTGTACGTGCCGGTGGGGGCGCGGAAGGCGATGGTCTTGCCGTCGGGTGACCAGGTGGGCTCGGTGTAGTCGGTGGTGGCGTGCGGTGTGATGTCCTTGACGGCGTTGCTGCCAGTGCTCAGGTCGTCGACGAAGAGGTGGTCGTGCCCGCCGATGGAGCGCACGAAGACGACCTCCTCCGCGTCGGGTGCGAGCGCGGGCTCGGAACCCCTGGTCAGCGCACCGCCTTGCTGACGCAGGTAGTCGTCACGGATGTAGACCTCGCCGGTGCGGGTGTTCTCGTAGACGGAAGTGCCGTAGGTCCCGCCGACGTTGGGCCAGGTGTTGTCGGTCTTCGGGAGGCTGCCGCCGTCCGCGTCGCTGTTCAGGCTGATCCTGGCCGGCGTGCCGTGGTCGGCGGTGGCCTTGACGCGCTCCAGGACGGTGCTGCCGTGGACCTTGGCCGAGAAGATGATGTTGTTCTTCGCGGGGATGCCGTTCGCCCGGTCGGCCGCGGTGACCTGCCACGTGGGGTGGGACCAAGTCTGCCCGCCCGGGTTGGCGGCGACGGTCCTGCGGTGGCTGCCGTCGGGGTCGGAGACCTCCAGGTTGCCGTGCCCGTCGATGAAGGCGGCCTTGGTGCCGCGAGGATTCCAGGCCAGGTCACGGACGACGGTGCCGAAGTCGACCGACTTGCCGTTGACCCAGACATGGCGGGTGCCGTCGCTGATGGTCAGACCCCTGGGCACGGTGAGCGTGTGGGCGGACGCGGACGCGGCGACCATCGCGGCGCTGCTCCTGGCGTCGCGGCCGGAGGACGGTGCGGCCATCGCGGTGGCGGCCGCGCCACTCAGGGCGAGCAGCGCGGCGACACCTGCCGTGAATGCGGCCGCGGTGCTCCGACGGTTACGAATGGACATCGAGGTTCCCCCAGGGATGTGAACGACGCTGCGACGAGACTCTCGCGGGAGCCACCCGCCGTCCCCGGGACCCGAACCGGTCCGCTCGGCCTGCTGCTCTTCGCGATCGGAAGGAGTTTTCCCACGGCGCATGACGGAGCTGTGCGCTCACCGTCACAACTGTGCAATAACGGGTCGAATGAGAAGCGGCCCGATCGCGGTGCGCCGCCCGCTGGGCAGCCACAAGGCGTTCCGGGTACTCCCAGACAGCCCCCGGCGGTCAAGTGCCCGTCATCGCTTGGGAGTTCCGATGGGGAGGCCAAGAGCACGTCGTCGGAGGTGAGATCTACAGCTGGAATATTGGCCTGCCGTTGCGCGTGGGTGTGCGGGCGCCGGCGGCTGGCCTTGAACTCCGGTGATGATCACGGCGCTGTGAAGGCCGGCATGCTCCTCAGTGGGGTGGCGGGCGTCACTTTCGTGTCCTGTCACGTCGCTGCGGTCCTCGGTGTCTTGGGGGCATGACTGAACACAGCACCTCACACAAGATCGTGGTCATCGGCGGCGGGTACGCGGGAACGGTCGCGGCCAACCATCTCAGGCTGCGCGACGACGTCGACATCAGTCTTGTCAATTCCCGCTCGAGGTTCGTGGAACGGATCCGGCTGCATCAGTTCGTGGCCGGCAACTATGACGCCTCGGTCGACTACGGCACGATCCTCGGTGACGGCATCGAGTTGGTTGTCGACCACGCCACCCGCGTCGACACCGCCTTGCGCAAGGTGGAGCTGGCCTCGGGCCGCGCGATTGATTACGACTACGTCATCTACGCGGTCGGCAGCACCGGCGCGGTCCCCTCCTGTGTGCCGGGCGCGGCCGATTTCGCCTACTGCGTCGCCGAGCTCGAATCCGCCCAACGGCTGCGCGCCGGTTTGGCGGAGCTGCCGGCCGATGCCGTGGTCACCGTGGTCGGTGGCGGGTTGACCGGCATCGAGACCGCTGCGGAGCTCGCCGAACAAGGGCGCAAGGTCACTCTGGTCGCCGGGAGGACCCTGGCACCGACGCTCGGCGCTCCTGCCCGCCGGTCCGTCGCGATGTGGCTGTCGGAGAACGGTGTCACGGTGCTGGAGGGGACCGGGGTGGCTGAGGTCCGTCAGAACGCGGTCGTCCTCACCGATGGAGCGGTGCGGCAGAGCGCGCTCACCATCTGGACGGCCGGTTTCGGCGTGCCGGGTCTGGCGGCGGCCAGTGGGTTGCGCGTGGACGAGCTGGGTCGGCTGCTCACCGACGAAACACTCACCAGCGTCGATGACGACCGTATTGTTGCGGCGGGTGACGCCGGTTCACCGTCGGGCCGGCCGCTGCGGATGAGCTGCCAGGCCGCGATACCGCTTGGCGTGCAGGCCGCCGACACCGTGCTGAGCCGCATCGCGGGAACCGCCCCTGCGGTGCTGGATCAGGGCTTCAAGGGGGTGCTCGTCAGCCTGGGCCGGCATGCCGGCATAAGGCAGCTCGTCAGCGCGGATGACACTCCCTTGGATACCTGCTGCGACGGGCAGGAGGGAGCGCAGATGAAGGAGGAGCAGTGCCGCAAGACGGTGATGGGCATCGGGATGGAGGCACGCAACCCGGGCACCGTCGTGTGGTACAAGCCGGGACCGCGACTCGAGCAGATGGCGGCGGCCCGATGACTACCGACGAGCATGCCGAGCGGTTCACCGTACTGCGGCCACTGCTGTTCACGATCGTCTACGAGATCCTCGGCTCGGCGACCGAATCCGACGACGTCCTGCAGGACAGCTACCTGCGGTGGGCCCAGGTGGATCTCGCGACGGTGCGGGACACCAAGTCGTACCTGGCACGGCTGGTGACCCGCCAGGCGCTCAACGCCCTGCGTGCCAGCAAGCGCCGCCGCGAGGAGTACATCGGCTCCTGGCTGCCCGAGCCGCTGCTGCTCAGCGAGGACGACGCGTCGGCCGATGTGGTGCTCGCCGAGTCGGTGTGGATGGCGATGCTGGTGCTGCTCGAAACGCTCACCCCCGATGAGCGCGCGGTGTTCGTGCTGCGCGAGGTGTTCGGGTTCGACTACGACGAGATCGCCGCAGCGGTGAGCAAGTCCGTGGTGACGGTGCGCCAGATAGCGCACCGCGCCCGCGGGCACGTGCAGGCACGGCGCAGGCGTTTCGACCCCGTCGACGCCGGGACGTCCATGCGGATCACCGAGCAGTTCATGTCCGCGGCGGCGACCGGTGACATGGAGGGGCTCCTTTCGCTGCTCGCACCGGATGCCACGTGGACCGCCGACGGCGGCGGCAAGGTCGCCGCGGTACGCCGGCCGGTGGTGGGCGCGGAGAAGGTGGCCGCGCTCGTCAAGGAACTGTTCCGCATGGGACGGGTGCCGGACTTGCGTATCGAGATGGTCAACTGCAACAACGCGCCCGCGATGGCCGCCTACAGCGGAGACCGCCTGGAGGGTGTCTTCCTGGTCGACGTCGTCGACGGGAAGATCAACCACTTCTACGCCATCCGCAACCCGGACAAGCTCGTCGCACTGACGACTCCGCGTCAGATCAGCAGGTGACGGCAAAGCTCTGGATCTGGATATCCGTGGTGGGTGTTGGCCTCACGACGTCTGTGGAGAAGCCCCTGGCGACCTGGGGACGCTTCGGGGCACGGGGGAGTGGCGGTGCGCAAGGCACCGCGTCGTGGGGCCGCCGGAGGGGACAGCGTGGCAGGCTGAGGCTGCTGCAGAGCGGGCGCTCAGTGCCGACGGCGGCCGCTGGGGGACGCCGGGAACATTGGCTTCGTTCCTCACCGTGAGTGTGTCTGCAAGATTGCAGAGCGCGGCACTCTGTTCCACGGCCGCCCGGCGCGGGCAAGCGGTTTCCGCGGTCGGCCAGGGAGTTGATGGTGTCACCGGACCAGACGTGCGTAGCAGATGAGGGTGGCGGCTATGCTGGCGAGGGGTAGGAAGTGACCGGCCCTGCGCTCGTAACGGCGGTGCAGACGGCGGCCCCCAAACAACAGCCGGGCCACCGTCCGTTCCACGGTCCAACGGCGGCGGCACGGGTGGTCACACAGGGAGGGTGGTGCTGTGGCGTCGTCGCTACTGGAACACGAGCGGCGTCTGCGGCAGCAGCAGGCGAAGCGGGTTTGTTCCTGGACCCTTGCGGGTGGCAGGGTCGAGCATGCGGAGGGTCCGTTCGACGCGGTGATCGGGGTGGTTGCTGAGGAGACCGGCTGTGAGGCGGTGGTCGAGCGCCTGGTAGGCGTGGACTCCCGGGTGGTCCCCGCTGATGAGGCTCGTTGAATTTGGCTCTGGCCCAAGTGGCGTGAAGTGGTGAGGCATGGGCGCCGGAGTACGTACGTCGTAGAGGTGCTTGGGAGTTCGGCGTCGGTACAGATACGTGGTGAGCGGGTCAGGATCCGGCGTCGTATCGGGCGCGTGCTGTCTGCATCTCGGTCTCGTGGGCGACTGCCCATTGGCCGAGCGTGATCAGCAGTTCTCGCAGCGAACGGCCGAGGTCGGTCAGGGCGTACTCGGCCCGCACTGGTGTGCCGGGATGAAGGGCTCGGCTGATGAGTCCGTCGCGTTCCAGCGATCGCAGCGTGCGCACCAGCATGCGGCGGCTGATGCCCTGGACCGACCGGTCGAGCTCGTTGAACCCATGACTGCGCTGCGCCAGAAGCGACAGCAGCACCGGGCTCCACTTGTCGCCGACACGGCGTAGCAGCGCCGTTGCCGGACACCGCTCGTGGTCGTCGACGGTGACCGGCACCGTGACGCCGACGACGGGTTCGAGTGCCGAGGTTTCAGGGAGGGGTGACATCAATGTGCCTTCTTACGAGACGACGCGCGCTCACCCATCATCAGATGAGACACCCGGCAAAGGAGCTTGTAGTGATCGCAGTGACTGGAGCCTCGGGAAACCTGGGCAGCTTGACTGTCCGGCGTCTCATCCAGCGTACCGACGCCGCCCGCGTCCTGGCGTTGTCCCGCACCCCGGACAGGAGTGCCGGCTTGGGCGTCAAGACCTGCCACGGCGACTTCGACGAGCCGGACACGCTCGTACGGGCTCTCGACGGCGTGGAACGGCTGCTGATCATCAGCATCGGCACCGACGACCGGCTGCCCAAGCACGCCCGGGCGATCGACGCCGCCGCGAAGGCGGGTGTGGGCCACGTCGTCTTCACCTCCCTCACCCGCGCCGGCGACCCAGGACACCCCAATCCCCTCGTCCCCGACTACGGGGCCACGGAACGGATGTTGGCGGACTCCGGGCTGCCCTTTACGGTCCTGCGCTTCAACGTCTGGGTCGAGATGCTGACCCTGATCGGCCTGGCCCCCCGGGCCGTGGCCACCGGAGTCCTTCCCAGTAACAGCCGGGACGGGCGCATCGGCCACCTCACCCGTGACGACAGCGCCGCCGTGGCCGCCGCCGTCCTGGCCGAGGGAGGCAGTCAGGGCGAGATCCTGGAGGTCACCGGGCCCGAGGCGGTGACCGACACAGACATCGCTGCTGCGCTGACCGAGGCCACCGGCCACCGCGTGCGATGCGAGGACGTGTCCGACGCCGAACACCCCCAGCGGCTCGTCGATCAGGGAATCCCCGAGCACTTCGCTCACGGCTGGAGCACCGCCGGCATCGCCAAACGCAATGGCTGGTACGACATCACCACCCACACCGTCCAACGACTCACCGGCGAGCCCGCCACACCGCTCACCGACTACTTCGCAGCGCACCGTGCCGATTTGGTCGACTGACCCCGGCACCGCGGAGGCGCCCGCCCCGCTACGTGGATCTCCTCACTGACCTGGGGATCCACGGACCTGCGGACAGAGCCCCTGAAATTCACCAGTTCGGCTCCTCGCCCCACCCGGTTCGCTCGTCAGCAACGGCTATGGGTAAGCCTCGGTTGGAGCCACGCGCTCTAGCGCTCGCGCGGTCCGCCCTCGACACTGCGGAGGGTGGCTGACAACACGTTCTGGATCGCTGCCCTCACCGGCGGAACGGCCGTCCTGGCCAGTTGGGTTACGAGCCGAGGGAACACAAGGGCCGCTCGAATTCAGGCAGATGCTGCGACGGCGACACAGCGCATGGAGCGGCTGCACGGGGCTCGTCGAGCCGCCTACCTGGACCTCATCCACCACGGACAGCGCATGGCCGATCTCTACTGGAAGACGGCAGAGGCGCACCGACTGAGCGACCCCGAGAACCGCTCTGCGACGCTCAAGGACTTCCGCGACCGGATTCGGGATACATACGGCGACCTCAGGCGAGCCGTCCGAGTCATCGAGTTGGAGGGTCCTGACGAGGCTGCCGCTGCGGCGTTCGCCGTGAGACAGGCGACGGCTGATCCGTACCAAGCCCTCAACTCCATCCTGGGCGGGGCTACCGGCGCCGAGGACCGATTCGACGCCAGTTACCACCCCTACTGGGCAGCCCTCACTGGCTTCATCGACACGGCAAAGAGCGTCCTCCAGGGGACATAAAGGCGCTGCGACCTGGCTCAACAGCGTGGGGGCACGGGTGAACGATTCTGGGGAAGAACTGAGTCAGGGTGGGGATTTTTGTCGGTTCTGACCGGAGTTCCGTGAATGATCTTGAAGCGGTCGTCTGACGATTCATCTGGTGCATGCTGATGTGATCGGAACTCAGGGACGTGGCTGTGCTCGCGATCATGTGGAGAGAGTCAGTACGGGAAGTCTTCCCTGACGCAGGACTTCGGGAGCCAGTCGAGGCTTCCGGGATCGTCGCGGCGGAAGGACGCCTGGGCCGACCCCTGCCGACGGATCTCCAGCAGTTGCTCCTGGAGAGCAACGGGGTGATCGGCCACACCCACGTGGACACCGTATGGACCTTGGAGCAGATCGTCGAACAGAAGCTCCCATTCTGGTCCGACCAGACGTTGGCCGAGCTCTACATGCCTTTCGAAGCCTTCATGTTCTTCGAGGACAACGGAGGTGGCGATCAGTTCGCCCTTGGGCAGAAACCGCAGCACCCGGACGTCTTCGTCCGGGAGCACGAGACCGACAGCCGCAGAGGGGTAGCACACAACCTGCGCGACTACCTCGGCCGTTCCCTGCGCGGCAGTGGGGACGACTGGTATCGGCTGTAGATCACGGCCGAGCGAGGATCCGGATCCGCAGAAGGCGGAACCAGGCACGGCCGTACATGGCTCGCTTGATCGTTTCCACCCGATTGACATGGCCTCCGACCTTGCCGAAGCTCCATTCGTGGGTGAGACCGGCGGTGACGGCGTCACCGACCAGGACGCGGCCAAGAAACTGCTTTTCCGGCTCGCACTCTCGCACCCCGAGATCGCCACCATTTGGGCAGACTCCGCCTACGCGGGGAAGCTGGTGGACTGGGCAAAGAAGTACCTCGACATCACGATCAAAACGGGGCGGCGCCCTCCGGACGCCAAGGGCTTCGTCGTCCTGCCGCGCAGGTGGGTAGGGTAACGGTCCTGGTCGTGGATCATGCGTGCCCGCCGGGACTGCCGCGACCACGAACGCCCCCGCCGAGATGAGCGAATCGCTGATCACCTGGGCCGCCATCACCTTGATGACGAGGCGCTTGACCAGCCGCACGGCACGCCCCGCCGAACGGCGTGACACGGCCCCGTACTACCTCGCACAGGCAGCCTGATCGCTTCGCTGGTGGTCGCGCGCCTACGACGTCCTGATCGAAGTCCCTCAACAGGTCCAACGGCTGCGCGGCGATGGTTCGTTCCCGATACGCATGTGGCGTTTCACCCAGCCTGTTGATCTGTCGCAGCACCCCGCAGCCGCCCCATACTCCAGAACCTGACGATCCAACAGGTGAAGGAGCACGGTGAACGCAGCAGCGGCAGCAGGGACCTGGAAGCTCGGGGACCTGGAGGTGAACCGCGTCGGCTACGGCGCGATGCGGCTGACCGGTAACGGCATGATGGGGAACTCCGACGGCACTCCGATCAACCGCGATGTCGCCGTCCGGCTGCTGCACAGCGCGTTCGAGCAGGGTGTCAACCACATCGACACAGCGGCCTTCTACTTCTCGCCGCTCCGTTCCGCGAACGAGCTCATCAACCGGGCCCTCGCCTCCTGGCACGACGACGTGGTCGTGGCGACCAAGGTCGGCCCGGGGCGCGACTGCTCCGGCGAGTGGCTCACCATGGCCCGCCCCGACCAGCTGCGCGGCCACGTCGAGGAGAACCTGCGCCAGCTCGGCCGGGACCACCTGGACGTGGTGAACCTGCGAAGCGACGGCATGGACTCGATCGCCGAGCACTTCGGCGCCCTTGCCGAGCTGCGTGCGGCGGGCCTGGTCCGGCACCTCGGGCTCTCCAACGTCCGGCCGCAGCACGTCGCCGAGGCCCGGGCGATCGCGCCTGTGGTCTGCGTGCAGAACTCCTACGGCCTGGACTGGCGCCGCGACGACGAGAGCGGGCTGGTGGACCTGTGCCGGGAACAAGGCATCGCCTTCGTCCCGTTCTTCGCCATCTCCAGCCTGCGGCGCGAGGCTGCCCCCGCCCAGGAGCACGACGCTCGCGTCCACACCGTCGCCCGCGCCCACGATGCGACACCCGCCCAGATACGACTGGCCTGGACCCTACACCGCGGACCCCACATGCTGGCCATCCCCGGTACCACCAACCCGGCCCACCTCGCCGAAAACATCGCCGCCGGCGCTCTGCGCCTGACTGAGGAGGAGCTGGCCCTCCTCGACGAGCCGAGCGAGCCCGACGCCTGAGCGCGCCTTGTCCAGGGCCCGGCCTGGGGTTGAGACACAGACACTTATATGCGTCCGGGAGCATGCATGATGCCGGCAGGCACGTACCCTGTGGTGACTGTCTCGAGCTTCCGCGTGAAACCCGTTTCGCCTGTCGCCGCCGCAGACGCCGCTCGTGGTGGTGGAGCAATCGTCGAGATGTGTGGAGAGTTGCAGGACTGGATCGTTTCTCGGCTGCGTGATGCTGGAGGCCGGAGTGCGCCGACTCAGTCCTTGATTGGTTCGACCTGAAGGGGGTCTGATCCCAGGTAGAGCATGTACCCCGCGTACTCCATGTCCATGTCCATGCCCATCCGCTCTGGTGGCACGACGTAGAGTCCTGCGATAGGTGCGGGAGCCCAGCCCAGGTTGCGTGGAGGGTCGTACTCTTCGTAGTGCCCTACGTAGAGCCTGGTCGGCGGGATGAACACGTCGCAGGCGTCTCCGACCTGGAGCGTGGAGGCTGCTGGCGAGAGTTGAAATGGGCTCCATTCCTCATGGGAATCCGCGTGCGGGAGTGCGACTTGCCCGTTCCAGCGGAAATTGGAGGAATTGTCGATCGCTCTCCACGGCCATTCCAGTGTGATGTAGCGGTCTACCCCGACCACCCGAGTGGAGGCCGGCTCACAGGAGACGATCACTTGGTCGCCGATCCGAGGAACCATGTCTGATCACCTTTGTTCCGGTAGTGGATGTGGAAGGGGTGTCTTACCTTCACGCTTTCGC
Source organism: Streptomyces sp. NPDC001492 (assembly GCF_053597275.1). NCBI lineage: Bacteria > Bacillati > Actinomycetota > Actinomycetes > Kitasatosporales > Streptomycetaceae > Streptomyces > Streptomyces sp. NPDC001492. Next base: position 244 of record NZ_JBSFHW010000050.1, on the reverse strand, counting down.
GGCCTGCTCCTGGCGCTCGACCTGTGCGGGCTGGGGGGGTGTTTCTTTGGGTTTTGCTGCATGGGGCTGAGGGGGTTGCAGGCTTGTGTGGGGGGTGTTGTGGGGGGTCTTGGTGGGGTTGTTTTGTTTTTCTGGTCTTCGGGCGGGGCGGTGTAGTGGTGCGGGCTGGCGGGGGGCTGGGTGGTGGTGGGGGGTTCTGTGTTTTTGGTGGTGGGGGGGGTGTGTGTGGTGTGTTGGGGGGTGT
>NZ_JBSFHW010000049.1:0-76415 GCF_053597275.1 Streptomyces sp. NPDC001492 | reverse complement strand
TTTGAGGACGAGGCCGTTCAGGCCGAAGCGGGGGCCTGGGGGCGGCAGCCCCCAGCGGGGTCGAAGGGGCAGCGCCCCTGGGGAAGGGACGGGCAGGGGCGGCGGGGGCGAATCCGCCAAGCGGACCGGCCTCCTACGCCCGCCCCCGGGACCGCGCGGCGCGGGCGATCACCACGACCGCCTTCTCCAGCGCGTACTCGGGATCGTCCCCGCCCCCCTTCACTCCTGCATCCGCCTCCGCGACCGCCCGCAGGGCGACCGCCACCCCGTCCGGTGTCCACCCCCGCATCTGCTGCCGCACCCGGTCGATCTTCCACGGCGGCATGCCCAGCTCACGCGCCAGATCGGCGGGCCGCCCCCCGCGAGCGGACGACAGCTTCCCGATCGCCCGCACGCCCTGCGCCAGCGCACTGGTGATCATCACCGGCGCCACCCCGGTGGCCAGGGACCATCTGAGCGCCTCCAGGGCCTCGGCCGCCCGCCCCTCCACGGCCCGGTCGGCGACCGTGAAGCTCGAGGCCTCGGCCCGCCCCGTGTAGTACCGCCCGACGACGGCCTCGTCGATGGTCCCCTCGACGTCGGCGACCAGCTGGGAGACGGCGGACGCCAGCTCCCGCAGATCACTCCCGATGGCGTCGACGAGCGCCTGGCAGGCCTCGGGCGTGGCAGACCTCCCGGCCGCCCTGAACTCCCCGCGCACGAAGGCCAGCCGATCCGCCGGCTTGGTCATCTTCGGACAGGCCACCTCCCGCGCCCCGACCTTGCGCGCGGCGTCGAGAAGGGCCTTGCCCTTGGCCCCGCCCGCATGCACCAGCACGAGGGTGATCTCCTCGGCGGGCGCCCCGAGATAGGCCTTCACGTCCTTGACCGTGTCGGCGGAAAGATCCTGGGCATTGCGTACGACCACGACCTTGCGCTCGGCGAAGAGCGAGGGGCTGGTCAGCTCGGCGAGCGTGCCGGGCTGCAGCTGCTCCGGTGTCAGGTCGCGTACGTCCGTGTCGGCGTCGGCGGCCCTGGCGGCGGCCACCACCTCCCGCACGGCACGGTCGAGCAGGAGGTCCTCCTGGCCCACGGCAAGCGTCACCGGGGCGAGAGGGTCGTCTTCAGCAGTCTTCCTGGCCATCGCGACAAGCATGGCACGGGGCACTGACAACGGGTGCCCGCCGCAGACCTACGGTTGCCGCCGCGGCCTTACGGCTCCTCCCGCCACCCGTCCCACTCCCCCGCGAACGCGTCCAGCTCCCCGGGGTCCAGCCGCCCGCCCTCGTCGCGCAGCACGACCAGCCACTGCGCGTCCTCGGCGTCATCCTCACCAGCCAGGGCGTCCCGTACGAGCTGCGGTTCCTCGGACACCCCGAACCGCTCCCCGAGCGCCTCGGCCACCTCCTCCGCGGCATCGCGGTCGGGCAGCACCAGCACATGTCTCACATCACTCACGGCAGCCATTGTCCGGCACCCGCCGCGGGCGCCCGCAGCTCACCCTTTGCGGACGATCTGCACGTCGAGGTCGACCCGGATGCTCGGCCCCACCACCGCGATCCCCCGCGCCAGCATCGACTGCCAGCTCACCGTGAAGTCGTCGCGGTGCAGTTCCGTGGTGGCCCGGCAGGCCGCCCGCACCTCGCCCTCCATGCCATTGCCGAGGCCGAGGTACTCGGTGTCGAGCGTGACCGTACGCGTCACACCGTGCAGCGACAGCGCACCGGTGACCGCCCACCGGTTCCCGCCCTTGTGCACGAACCGCTCGCTGTAGAACTCCAGCGTCGGAAAACGCGCCACGTCCAGGAAGTCCCCGGACCGCAGATGGTCGTCCCGCATCCGGACGTTGGTGTCGATGGACGCCGCGTCGATCACCACATGCATCGCCGACTGCTCCACCGGCTCGGTGATCCGGACGGCCCCGGCGAAGGAGTTGAACCGGCCGTGGATCCGGGCCAGCCCGATGTGCCGCGCGGTGAACCCGATCGAGGAATGCGTGGGCTCGATCTCCCAGTCGCCCGCCGACGGCAGCTCCGGCGGCCTCGCGACCTGGAGCGTCACATCCCCCAGCGAGGCGAGCGTGTTCTCCGTGACGGTCGCGCCGGCCCGGTAGGGCGTGTATCCCTCGGCGGACACCGCGAGCCGGTACTCCCCGGCGGGCACCGTCGTCACGAACGACCCGTAGGGATCCGTCTCCCCGGCGACCACCTTGCGACCCATGGCGTCGCTGACCGCGAACTCCGCATGAGTCACCGGCTCGTTGACCGGATCCAGCACCCGGCAGCTCAGCACCCCGGCACTCGGCGGGGTCTGCACCGCCGCCAGGGGACTCGTCCGTTGCACCCTGTTCGTTCGGTTTCCCAGCCAGCGGCCGAACATCCACGCCACCCCTGTGCGCCTCGACATCTTCTGTTGCCGAAGAGACATTCGATCACCGATGCGGCTTTCGAGGCAACACGGGGTGCCTACGCACGAGTAGCAACGGCTGGTCCCCTCTGGAGGCTTGTGACGCCATGTGACCTCAATCAGTCACCGCGAGGGGATTTCGCACAGTCGGCACACAGCCGAGCTCGATGCCGAACCGCTCCCGGTAGGTCCCGAGCACCTCCTCGTCCGTGTCCAACTCCCGCTCCTCCCGCGCCCCGTCGGCGCCCGTGACCTTGAACGTGCGCCCGCTGAGCGTGATCCTCCCTCCGTCCTCCGTCACCCTTGAACACACCAGCGACTGCACGAAGTGCGACGCCGGCGAGGTGCTGTGCCACCACGCCCCGGCCACGAAGTCACCGAGCTCACGCGGCCGCACCTCCAGCCGGTACTGCGGCCTGCCGTTCACGACGACATCCAGGTCCGGCCCCGCCTCGACGATCCGGAAGCTGCCGCCGGGATCCTTCTGCTCGCCCCTTTCCCCGAAGGCCAGCGGGTAGTGGCTGTGCGCCCCGAAGCCCACGTCCGCCAGCCACTCACTGCCGTCCGACGCCCGCACCCGCAGCGCGAGATGGTCGTACGGGATCCCGAGCCGCCCCTCGTCCCCGTGCACCCGCGCCGCGAGCAGCGTGACCTCGAACCCCAGCGCGCCGAGCAAGGTCCCGAACGCCCCGTTGAGTTCGTAGCAGAACCCGCCCCGCCGTGCCCCCACCACCTTGGCCAGCAGCCGCTCCTCCTCCAGCACGATCTTCTCGCCGAGGTGGATCGACAGGTTCTCGAAGGGCACTGTCCGCAGGTGGCGCAGGTGCAGCTCGCGCAGCACATCGGCGGTGGCGCCGGCGGCCGGCTTCGAAGGCTCGGCTCCCAGGCGGTGGAGGTAGGCATCGACCTGCTCAGAATTCATGCCCTCAGTCTCGCGCCACCCCCAGCTCCCTGCCTTCCCCCATGACCGCGAGGGCCCCGTCCCGGTCCGTCCGCAGCACCACCGCGCCCTCGGCCCGCAGTGCGGCGACCGTGCCGGGGGCGGGGTGGCCGTACATGTTGTGCTCCCCGCAGCTGATCAGCGCGATCCGCGGCGCCACCCTGCGCATCAGCTCCGGGTCCTGGTACGCCGAACCGTGATGGGCCACCTTGAGCACGTCCACACCGCCGATCAGCGCACCCTCCGGTGATCTCAACAGCGCCTGCTGGGCCGGGGGTTCGAGGTCCCCGAGCAGCAGCAGCCGCAGCCCGCCCGACCTGGCGAGCAGGGCGACGCTGGCGTCGTTCGGGCCGTCCGGATCAGGCGCCGGGCTGGGCTGGGGCCACAGCACCTGCCAGGAGAGCGAGCCGGTCCGGCGCTGCTCCCCGGCCACGGCCCGGGTGAGCGGGATGTGGCGTGCGGCCGCCTCCTTCCGTACGAACCGCGCCTGGTCCGCGGGTTCTTCGAAGCCCGTCGTCTCGATCGCGCCCACCGAACGCCCGCGCAGCACGCCGGGCAGCCCGGCCACATGGTCGGCGTGGAAGTGGGTGAGCACGACCAGGGGGATCCTGGTGATGCCGAGGGTGCGCAGGCAGTGGTCGACGAGCGTGGGATCGGGCCCGGCGTCCACCACCACACCGCTGCCGTCCCCGGCCGCGAGCACCGTCGCGTCGCCCTGCCCCACGTCGCACATGGCGAACCGCCACCCCGGCGGCGGCCACCCCGTGATCACTCTGGTCAGCGGTGGCGGTTGCACGACGACGAGCACGAGCAGCGCCCCGCAGACAGCACACCACCACGGATGTCTCAGCAACCGTCGCCCGACCAGCAGCACGGTCAGCGTGACCAGGGCGAGCAGCCCCGCCCCGCTCCAGGTGCCCGGCCAGTCCACTCCCCCGCCGGGCAGCGCGGCCGCCGTCCGGGCGATGCCCGCGATCCAGCCGGCGGGCCAACTCGCGCACCAGGCCAGCGCCTTGGCCACCGGCATCAGCACGGGCGCCGCCGCCAGCGCCGCGAAGCCCAGCACGGTGGCGGGTGCCACCGCGATCTCGGCGAGCAGATTGCACGGTACCGCCACCAGACTCACCCGCGCCGACAGCACGGCGACGACGGGCGCGCACAGCGCCTGCGCCGCGGCCGCCGCGGCCAGCCCCTCGGCGAGCCTCGGCGGGACCCGGCGCCTTCGCAGTGCCTCGCTCCAGCGGGGCGCGAGGGTGAGCAGGGCACCGGTGGCCAGTACGGAGAGCAGGAAGCCGTAACTGCGGGCCAGCCACGGGTCGTACAGCACGAGGAGCAACACCGCCGTCGCCAGCGCCGGGACGAGTGATCTGCGGCGTCCGGTGGCCAGGGCCAGCAGGACGACGGCCCCGCAGGCCGCGGCCCGCAGCACACTCGGATCCGGTCTGCACACGATCACGAAGGCGAGCGTGAGGGCTCCCGCGAGCAGCGCGGTCGACCTGAGCGGGATGCCGAGCCGGGGTGCGAGTCCGCGGCGCTCCACCAGTTGTGCCGTGCCTGCCGGCCCGATGAGCAGGGCGAGGATGATCGTGAGGTTGCTCCCGGACACGGCGAGCGTGTGGGCGAGGTCGGTCTCCTTGAAGGCCTCGTCCAGCTCCGGGGTGATCCGCGAGGTGTCCCCGACGACCAGGCCGGGCAGCAACGCCCTGGCGTCCGCCGGCAGCCCGTCGGTCGCCTCCCGCAGACCGGCCCGCAGCCGCCCCGCGAACCGCTGCACCCCCGACGGCCCGCCCACCACCTCCGGCGCGGTCCTGCCCCGCACCCGCAGCACGGCGGCGACCCGGTCGCCTTCGACCGCCGGGGGCGCCAACCGCGCAACGACCCGCACCCGTGTGGAGGGCAACAGCTCGAGCCAGGGCGACCGTGGTGGTCCTTCGGCGGAGGTCTCCTTTCCGGCACCGTGTGTGCCCGCGTCGACGATGACCAGCACGGGCGTCCGGGTCACCACCGCCGCACCGCCCGCCTCCTCCACCCGCCGGACCTCCCCCTCGATCAGCACGGAGGCCCGGGCGACATGGTCCCCACTGATCCGGGGCCGGCTGACACGTGGGTCGGAGCCGACCTCGACCTCCGCGGTCACGGTGGCGTACTTCCGTGCCAGATCGGGCACGGGGCCACGCCGGACGTCGGCACCGTGCAGCCCCGCGGACACGGCGGCCGCGGCGACGCAGAGCAGGACGGCGGCGACGGAGACCCGCGGCCACGCCCCACCCGCCGGCCGACCACCCGCCCGCGAAGCCCGGCCCACGGGCACGGACCCCGGTGCCGACTGCTCGGACACCGGGCCGCCGCCACCGCCGTGGTTGCCACCCGCGGAAGCGCGGGTCGCGCGCGGGTCGTCGGCTGGAGCACCGCCGCCCTGCCGGCCACCGCCGGAGCTTCCGCCCCAGGCGCCGCCACCGCCCCGCCCCTGCCCACCGCGGCTTTCTCCGCCGTCCGCTCCCCGTCTCCTTACGAGCAGCAGCGCACCGGCCGCGAGGAGGCAGGCCACCGCCGTGCTCATGACCCATGCGGTCGTCGCGTCCAGCATCACCGCAGCCGTCGCCCAGACCGCGAGCGCGGGCGGTACGAGGCGCAGGTCCGTCGGCCCCTCCTGTCGGGGGTGGGCGGCTCCGAGCCGTCCGGAGGAAGCGGCATGGACGGCCGCGCGCCCGGCCTGGAGATCGGGAGCGCGCCTCATGGCCGTACGAGATTCCGGAGATCGGCGAAACGGCGGTCGCCGATGCCGTTGACCTCGCGCAGTTCGTCGACCGAGCGGAAGCCGCCGTGCCGGGTGCGGTAGTCGACGATGTGCTGGGCCAGTACGGGCCCGACGCCCGGCAGGGTGACGAGCTGGTCCACGGTGGCGGTGTTGAGCGGGACCGGAGCGGCGGGTGCGGCACCCGCCGCCGGACCGGCCGGACCACCGGCGGCCGCACCGGGCGCCGGGGCGGCGGGGCCGCCGACGACCACCTGCTCCCCGTCCACGAGGAAGCGGGCCCTGTTCAGCCCGTCGGTGCTCGTGCCGGGACGCACCCCACCGGCCGCGCGCAACGCATCGACGACGCGTGAACCCGCGGGCAGGCGATGGATCCCGGGCTCGCGGACCTTGCCGCTGACGTCCACGACGATCTCGGCCCCGGCGGTGCCTGCGGCACTCGGCGCCCCCGGCGCAGCCTCCGGCCCTGGCCGCTCGCTCCCCTTCCGCTCACCGAAGGGAGCGGCCGCCCGCACCACTTCGGGTGCCCGCACGGACTGGGTCCGCCCGGCCCAGAAGTGCTGGACGGCGAACACCGCGGCAACGACGAGCAGTGCCGTGAGCGCGACCACGCTCCGCCGCTCGAGCCCGCACCTCGCCTGCAGCCACAGCGGCATCCGCTCCCGCAGCGCAAGCCCCGCCCGCATGCGCCAGGCCTCCGCGGACCGGTGATCGTCCGGGCGCTCGGCGGCCACCCCGCCCACGGGACGGTTGCTCTCCTCGACGGTCGCGAGCGGCGGTCCTGCTCCCGACTCCCGCCATTCCCCCGCCCGTTCGGGGAACAGCACCTGCGCACGCCGTCGGAGTTCCTCCTCCGGTGCATGCCGGTGCCGATGCCGGACCCGGCTGCGGGCCATGGGGCGACGCTGACGGACCCGGCCGTCGGAGGCGGGGCTGCGCCCCGGGCCACTGGTCGCGGTCGCCGTACGTGAACGTGATCGAAGTGCCATGCCACGACGATGGGGCACTCCGCCACCATCGCGATGATCTTGCTCAATTCCCGGGGACTACCCACCAGTTGTGGATAACTTCGCCCCTCACACGGGTGAAGGCGCGGGCGCGCGCAGCCGTCACCGCGGCGAGACCACGACCCCCAGCAGCCCGGGCCCGGTGTGCGCCCCGATCACCGCGCCGACCTCACTCACATGCAGGTCGGCAAGCCCGGGCACCCGCGCCCTGAGCCGGTCCGCGAGGGCCGACGCCCGTTCGGGGGCGGCGAGATGGTGGACGGCGATGTCCACCTGGGCGCTGCCGGCGCGGTCCGCCACGATCTCCTCGAGGCGGGCGATCGCCCTCGACGCCGTGCGGACCTTCTCCAGGAGTTCGATACGGCCGCCGTCCAGCTGCAGCAGCGGCTTCACGGCGAGCGCCGAGCCCAGCAGCGCCTGCGCGGCGCCGATCCGGCCACCCCGGCGCAGATAGTCGAGGGTGTCGACATAGAAGTAGGCGGAGGTGCCGGAGGCCCGCTTCTCCGCGGCGGTGACGGCCTCGTCCACCGTGCCGCCCGCCTCCGCCGCCTCGGCCGCGGCGAGCGTGCAGAACCCGAGCGCCATCGCGACCGCCCCGGTGTCCACCACCCGCACCGGCACCGGCGCCTCACGTGCCGCGAGGACCGCCGCGTCGTACGTGCCCGACAGTTCGGCGGAGAGATGGAGGGAGACGATGCCGGTGGCGCCGGACTCGGCGACCTTGCGGTAGGTCTCGGCGAAGAGCTGGGGGCTGGGGCGCGAGGTGGTGACGGGGCGCCGCTTCTGGAGTGCCTGGGCCAGGGAGCGCGTCGAGATCTCGGTGCCCTCGTCCAGTGCCTGGTCGCCGAGGACCACGGTCAGGGGCACCGCTGTGATGCCGTGGCGCTCCATCGTCCGCGGCGGCAGGTAGGCCGTTGAATCGGTGACGATCGCGACATGGCGGGACATGAGCTGGAGGTTACCTGCCGTAGCGCCAGGACGGCAGCCCGGCCCCTCTCACCTGGTCTGCCCTTGACCGGATCAAGTAGTGCTCTCGGGGCGGGGTTTCTTCTGCCAGGGGTAGGCGGGACGCCGTCCCGGCGGGGTGATGGCGGGCGGCGCCGGCTCCTCGGTGGTGCGGGACCGGGGCCCGTCGGGCCAGGTCTGCCGGGATGCGTCGGCGTCGGCAGCGGGGGCCTCGGGCCACGGCGGCGGGCCTGCCGCCGGCTCCGCTTTCGTCCAGTGCCGCAGGGCTCCCGCCTCGACGTCTATCTGGGCGCTGAGCGTGTCCAGGTCGTCGTCGGCGAAGCGGCGGGCCCGGTCGCGGGCAGCCCAGCGCAGTGCGTCCGCCGACTGCACGATGCGCTCGGTGCGCTCCCGCAGGGCGGGCAGCCGCTCGGCGAGCGCCGTGCGGTCCGGCTCGGCCTCCAGGCGCTTGAGATCGCCGTCCAGTTCCTGTCCGTGCGCGCTGAGGCGCCCGAAGAGGCCGAGGGACTCCTTCAGGGACTCGTCCTCGGCCACGCCCGCGTGCAGCGCGTCCTGAGTGGCACGCATCGACGTGCGCAGCTTCAGCCGCAGCTGGGCCAGTTCGCCCGCGGCTCCGGGCTGGGCGAAGGACTTGGCCCGCAGGGTGTGGTCCTCGACCGTGCGGCGGGCCTGGGTGATCGTGCGGTCCACGCCGCGCTTGGCGGCGCCGACGGCCTTCACCGTCGCGTAGGCGCCGAGTACCAGGAAGAGCACGAAGAGCAGGGCGAACACTGCGATCACTGCTTCCACCGCTCCTCCTCCGACGGTCGCGACACAGCCCGCGTCGCTTCTTCCACGGTAAACGAGACGGGCAGGCCCGGAGTTCCAGAAGAACCCCGAACCTGCCCGTAGGGGACTACCCCGAGGCGCCGACGCCCCGGCCGTCCGCGGCGCCTACGCGGGAACGATGTTGACCAGCTTCGGCGCCCGCACGATCACCTTGCGGATCCCGGCGCCGTCCAGCGCGGCGACGACCTTCTCGTCGGCCAGCGCGGCCTTCTCCAGCTCCTCCTCGGAGATGGCCGGCGAGACCTCCAGCCGCGCCTTGACCTTGCCCTTGATCTGCACCACACAGGTCACGGACTCGTCGACCACGTACGCCGGGTCGGCGACCGGCAGGTCCTGGTGGACCACCGAGTCGGTGTGGCCCAGCTTGCGCCACAGCTCCTCGGCGATGTGCGGGGCCAACGGGGCCACCAGCAGCACCAGGGCCTCGGCGACGGAGCGCGGCACCGGGCCACCCGCCTTGGTCAGGTGGTTGTTCAGCTCGGTGATCTTGGCGATGGCGGTGTTGAAGCGCAGGCCCTCCAGGTCCTGGCGCACGCCGTCGATCGCCTTGTGCAGGGCGCGCAGCGTCTCCACGTCGATGTCGCCGTCCTCGACGTCGACGACGGTGACCTCGCCGGTCGTCTCGTCGACGATGTTGCGCCACAGCCGCTGCAGCAGCCGGAACTGGCCGACCACCGCGCGCGTGTCCCACGGCCGCGACACGTCCAGCGGGCCCATCGCCATCTCGTACAGGCGCAGGGTGTCGGCGCCGTACTCGGCGGCGATCTCGTCCGGAGTGACCGCGTTCTTCAGGGACTTGCCCATCTTGCCCAGCAGCCGGGAGACCTTCTCGCCCTGGTAGTAGTAGGCGCCGTCGCGCTCCTCCACCTCGGCGGCCGGCACCGCGATGCCACGGCTGTCCCGGTAGACGTAGGCCTGGATCATGCCCTGGTTGAACAGCTTGTGGAACGGCTCCGCGGAGGAGACGTGCCCCAGGTCGTACAGGACCTTGGACCAGAAGCGCGCGTACAGCAGGTGCAGCACGGCGTGCTCGGCGCCGCCCACGTACAGGTCGACGCCGCCGTGCGGCTGGCCCTCGCGCGGCCCCATCCAGTACTGCTCGATCTCGGGGTCGACCAGCTTCTCGCTGTTGTGCGGGTCCAGGTAGCGCAGCTCGTACCAGCAGGAACCGGCCCAGTTGGGCATGGTGTTGGTCTCGCGGCGGTACCGCTTCGGGCCGTCGCCCAGGTCCAGCGTGACGTTGACCCAGTCCTCGTTGCGGGACAGCGGCGTCTCCGGGGACGTGTTCGCGTCGTCCGGGTCGAAGGTGCGCGGCGAGTAGTCCTCGACCTCCGGCAGCTCCAGCGGCAGCATCGACTCGGGCAGCGAGTGGGCGATGCCGTCCTCGTCGTAGACGATCGGGAAGGGCTCGCCCCAGTAGCGCTGGCGGCTGAACAGCCAGTCGCGCAGGCGGAAGTTGACGGTGCCCTCGCCGATGCCCTTGCGCGCCAGCCACTCGGTGATGCGCGCCTTGGCCTCGACGACGCCCAGGCCGTCCAGACAGACGCCCTCGCCGACGGAGTTGACGATCTTCGCGTCGTAGGAGACGAAGGCCTCGTCCCAGGTGGAGGTGTCCGTGCCGCGGCCGTCGGTCGGCTCGACGACGCAGTTGATCGGCAGCTCGAAGGCGCGCGCGAACTCGAAGTCACGGGTGTCGTGCGCCGGTACGGCCATGATCGCGCCGGTGCCGTAGCCCATCAGGACGTAGTCGGCGATGAAGACGGGGACCTGCTCGCCGTTGACCGGGTTGGTCGCGTACGCGCCGATGAAGACGCCGGTCTTGTCCTTGGCCTCGGCCTGCCGCTCGACGTCGGACTTCGAGGCGGCCTGCGCGCGGTAGTCCGCGACGGCCTCGGCGGGGGTGGCGTGACCGCCGGTCCACACCTCGTGCGTGCCCTCCGGCCAGGCGGCCGGGGTGAACTTCTCGACCAGCGGGTGCTCGGGGGCCAGCACCATGTAGGTCGCGCCGAACAGGGTGTCCGGGCGGGTGGTGAAGACCGTGATGCGCTCGCCGTCGATCGGGAAGTCGACGCGGGCGCCCTCGGAGCGGCCGATCCAGTTGCGCTGCTGCAGCTTGATGGCCTCGGGCCAGTCCAGCGCCTCCAGGTCCTCCAGCAGCCGGTCGGCGTAGGCGGTGATGCGCATGTTCCACTGGCGCAGCTTGGCCTTGAAGACCGGGAAGTTTCCGCGCTCGGAGCGGCCGTCGGCGGTGACCTCCTCGTTGGCCAGCACGGTGCCCAGGCCGGGGCACCAGTTGACCGGCGCGTCGGAGGCGTACGCCAGGCGGAACTCGCCCAGGACGTCGGCACGCTCCGTGGCGCTCAGCTCGTGCCATGCGCGCGTGTGTCCCGGTACGGCGCGCTCACCGGTCTCGAACTGGGCGATCAGCTCGGAGATCGGACGGGCCCTGTTCGCCTCGTCGTCGTACCAGGAGTTGAAGATCTGCAGGAAGATCCACTGGGTCCACTTGTAGTAGTCCGGGTCGATCGTGGCGAACGACCGGCGCCTGTCGTGGCCCAGACCCAGCCGGCGCAGCTGGGCCTTCATGTTCTCGATGTTGGCCTCGGTGGAGACCCGCGGGTGCGTGCCGGTCTGCACGGCGTACTGCTCGGCGGGCAGGCCGAAGGCGTCGAAGCCCAGGGTGTGCAGGACGTTGTGGCCGGTCATGCGCTGGAAGCGCGCGAAGACGTCGGTGGCGATGTACCCCAGGGGGTGGCCGACGTGCAGGCCCGCACCCGAGGGATACGGGAACATGTCCATGATGAACTTCTTGGGCCGGGCGACGACCTCGGGGTCACCGGCCAGGTCACCCTTGGGGTTCGGCGCCGCGTACGTGCCCTCGGCGTCCCAGAAGTCCTGCCAGCGTGCCTCGATCTCGGCCGCGACGGCGGCCGTGTAGCGGTGCGGCGCTGCCGCCTCGGCGGCGGCAGCGGGGTTCGTCTCGCTCATGATCCTTAAGCTCCATCGATCGTCTCTGCCAGCAGCGGCGTCGTTCGAGAAACGAAAAATCCCCTCGCACAGGAGGGGACGCCGCGCCGATTCCGACCATCCGATTCGCCCGGTGGTCGGGACTGATCAGCGCGGCCCGCTAAGCAGAAGGCGTACAGCACGCATGGCGTTAGGGTACCGCAGCGCTTGAGCACGATGCGACGCGCTTCCGTATGGCTCCTTGGCACCACTGTCATCACCCGACAAAAGCTGAACCAAGGTCAAAAGTTACTTCGCGTAACACCCACTACCGGGACATCGCAACGAGCGCGTGTTCCTTAGATAACAACGCAATAACTCAAACCTCGTACCCATCGGTATGGAGCCACTTAGAGTTCGGCAGCGGGACCGCCTTCCCGGAACTGCTTCGGAGTTGCCCCCATGAACCCTCGTCGTAGTAACACCTCGCTCCCCAAGCCGGGCCGGTCGGCCTACGGGGTGGCGTCGGCTGTCGTACTGCTGCTCATACCTGTCGTCGTGCTGCTCGGAGGCGGGTGGCTGCAACAGTTCCTGAACTTCGGTGCGGGCGTCCTCTCGCTCGTCTGCCTCACCTGCTCGGTGATCTGGGGCCTGGTGGCCCAGGACCGGCTCATCCTGAACACGCGCCAGCGGATCATCGCCCAGGGCATCCACCGGGTGACGGCCGTCGGCTCGATCGCGTTCCTGCTGGTGCACATCACCGTCAAGCTGGCCCTGGACCACACGGTGCTGATCGCCGCGCTGATCCCCTTCAGCCTCGGCGTCAAGGGCAGCGCGGGTCTCATCGGCCTCGGCTCGCTGGCCGGACTGCTCATGATCTTCGTGGGCATCACCGGTGCCCTGCGCAACCAGTTCGCCTCCCCTGCACCGGTCGCGGCGCGCTGGCGCGCGATGCACGCACTGGCCTACCCGGCCTGGTGCTCGGCGCTGGTCCACGGCCTGTTCGCCGGCCGCGCGGCGAAGCCGTTCTTCATGATCTCCTACGAGCTGTGCCTGGTCGCGGTGGCCGCGGCGCTCGCCCTGCGGGCCGCTCCCCGGCCGTTCAAGCGCAAGGTCGCCGACCGGCTGGCCGCCCTCCTGGGCAACGAGCCGGGCTCGTCCCGCGCCGAGGAGCTGGAAGCGAGCCGCGCACGGGTCGGCGAGACCTCCTCCGCACTGCCGGGCTACGAGAACGCGCGGGCGCCGAAGCCGTCCCCCGCCGACACGATGACGACGCCCGCTGCGCCCTACTACGACGCCCCCGCCGCCCGCACCATGACCCCGGAGCCCGCCGGCGGCTTCGCGGCCGCCTACCGCGCGGTCACGCCGCAGCAGCGCGGCCGGCAGCCCTACGCCGACCAGACCGCCCGCATGGACCTGCCCATGGACATGCAGCCCACGGAGTCCATCCCGCGCACGGACGGCAGCACCTCGGGCAGCTGGCCGGTCCCCACTCCGCCGCCGGTCGGCGAGGCGCCCCCGTCGGCGTACGACCCGATGCAGGACACCGGATACAACATCCCGGCCTATGGCAATCCGGGCACCGCGGGGTACGGCGGAAGTGACATGTACGACACCGGTGAGACAAGCACCCTCTACGGCACGTACAACCCGAACGACACGTACAACAGCGGTCCCGCCAATGAACCAGCGCCCGGTGCCTCGTTCGACGCACCGGGTTCGGGCGAACCTTGGAACACGCCTTCCGGAGGCTATAGGTGAACGAGGCCCTGCCCGACGTCCCAGAAGTCCGCGTGGTCGGACTTCCGCAGCTCACGTCAGGCTTCGACCTTGTCGAAAGACTCGATCTGCCCATGCACCTCAAGGTGCACGGGCCGCTCGAACCGCTCGGCGGCGAGCAGCTCGCGAAACTCGCCGAGAACATCAACCTGAAGGGCCGCGGCGGCGCGGGCTTCCCCTTCCACAAGAAGCTGCGCTCGGTCGCCGAAGCGGCGATCAAGCGCGGCGTACGACCGGTCGTCGTCGTCAACGGAAGCGAGGACGAGCCGGCCTGCCGCAAGGACACGGTGCTGATCAACCGTGCCCCGCACCTCATCCTGGACGGCGCTCTGCTGGTCGCGGAGGCGCTGGGTGCCCGCACGCTCGTGGTGGGGGTCACCCGTGAGTCGACTCAGCGCTCGATGGAGGCCGCGCTCGCCGAACGCGGCCTGAGCAACGGCCGCCGCTCGGTTCTACGCGCGCGCGTGCAGCGCAATCCCATCCGCATGGTGACCGGAGCGGCCGCCTCACTGATCCGCTCCATCGACGGCGGCCCGGCGATCCCGCCCGGCCGCAAGGTCAGCGCCTCCCAGAACGGCGTCGGCGGCGCACCGACCCTGCTGTCGAACGCCGAGACCTTCGCCCAGCTGGCGATCGCCGCGCGCATCGGCCCGGAGCGCTACGGCAACACCGGTCTGTACGACGAGCCGGGCACCGTCATGCTCACGGTCTCCGGCGCGGTCGCCCGACCCATGGTGATCGAGGTCCCCACGGGCGTCCCGCTGCGCTACGTCCTCCAGCTCGCCGGCGCCCCGCCGGTGCCCCAGGGCGTGCTGACGGGCGGCTACCACGGCAAGTGGATCGACGCGGCGACGGTCAACGAGGCGATCGTCTCCCGCAACTCCCTGGACGCGGTGGGCGGTGCGCTGGGCGCCGGCGCGATCCTGCCGATCAGTCAGGAGACCTGCCCGCTGGGCGAGTCGCTGCGCGTGGCGCAGTGGCTGGCCGAGGAGAGCGCGGGCCAGTGCGGTCCCTGCTACCTCGGTCTGCCGGCCGCGGCGCGGGGCATGGCGGACATCCTCAACGGCGGCGGCCCGGCCGCGCTCGAGGCGCTCAAGCAGGTCGCCAAGAACGTGAAGCGGCGCGGCGCGTGCTCGCACCCGGACGGCTCCGCGATGTTCCTGGAGTCGACCATCAAGGCGTTCACCGACGACCTGGCCGCGCATGTCCTCGGAAACGGCTGCGGACGGCCCGTGGAGGGCGTTCTGCCGCTCTTCGAGGGCGGTCAGATGCCCACGGGCATCCCAGGCGGCGGCGAGCCCGTGGAGAACGGCCCCAGCCGCCAGAAGATCTACGTCGACTGGACGCTGTGCCGGGGCCACGGGCTGTGCGCGGACATCCTCCCTGAGGTGTTCGAACTCGGCGCCGACGGCTTCCCGACCGTCGCCCAGGCCCAGGTGCCGCGCTACGCGGAGGCCAAGGCCCTGCGGGCGGTGCGCCGTTGCCCGGCGCTGGCCCTGCGCATCGAGGAGGAGACGCCCAGGGACCGGGCGCCCTCCCGCAACCTGCCGGTCCTCTCGCAGGGCCGTGGGCGGCGCGCGCTGGGCCGCTGAGCCGACGTCAGAAGGGGGCCGTCCGCACCGGGCGGCCCCTTTCCGCGCAACTGCCCCCGAATACACGAAGATCCCGCCGGATCGAATCGATCCGGCGGGATCTTGATTGTGGAGCTAAGGAGAATTGAACTCCTGACCTCCTGCATGCCATGCAGGCGCTCTACCAACTGAGCTATAGCCCCTTGCTTGGTCCTCCGGGGTTTCCCCCGGCGGCGACGCCAACATTACACGGTCCACCGGGTGGAACACCAAATCGTTTCCGTCGGCCCCGGGCAGGGCCGACGGCGTCAAGCGGTGACGAAGGAGTAGAACCGCTTGAGCGTGCAGTGCTCCTCCAGGAGACGGCCGTAGATCGGCTCGCCCTCCAGCTCGCGGTACGTCTCGATCGGGTCGCCCTTTATGATCAGCGCCCGCGCGCATTCCTCGCACCAGTACTGGTAGTCGGGGTTGACCGGCTCCATGTCGCGGACGATCGGCGTACCGCTGCCGCACCAGTCGCACTTTCGCCTGTGTGCACCCATCGATCAGCTCCAGCTGTGGCCGCAGGCCGTGCACACGTAGGAGATTCCGCCGTTGTCGCCGAGCACTTGGGCGACGTGGACGGAACCGCAGGAAGGGCAGCTCAGACGGGTGACCGTGTCCCGTGTCGACGCCGCTTCGAGGAGGTGGCCGACCTCCTCGAGGATGCTCGCAGGCATCACTGCTCCCTCCCGTCGGGCCGCGTCCCCTTCCGGCCGTTTGATTCTGCCACGGCCGGACCAATACGGTCAGCGACGCCTCAGTACCAGTCCGGACACGGCGCCTTCCCAGAGGTATACGCCTCCGGGACCGAAGTCATTCAAGCCGGTGCCGGAACATGAAAAAACCCGCCCCCCTGCGGGGACGGGATCTTCATCGGGCGATCTGTGGAGCTAAGGAGAATTGAACTCCTGACCTCCTGCATGCCATGCAGGCGCTCTACCAACTGAGCTATAGCCCCTCGTGCACCCCCCGCTTGGCGGGGCGAACGAGTAGAACTCTAGCCTGCGACCTGCCGGAAAGTGAAATCCGGGTGGGCGGGCCGCCGGGAGGTCAGTCGTCGTCGCCGAGCACCGGCTCCGGGAGGGTGCCGGCGTTGTGCTCCAGCAGGCGCCAGCCGCGGGCGCCCTCGCCCAGGACGGACCAGCAGCAGTTGGAGAGACCGCCCAGGCTCTCCCAGTGGCGGGCCTCCAGGCCCAGGAGGCGTCCGATGGTGGTGCGGATCGTCCCGCCGTGGCTGACCACGACGAGCGTGCCGTCGTCGGGGAGCTTCTCCGCGTGCCGCAGCACCACGGGAGCGGCGCGCTCGGCCACCTCGGTCTCCAGTTCGCCGCCACCGCGGCGCACCGGCTCACCGCGCTTCCAGGCGGCGTACTCCTCGCCGTAGCGCTCGATGATCTCCTCGTGCGTCAGGCCCTGCCAGACGCCCGCGTAGGTCTCGCGCAGGCCCTCGTCGTGGGTGACCTCCAGGCCGGTGAGCACGGCGAGCTCGGCCGCCGTGTTCGCGGCGCGCTGGAGGTCGGAGGCGACGATCGCGTCGGGCTTGAGGGAGACGAGCAGCCGGGCGGCGCGGCGGGCCTGGGCGAGGCCCGCCTCGGTGAGGGCGACGTCCGTGGTGCCCTGGAAGCGGCGCTCCACGTTCCAGGAGGTCTGGCCGTGGCGCCACAGGATGACGCGGCGGCCGCGGCCGGGACGGCCGGCGGACACCTCACCGGTGGCGCTCATCACCACTCACCGCCCAGGTCGGCCGCCTCCTCGGCAGCCTGCAGCTTGGCGTGCTCGGCGGCCTTGCCGCGGGTGGCCTTCGCGTCGGCGGGCAGCTCCAGCTCGGGGCAGTCCTTCCACAGCCGCTCCAGAGCGTAGAAGACGCGCTCCTCGCTGTGCTGGACGTGGACGACGATGTCGACGTAGTCGAGCAGGACCCAGCGGGCCTCGCGGTCGCCCTCGCGGCGCACCGGCTTGGCGCCGAGCTCCTTGTTGAGCCGCTCCTCGATCTCGTCGACGATCGACTTGACCTGGCGGTCGTTGGGTGCGGAGGCCAACAGGAAGGCGTCCGTGATCGACAGGACGTCGCTGACGTCGTAGGCGATGATGTCGTGCGCGAGCTTGTCGGCGGCCGCCTGGGCGGCGGCGGTGATGAGCTCGAGAGAGCGGTCAGTGGCGGTCACTACGTGGCTTTCCGGTCGGCGGTCACTTGACACCAAGGGTCTCACGGACCGCCGACAGCACCCCACGTGATTAAGGGATCACGTGGGGCGGCTCCGGCCGGCTAGGACGAGGACGGCTTGTAGTTCTGTCCGAGGATGACGGAGACGTTCGCGTTCCCGGTGGCCTTGCCCTTGGTCACGGACGTGGCGGGCAGGCCCAGTGTCTTGGCGACCTCGGCGGCGTTCTCCTTGTCGGCGGCGTCGGTGTAGACGACCTTGGACGTGGCCGAGGGGGCCGGGGCGGTGCCGCCCTCCAGGAAGGTGAAGCCGCCGTTGAGGAGGACCACGCGGGCCTTCTCTGTGTTGTCCTTCACACCGCTGGCGTTCTGCACGGAGACCCGGACCCCGGAGCCCTGCTCGGGGCTCTTCGCGGCGCCGCCGAGGACGTCCTTGACCACACTGGCACTGGCCTGCTCGCTCAGCGTGCCGTCGTTCTGGACGGGCAGCAGGGCGGTCTTGAAGTCGCCGCCCTTGGCGAGGTCGGCCAGCTTGGCGAGGAACGTGCCGAGGTCCTTGTCGGTCAGGGAGGGGTCCAGGATCTGCGCCAGCGTCTGCACGGTGGTGGTCGCCTGCGCCGGGTCGGAGGACAGTTTGCGCAGCGTGGCCTGCATGACCTGGCCGAACCGCTCCAGCTGGGCGTTCTGGGCCTCGCCGGAGGCGCGGTAGGTGGCGTAGGCGACGGCCATCTTGCCGCTGAGGGTCTGGTCCTTGCCCTTGTGCACGAGGGGCGCGCTGCCCTTCTTCGTGGCGTCCGGGTCGGGTACGTCGGCGTTCGTGTCGACGTCGATGCTGCCGACGAGGTCGACGAGGTTCTGCAGGTAGGGGGTGTCCAGCCGCCAGGTGCCCTCGATGTCGGTGCCGAGGACCGTGGCGAGGGCGTCGCGGGTGCCGGAGGAGCCGTCGTCCTCGACCGACTTGGCGAGGGTGGTGGTGTTGCCGTCGTCGTCGGTCAGGGAAAGGGAGTTGGGCAGCAGGACGGTGGTGCCCTGCTTGGTGGTGGTGTTGTCGACGAGCAGCGCCGTGGAGGTGCCGCCCTTCTTGGTGTTGTGCAGGTGGACGACGATCACATCGCGGTTCTGGGCGCCCACGGCCGTCGCGGTGCTGCCCTTCTTCGAGTCGGGCGACGACAGGCCCGGCAGCTTCCCGGCGTACCAGAGGTAGCCGACGCCGCCCACCGCGACCAGCGCCAGGACGACGACGAGGGCGATCATGCGGCTGCGGGCACGGCGCTTGGCCTCCTCGCGGCGCTCGGTGCGGTTCTCCGTGAAGTTCAGCCAGTCGATGACGTCTTCGGACTCGGCGTCGGGGTCCTCGACGAAGGCGAACTGCTCGGTGTGGTAGTCCCGTTCGGGCCGGGGCGGGGCCTTGTCGCCCTGGGTCTGCTCCGGCGGGCCGGCCTGCTGCGGGATGTACGCGGTCTGCTCGGTGACGACACGGGGTTGCTGTCCGCTTGCCGCGGCCTGCCCGTAGGGTTCGTACGGCGCCCCGGACGGGCCGCTCTGGTGCGTGCCGGTGCCGTAGGGGTCGTAGGGCGGCACGGGCGGCTGCTGACCGGTGCCGTAGGGGTCGTACTGCTGCGGCACCGGCTGCCGGCCGCCGGTGGCGTACGGGTCGTATCCGTAGCCCTGCTGCTGCCCGTACGGGTCGTACGGCTGCTGCGGGGCCTGTTGTGGCGGTGCCTGCCGGTAGACGGGCCGGCCGTACTCGTCGTAGCCGACGAGTTCGTACTGGTCCTCGTGGTCGCCGCCGTAGCCCGCGTCGTATCGGTCGTTCACCGGTGCCCCTCTCGGCTCACTCGCCGCGGTACAGCTCGCGCTTGTCGATGTAGCGCACGACTCCGTCCGGCACCATGTACCAGATGGGATCTCCCTTGGCGACTCTCGCACGGCAGTCGGTGGAGGAGATGGCCAGCGCGGGAACCTCCACGAGAGAGACACCGCCTTCCGGGAGACCGTGGTCGGTCAGGTGGTGGCCGGGCCGGGTGCACCCGATGAAGTGCGCGAGGGAGAACAGCTCCGCGGTGTCCCGCCAGGTCAGCAGCTGGGCGAGGGCATCGGCGCCGGTGATGAAGAACAGGTCCGTGTCGGGGTTGAGCGCGCGCAGGTCGCGCAGGGTGTCGACCGTGTAGGTGGGGCCGCCGCGGTCGATGTCGATGCGGCTCACCGAGAACTGCGGATTCTCGGCGGTCGCGATGACCGTCATCAGATAGCGGTCCTCGGCCGGGGAGACATGGCGATGGCTCTTCTGCCACGGCTGGCCCGTCGGGACGAACACCACCTCGTCCAGGTGGAACTGCGCGGCGACCTCACTGGCCGCCACGAGGTGCCCGTGGTGGATCGGGTCGAAGGTTCCGCCCATGACGCCGAGGCGGCGCTTGCCCGGATTCGACGGCCCGTTGCCGGGGCCGCTCACCGCTCGGGGTTCCGTGCCGATCGTCGCGTCCTTCGCCGGACCGGTAGGCATGTCCTGCTCTCCCATGCGTGCAGACCCTACCGGCCCGGCCTGAGGACACCGGCCCGAGGATGTCCCGAGTGCCCCGCTATGGGCACCGGGCGCCTCAGCGGTCGCGGTTGAAACGGGTGGTGATCCACAGCAGAAGAAGCAGGATGAACAGCGCGCCACCACCGGTGACGTAAGGGCTGAGGCTCTCGTGGTTGCCGCCGCCCTCGCCCTCGGCGGCAAGGGTGGCCAACTGGGCGGCGGTGCTGTGGAAGCTCATCTCGACAGGACCTATCGGTGTGGGCGGGATAAAGATGTCGGCCCATCGTAAGCGGGCGCCTGCCGGGCGATCACCCCGACTCCGCTGTCGGGGAACCCGGGGCGACCGTCAGTCGTCCTTCTGCTTGTAGCCCCGCAACAGGAACCACCCGGTCAGCGCACAGCCCACCATCATCACGATCAGTACGACCCGGAGCAGATTCCCCGGCGCTTGGTGTGGGGCGGCGCTCGCGGCCTCGGCGAGCCAGGCGGCCGCAGGGGTGTGCTCCATGGTTTTGGACTCCTTCGGTGTAGTGCCCGTCCACGGTAACTCCGCCTAGGCTGGGGCTCGCTTCGGGGGCGCAAAGGGCCGCACAAGGGTCCGCAAAGGGCCACTACACGCACATGGGGGAGAACATGTCCGACGACGGCCACCACGAGCACAACGGGCACGAGAACGTACCGAGCAGGCAGCGCAGGCGCTTCCCGGGGATCTCCTCGCGTGCGTACGAACACCCGGCGGACCGCTCCGCGCTGGTGGCGCTGCGCAAGCTGAGCGGCTTCGACACGGTCTTCAAGGCGCTCAGCGGGCTGCTGCCCGAGCGCAGCCTCAGGCTGCTGTTCCTGTCCGACTCGGTGCGCGTCTCGGACCGGCAGTTCGCGCACCTCAACGACATGCTGCGGGACGCCTGTTACATCCTGGACCTGGAGAAGGTCCCGCCGATGTACGTCAACCAGGACCCGCAGCCGAACGCCATGTGCATCGGCCTGGATCAGCCGATCATCGTCGTCACCACCGGGCTCGTCGAGCTGCTCGACGAGGAGGAGATGCGGGCGGTCATCGGCCACGAGGTGGGCCACGCCCTGTCCGGGCACGCGGTGTACCGCACGATCCTGCTGTTCCTGACCCAGCTGGCGGTCCGGGTCGCCTGGATCCCGCTGGGCACCATCGCGATCATGGCGATCGTGACGGCGCTGCGCGAGTGGTTCCGCAAGTCGGAGCTGTCCGCGGACCGGGCGGGATTGCTGGCCGGGCAGGATCTGGAGGCCTCGATGCGCGGCCTGATGAAGATCGCGGGCGGCAACCATCTGCACGAGATGAACGTGGACGCGTTCCTCGAGCAGGCCGAGGAGTACGAGGCGGGCGGCGACCTGCGCGACTCCGTGCTGAAGATCCTGAACCTGCTGCCGCGCTCGCACCCGTTCACCACCATCCGGGCGGCCGAGCTGAAGAAGTGGTCCGAGTCCCGGGACTACCAGCGGATCATGGACGGCCACTACCCGCGGCGCAGCGAGGACAAGGACGCCTCGGTCTCGGACTCGTTCCGGGAGTCCGCGGCGAGCTACGCCAGCAATGTGAAGAGCTCCAAGGACCCGCTGATGAAGCTGGTCAGCGACATCGCCGGCGGGGCCGGGGGCATCGGCGGGCGGATGCGGCGCGGGTTCGACGGCTTCACGAGCTCGGCTCCCTCGCAGGAGCGCCCGCCGCAGGACGAGCCGCCCACGGACACCCCGCGGCGCGACGAGGACTGATCCGGCGGTTCCAGGTCGGCGGGGACGGCGGCGCCCCGCCGGCCGCTCACACCTTGGGCTGCGCGCTCGTCGCCAGGGAGCCGCACAGGGCGGTGGCGCCGCCCGTGGCGTAGGGGTCGGTGCCTGCGGGGCCGCCCGCCTTGGCCGTCTGCCCGGCCAGCAGCGGGTGGAAGTGGTTCGTCGAGTCCTCGGCGCAGGACAGCGGGCCGGCCTGGACGTAGGAGACCACCAGCTGGGCCTGGTGCAGGCGCAGGTCGTCGCGGTCGAAGCGGAAGTGCAGCTCGCGCCGGACGGTGAACAGGGAGGCCTGGGCCTTGGCGTCGGCGCCGGTCGGCTTCAGCGCGTAGACGAAGGTGTGGTCCGCGGTGACCTCGAGGGTGGCCGAGTCGGTCTCGGTGGCCTGCAGCGTGCCCTGGACGCGGATCCTGCCGTCGGCGAGCTGGGCGCGGGTCTGGTCGAAGCGGACCAGCCATCCGGTGGGCTGGTGGCGGCCGTCGGCTGTCGGGTGCTCGAAACTCTGGTCGAACTGGTCGAGTTGGCTGCCGTCGAGCAGGACGCGCGGGGCGCGGACGTCCTGGCTGCTGAGCACCTCGGGGTAGAGCGCGGACCGGACTATGTAGTCCTTGGCGGTGGTCAGGGCGGCCACCACCTGGCTGTCCGAGAAGTGCGCGGTGCGCCGCGCGGCGGGCAGCGGTATGCCCTCGGCGCCGACGCGGAACTGGGCGGCGGGGCTGTGCGCGTACAGGTACTCGGGATCGGTCGCGCCCGGCACCCTGCCCTGCGGTGAGAGGGGTATGACGGTCATCCGCAGGGGCTCGACGGGCTGCCGGGCGGCGGGGCTCTGGTAGGGGTGCCGTACACCCATGTAGATCGCGGTACCGAAGGCCACCGCTATCAGCAGCACCAGGATCAGCGCCTGCCGGGACAGGCCTCTGCGCAGTGGCGGGCGGCGGCGCACGGCGGGCGCGTGGTCGGCCATGCGCTCCCGCGCGGAGAACTCCTGGAGGCGGGCAGCGCGGACGAACGACTCGTCGAAGACGACGGATCGGTATTCGTCCTCTCCTCCACCGCCGGGGGCGCCCTCGGGTGTCCCCTCAGGTGGGTCTCCAGGCCCTCCCATATATTCAGGGTAGGTCTCCGGGAGCCCCGGTAAACGCCCTGGTACACGACAACTTCTGACAGGTTCTCACCAGGTTCGAAAGAGAGCGCGAAGGGGACGCTCAGGCGCCGCTCAGGGAGTCGGCGGGATGACCGAGAGCGCCGGCTGAGAGTTGTCGGCGGAGGCGGAGGGCGGCGCAGCGCTGCCCTGTTCCAGGCCGGTCGAGGCGGGCGGCGGCGGCCCCTGGTCCCGGCTGCCCGAGGAGGCGCCGCGGTAGACCGCGGTGAAGGCCAGCGCGACCATGCCTATGCCCATCACGAGGGCGAGCATCCAGGCGACCGGGCGGTGCCAGCGGACCTGCTTTCCGTACGTCCCGGGGGCGCCGTAGCGGCCTTCCAGGATGTCGGTGTCGTCCGGGTCGTCGAGCTCGGGATCATGGCCGAAACCGGAGGGTTCGTATCCCTCCTCGTACCGCTCGCCCCTGGCGTGGGCCCGGCGCGCTTCCGCCTCGGAGGCCTCCGCTCTCGCCTGGGCGGCGGCAAGGAGGCGTTCGACGGCGGTCGGCTCGTGCACCACCGCCGCCCGTACGAAGGCCTCGTCGAAGACCACGGAGGCGAACTCTTCGTCCGACACCCCGCGGTCGTGGTCGTCGTCGGGCTCCCAGCCGTCAGGGAACGGCGTGCCCCCCACGTCCTCCGGCACGGGATCCAGAGTAGACCTGGGGGGTCAATTTGGGCAGACGGTATGGAAATTCATCCGCCTTGTGAGACACCTCTCGTGCGGCACGGCCGCCCGGGAGGGCGCGGTCTCAGCGCCGGATGTGTCCGTCGCCGGTGACGATGTACTTCGTGCTGGTCAGCTCCGGCAGCCCCATCGGGCCGCGCGCGTGCAGCTTCTGCGTGGAGATGCCGATCTCCGCGCCGAAACCGAACTGGCCGCCGTCGGTGAAGCGGGTGGAGGCGTTCACGGCGACCGTGGTGGAGTCGACGAGCTGGGTGAAGCGGCGGGCGGCCTGCTGCGAGGTCGTCACGATCGCCTCGGTGTGACCGGAGGTCCACAGCCGGATGTGCTCGACGGCCTTGTCCAGGGAGTCGACGACGGCGGCGGCGATGTCGTAGGAGAGGTACTCGGTGTCCCAGTCCTCCGGTGTCGCCTCGACGACGGTCGCCTTGGAGTCCTTGGCGTAGGCCAGCACACGCGGGTCGGCGTGCACGGTCACGCCGGCCTCGGCGAGGGCGTCCAGGGCGCGCGGCAGGAACTCCGGGGCGATGTCCTGGTGGACCAGGAGGGTCTCGGCGGCATTGCAGACGCTGACCCGCTGGGCCTTGGAGTTGATCAGGATGTCGATGGCCATGTCGAGGTCGGCGCTCGCGTCGACGTAGACGTGGCAGTTGCCGGTGCCGGTCTCGATGACGGGGACGATCGACTCCGTCACGACCGTCTGGATGAGGGAGGCGCCGCCGCGCGGGATCAGGACGTCGACCAGGCCACGGGCACGCATCAGCTCGCGTACGCTCTCGCGGCTCTCGCCGGGTACGAGCTGTACGGCGTCGGCGGGCAGTCCGGCGCCGCCGACGGCGTCCCTGATGACCCGGACGAGGGCGGTGTTCGACTCGTAGGCGGAGGCCGAGCCGCGCAGCAGGACGGCGTTTCCGGACTTCAGGCAGAGGGCGGCGGCGTCGACCGTGACGTTCGGTCGGGCCTCGTAGATGATGCCGACCACGCCGAGCGGGACGCGGACCTGACGCAGGTCGATGCCGTTCGGGAGGGTCGAACCGCGGACGACCTCGCCGACCGGGTCGGGCAGGGCGACGACGTCACGCACGTCGGAGGCGATGGCACGCACCCGCTCCGGGGTGAGGGTCAGCCGGTCGATGATGGCCTCGCTGGTACCGGCCTCGCGGGCCTTGGCGATGTCCTTGGCGTTGGCCTCGACGATCTCGCTCGTACGGACCTCCAGGGCGTCCGCGATGGCGGCCAGCGCGTCGTCCTTGACCGCGCGCGGCAGCGGGGCGAGGTCGGCGGCGGCGGCCTTGGCGCGGTAGGCGGCCCGGTTGACCGGGGACATGGAGTCGTACGGCGAAAGCGTGGTCATGAGGAAAGGTTAGTGCGCCGGACGGGCCCGTCCACCGCGCGTCCCAAACCCCGAGACACGCCCTTTTGTGCCTAAACCGGCGCCGCTCTCGCGGACCTGGTTGCTCGCCGTGAGGGTTCCGCAATTAGTGGTTACGGTCCGTGGTCGGATCAAAAGGGGTGTACGCCGACGGGGGTGGCGGGCGCAGGGCCGTACCCCTCCGCTATGCGCTGGTGGTAGGTCTCGCGGTCGATGACCTCCAGGCCGACGATCTCCCAGGGGGGCAGCTTGGCGGTCTGGCGGTGCTCGCCCCACAGGCGCAGGGCGACGGCGGCCGCGTCATGCAGGTCGCGGGCCTCCTCCCAGTAGCGGATCTCCGCATGGTCGCCCGCGTACCGGCTGGTCAGCAGAAAGGGGTGGTCGTGGGCGAGCTGTTCGAGGCCACGGCGCACCTCCTTCAGCGGGGCCTCCTCGCCGGAGACGCTGAGGGTGACATGCCACAGGCGGGGCAGGTCGGCCGGCTCCTCGTACCGGTCGCCGGCCGCGACGCTCGTCAGGGCGCGCTCCTCGCCGGCCGCGCGGGAGGGGGCGCCGTCACGGGGCGCCGCCGCCCCAGGGCGCACTCGTCTCACGACGGCCTCCTTCACGCAGTGATCGACTGGCGGACGTGCGGAATGTATCCCTGAGACAAAGTTGAGCAGGCCGCAAGGGCTCGTGGGGCGGTTTTGCGGAACGTCCACCTCAGGACGGGCCGATTTGCGGGTCGTTCCCCCCGTTTTCGGCCGAAGCCGGCCCAGAGACTCAGCAGCCGGGGCCGAGGGATCGGCTCCCAAGGTGATGAAAAGTCGTTCCTGAGGCGTCAGGGGTGCAGGAGGACCAGGTCGTCGCGGTGGATGACCTCGCGTTCGTAGGCCGGGCCCAGTTCGCGGGCCAGTTCCCGGGTGGAGCGGCCGAGGAGTTGGGGGAGCTCCTTGGCGTCGAAGTTCACGAGGCCTCGGGCCACCGCGCGGCCTTCGGCGTCCCGCAGTTCCACCGGGTCCCCGGCCACGAACTCGCCCTCCACGGCGGCGATCCCGGCCGGCAGCAGCGACTTGCGCCGCTCGACGACCGCCCGCACCGCCCCGTCGTCCAGCGTGAGGGAGCCCTGCGGGGTGGAGGCGTGCTGCAGCCACAGCAGCCGGTCGGCGGAGCGCTTGCCCGCGGGGTGGAAGTAGGTGCCGGTGTCACCGCCGTGCAGGGCCTCGGCGGCGTGGATCGCGCTGGTCAGGACGACGGGAATGCCCGCGGCGGCCGCGATCCGGGCCGCCTCGACCTTGGTGACCATGCCGCCGGTGCCGACGCCGGCCTTGCCCGTGCTGCCGATCTCGACGTGCGCGAGATCCTCCGGTCCGCGCACCTCGGCTATCCGCGAGGTGCCGGGCCTGCTCGGATCGCCGTCGTAGACGCCGTCGACGTCGGACAGCAGCACCAGCAGGTCGGCGTGGACGAGGTGGGCGACGAGGGCGGCGAGCCGGTCGTTGTCGCCGAAGCGGATCTCGTCGGTGGCGACGGTGTCGTTCTCGTTGACGATCGGGAACGCGCCCATCGCGAGCAGTTTGTCGAGGGTGCGGGAGGCGTTGCGGTGGTGGGCGCGGCGGCTCATGTCGTCGGAGGTGAGCAGCACCTGGCCGACCCGGACGCCGTAGCGGGCGAAGGAGGCGGTGTAGCGGGCGACGAGGAGGCCCTGGCCGACGCTGGCGGCGGCCTGCTGGCGGGCGAGGTCCTTGGGGCGGCGGCGCAGGCCCAGCGGTGCGAGCCCGGCGGCGATGGCGCCCGAGGAGACCAGGACGATCTCCTTCTCCCCGCCGCTGCGGCTCTTGGCGAGGACGTCCACGAGCGCGTCCACCCGGTCGGCGTCCAGGCCGCCGGACGCGGTGGTCAGCGACGAGGAACCCACCTTGACGACGATCCTGCGGGCCTCGCTCACGGCCTGCCTTGCCCCTGCCACCTTGTTCTTCCGTCCCCTCGCGCACTCGGGCTCCCCCGCCCGGCAATCTACGCGAAGGGGACCGTCCCGCGCGCGCGGGGTCCAGTCCCCGGACAGGCGCCACGTAACCATTTGCTCACGCGTTGCATACGGCAAAAAGGTTGCACTGGTTGCGTATAGAAAACAAAGCCCCGGTAAATCTAATTTGAACAGCGTGCCACCTAAAGATCGCCCCGAAGTCAGCCGTACCAGGCGCATACTCCTCCGTTCCGGGAAGAGCCCCTACGACGTCTTTCCAGTCGAGGAGGCCCTCCACCGGGACGTCATCGCCACCAACTCCGGCAATCTGATCTTCAGTGACGCCTCCCACAAGATCCTCGAGACACCCGGCACCGAGGTCGTCTCGAACGGCATCCGGACCGATGTGGCGGCGGCGGACCGGATCAACGAGGAGTACGACGCGTTCGTCGTACCGCTGGCCAACGCCTTCCGGCCGTCGTTCGAGTCACAGCTGAAGCGGCTGACGCGGCTGATCAGCAGGCTGCGGATCCCGGTCGTGGTGCTGGGCATCGGCGCGCAGGCGGGGCTGAGCTACAACGCGGAACGGCTCAAGCCGATGGAGCAGTCGGTGCGCGAGTTCGTCTCCGCGGTGCTCGACCGCAGCGCCTCGATCGGGGTGCGGGGCGAGTTCACCGAGAAGTACCTCAGGGACCTGGGGTTCAGCGATGTCGAGGTCATCGGCTGCCCGTCCCTTTTCCTGTACGGCAAGGAACTCGCCGTGCACAAGCGGGCGCCGGAGCTGACCGCCCGCTCCCGGATCGCGGTCAACGGCTCGCACAGCGCGGTGCAGAAACAGGGCCTCGACAAGGTCGTCGACCGCGCCCACGCCCGCTATCCGCACCTGACGTTCATCGGCCAGAACCTCAGCGACGCACGGCAGCTGCACTGGCGGGACCTGTCCCACCCGAACGCCGCGGTGACCGCGATCCCGACCCACCCGGACCACCCGATGTACCGGGAGGACAAGGTCCGGGTCTACATCGACCCGGTGATCTGGATCGACGATCTGCGGGGGTACGACTTCTCGTTCGGCTCCCGCATCCACGGCAATATCGCGGCGCTTCTCGCGGGCACGCCCGCCACCGTGCTGTGCGGCGACTCGCGGACCCTGGAGCTGTGCCGCTACTTCGACATCCCGCACCGCCGCATCGACAGGCTGCCCCCGGATCTCGACCCGGCGCAGCTGTACGAGGAGGCCGACTTCAGCGGCCTGACCGGCGGCCATCTGGAGCGCTTCGAGCGGTTCACGGCGTTCCTGGACCGAAACGGCCTGGAGAACACGTTCACGCACGGCGACGGCGGCGCGGCCTTCGAGGCCCGGATGCGCTCGCTGGCCTTCCCGGCCGGGGTGCGCCCCTGGAACGACGCCGACCTCGCCTCGCTCACCTCACGCTTCGGCTGGCTGCAGAGCCGTATCAGCGAACTGTCCCTGGACAACGCCCAGTTGAAGCGTGAGCTGGAGCGGGGCGCCGCCAAGTCCGGTACGGCGGGCCCGTCGGCGTCCGTCTACCGGCGGGCCCGTCGGGTGGTGGGGCGGCCGATCCGGCGGGCGCTGCAGTCCGGCAGGCAATAGCGCCTGCGCCCCTTCGGGGCGCTGCTCGGCCCCGCCCGGATCCCCCGGCCGTCAGGCCGCCGCGGCCGTCCCGCCCGGGGTGCGCGTCCTGCCCGCGCCCGCCCGGGCCTTCATCACCCGGCGCGCCTTCCGTACCGCCCGCTTCAGTACCGAGCCGGCGGAGTGTTCGCGGTAGCCGTGGACGGCGCGGGCCTCGCGGGGTGCCGCGAGGTAGACGGAGTCGGGTATGGCGGCCTTCGCATCCCGGAAGTGCGGGTAGACGAGGTAGACCTCCCGGCCCTTCTTCTCCAGGACGGCCGCCGCCTGCTTCTTCGCCTTCACGAACTCCACGACGGGAACCAGGAGTTCGGGCTTCTGCTCGGCGACCAGGTGCAGTCGCAACCGCTCCTCGACCTTGAGGCGGCCTGCGACGCCCTCGCTCCAGAACTCCTCCATCAACGGCTTCGCGAGCTCGAACTTGTGCCGTCGTACCTTCTCGCTGTCCGTGAGGTACTTCGGGCCGAACTGCGGCAGCAGCGTGATCAGGAAGGGGCGGACCAGGAGCATGTCGCGCTTGTCCCCGGCGGGGACGAGTTCGGCGATCAGGTTCATGAGGGCGCGCGCGGAGTCGAAGCGCAGGGTGTAGCCGCCGCTCTTCGTGACGTGCTTGCCGTCGTCGCGGCCCACCAGGTAGTAGCAGGTGTAGTCGGCGAGCACGGAGACGCCGTTCGCCCGCAGATACGCCTCCATCGTGAACAGGGCGTCCTCGCCGGTCCACAGGGACTCGTCGAAGCGCATGCCGTGCCGCTCCAGGAACTCACGGCGGAACAGCTTCTGCGCGCTCAGTGTGAACTTGATGTTGGAGGAGTAGACGTCGGTGCGGTCGAGGGTCTTGCCCCACATCGACTGCGGCGGCTTGCGGTTGATGCCCTCGACGCGGCCGAGGACCACGTCCGTGCCGTTGCGGTCGGCCATCGCGACCATGCGCTCCAGGGCCTCGGGGCCGAGCCGGTCGTCGGCGTCGAGGAAGAAGACATAGCGCCCGGCGGCCTTGCCCAGGCCGACGTTGCGCGGGCCGCTGGGTCCGCCGGAGTTGTCCTGCCGGATCACCGTGACCGGCATCGCCACACGGGCCGCGAACTCCTCCAGGTACTCCCCCGAGCCGTCCGTGGAGCCGTCGTCCACGGCGATGACCTCGATGCGCTCCGGGTCGATGGTCTGTGCCTCGACGGACGCCAGGCACTCGACCAGATAAGGCATCGCTTCGTACGCCCCGATGACGACGCTCACATCAGGCTGCGTCACGGTCACTATCTCCCCCTTGTCAACGGGATATTTCCCCCGTATCGCCTCATTCGCTACCTGAAAAGACGGCCGACCCGGGCAAGCGGTTGCTCTATGACCGGGTTTTCGTGACTCAGTTCACATGGCGAACGGACAGTACGGACACATGAACATACGAAGAAGGGCCCGGTTTTCGAGGATCACTCCTCGAAAACCGGGCCCTTCTCACCCGTTTCACACCACGGGCGGCGGCCTTTTCACGCGGTGGGCGGCTGCGCCGACAGTGCGTCCGACAGTTCGTCCGCGCCGGGGGTGCCGGCCGCGGCGGCCCGGGACTCCTGGCCGAGGTTGCGGGTGTCGGCCTTGAGCGTCAGGTTCGCCACCGCGGTGTTGAACTGCTCGATGGAGGTCGGGTCGTCCGGGCCGAGCAGGTACTGCTTCAGCTCCTTGCGGTCCTCCGCCAGCGTATCGGCGGCCGGGTCGCGGACCGCGTCCAGCAGTGCGCCCAGTTCCTTGGCGCTGTTGGAGAGGATCACCGCGGCGCGCACGGCGGTGTTCTGCCGCTTGAACTCCTCGGCACCCAGTCCGGCGGAGTCCGTGACCGCGTACGGCTTGCCGCTCGCGATGAAGTCGGAGACCACGCTGGAGATGTCGGAGACCATCGCGTCGGAGACGTTGAAGCAGTCGTACAGGCGCGGCTCGGCGCCCGTGATGACGCGGTGCTCCCAGACGGGGAAGGAGCGCCAGTACGCGTCGTTCCACTCGCCCCGCAGCCGGGCGATCTCCTCGTGCTTGCCGAGGTCGACCACGCCGTCGCGCGAGGCTTCGGCCTCGTCGCCCCGGTCGTTCGCGGCGCCGGCCAGCTCGGCGAGGCGGGCCTCGATCCGGGCCAGTTCGGCCTTGGCCTTCGTCTGCTCGGCCGTGTCGGCGGTGAAGCGGGAGTCGGCGGCGCGCGCGGCGGCGGCCTTCTCGACCAGCGCGACGATACGCCGGTGCGCCGCGCCGGCCTCCTTGCTGACGGTGCCGGTGAACGGGTGCGCCTTGTAGAGGACGCGGACCGGCGGGTCGGCCTTCACCAGCTTCTTCACGATGTTCTCGCCGGCCAGCACGAGCGAGGTGTTGCCCGGGTCGCCGTCCCATCCCTCCCAGGTCGGTGCGTACAGCACCGTGGGGCAGCGTCCGTCGGCAGCTGAGTCGCGGGCACCCTCGAGGCCGCCCTGCCAGGTCTTGATCGGCGCCAGCTGCGGGCGGCCGACCTCCACGATGTCCTCGTCGCGGACGCCGACATCGGCTATGGCGTAGCGGTCGCGGCCCGCGCGGCCCGCGGTCCACACCTCGTCGTACACCTTGCTGAACGGGTTCACGCTGGCCAGCTTGTCGCTGTCGCCGTGGCCGATGAAGACGTGCTTCATGGTGGGGACGCGCAGCAGATGGATGTTCTTGCCGACGTTCGCCGCGTACAGCGCCACCCGCACGGTGCTGAGGTCCATGTTCATCAGGTGCACACCGCCGGGCACGCAGATGACGGGGGCCGTGGTGGGCGCCAGGTTGGCCAGGATGACCCGCTCGCGCAGGATGACCAGCGGCTTGGAGTCGAGCTGCTCCATCGTCTCCAGCCACATGTTGACCTGGTACGCGGAGTCCTTGGAGCCCGAGAAGTACAGGACCGTCTCCGGCTTGTACTCCCGCAGCCAGTCGTCGACGGCCGCCAGGACCTTCTCGGCGTTCGGCGGGACCTTGCTGCCGCGGACGTACGGCACCAGCGCGAGGACGTACAGGCAGCCCAGGAAGATGGTGATCCCGATGCCGATGAAGCCCGGCACGGACGACTCCATGGCCGCGGCGACCAGAATGCCCGCGACGGCCGCGAGGTCGAGGTGGAGCATCTTCTCGGCCGAGCGGTCCAGCAGCACACGCGGCGGCGCGTCCGGGATGCGGATGCGCGAGGCCAGATCGACGTTGCGGGTGGCGACCGGCATCCGGCGGCGGTTGCGGATCAGGGTGACGAGGGCGCCGTGCGGGGCCTGGAGGCCGTAGAAGGCGATGAAGCAGGCGACCGCGCCGTAGTAGATCAGGTTGTCCGCGAGGGACAGCCGGGCCAGCAGCAGGATCAGCAGCAGCTCTCGGATCAGGAAGCGGATCGAGAGGCCGGCGCGGACCTTGCTGAGCCGGTTGACGAGGTAGCTGCCCTTGCGGTGCAGATAGTGGTCCGCCAGGTACGTCACGGCGGCCGCTGCCGCGAAGGCGTAGATGCTCGGGACGAGCGCGGCCACCATGATCGCCGGGAAGCCCAGCATCATGAGGACCGCCGCGGCCAGCTCGGCCGCGCTGCCCACCCGGGCGACGCGAATAGCGGTGGATATCACGGAGAACCTGCTCTGGGAGGGGGAGTGCCGGTTTTGTTCTGAAGTGCGCAGGGTTTGTGGCAATTCGGTGGGAATTCGTCGGGTGTACGGATTCAGGCCCCTGCGAACACCCGGTCAATGCACTGCATTGACACCGGAAAGCAGAGGCCTGAATAACGGAAGACTAATTCCCGTCGATTATTACATGCCGTCCTGTCGGTCCAGCACCGAGGCCAGCGCCTGCTCGAAGCCGGAGGCCTTGGCCGCGCCCGCCGTCGGGTCCTGCTGGCGGACGTCGATGACATGGCCGGTCAGCTCGGACAGCAGCACGTCCAGCGAGGTGCGGGCCACGGCCTCCGAGGAGAGCAGCGAACCCTCGGGCTCCTGGCCGAAGGCCTTGGTGCGCATGGGCGTCGCGGTGCGCTCCGGGTTGACGCAGTTGACGCGGATACCGTCGCCGGCCCACTCGTCGGACAGGGCCTGGGTGAGGTTCACCATGGCGGCCTTCGTCGAGGAGTAGAGGCTGTACTCGGCACGGCCGCGGGTGTAGCTGCTGGAGGTGTACAGCAGCAGCTGGCCCTTGGTCTCCGCCAGGTACTTGTACGCGGAACGAGCGATCTGCACCGGGGCCAGGTAGTTGACCTTCAGCGCTTCCTCGATGGTCGCGTTGTCGGTCTCGGCCAGCTTGCCGATGCGCAGCACGCCCGCGGTGTTGACGACGTAGTCGATCCGGCCGGTCTCCGCGTAGGCCTTCGACAGCGCGTCGTCGACCTCCTCCGGGTTCTCCACGTGCGTGCCGGTGGTGGAGCGGCCCAGCGCGTACACCTTGGAGCCGTAGGACTCGGCCAGCTCGGCGATGTCCTTGCCGATGCCGTACGAGCCGCCGAAGATCACGACCGTCTTGCCGGTCAGCAGCTCGCGGTAGGCCTCCTCGCTCACCTGCTCGGGCGCGGCGGTCGAGGCCAGCTGGAACAGCTTGTCCGCGATGAAGACGTCGACCGGCTGGGTGACCTTCATGTTGTACTCGTCGCCCGCGACGACGTGGATCGGCACGTCCGGCAGGTACTTCAGCACGACGGAGCAGTCGTCCGTGGCCTGGAAGTTCGGGTCACCGGCCGCGACCTCGTAGGCCCGCTTGATGGTCGACAGCTTGAAGGCCTGCGGGGTCTGGCCGCGGCGCAGCCGGGAGCGGTCGGGGATCTCGGTGATGAACTCCCCGTCCTCGCCGTGCGTGCGCGTCACGATGATGGTGTCCGCGGACGGGATGGCGACGTCGACGGCCTGGTAGCGCTCCAGGGCGGCCACGCAGTCGTCGATCACGCGCTGTGCCAGCAGGGGGCGTACGGCGTCGTGGAAGAGGACGTTGAGGTCCTCGCCGTCGGCCAGGCCCTCGCCGAGGGCCTGGATGGCGCGCTCGGTGGTCTCGTTCCGGGTCGAGCCGCCCTCGATGATCTTCTTGACCTTCTTGAACCCGGCCTTGGCGACGATCTTCTCGATGTCGGGGACGTATCCCGGCGCCATCAGCACGATGACGTCATCGATCGAGTCGGCCTTCTCGAAGGTGGTCAGGGTGTGCTCGATGACTGCCTTGCCGGCGATCTTCAGCAGCTGCTTGGGGATCGAAAGACCCACACGCTGGCCGGTACCGCCGGCCAGGATCACTGCGGTGGTACGGGGCTTGGCTATGTGCTGGGACACAGAGGACCTACCTTGGGGCGACAGGGAACGCGGAAATGGTCCCACTTGCGGTTACCGCTGTGCAAGGTGAGCGCCGTTCGCTGCATATGTGCGCGCCACCTGTCATTCACCTGGCACCGCTGGTGACGGTGGGGCCACCTCCGTCAGCTGTCTCGGAATTGCTGTGAGTAACTGCACAGGGGTTCAGGGCCGCCGCGGCTTCTTCGGACAGCGGTGGCCGAGCACCTTCACGAGTTCCACCGAAGACGTCCGGTGAACCGTGCGCGCCCTGGCTCCACCGTGCCGAAGCCCGCCGGTCAGGGTTCCCGCGGGCCGCACATCGCTCCCGGGGGTCGGCAGCGCCGGATCGCCGAGGACCCGTACGCCCGTATGGGCGATGCGGTCAATCATCTCGACGCCGATCCCCGCGGCGGCCTCGACGGCTCACCGCGGTGTCGGGATCTTCACGTCCTGCGGCGCCGGGCTGCACGCGTTCTTCATATGCATGACCCGCGCCGTTACGAACGGGACCGGAATACAGCTCGTCGGGCAGTCCATTGCCCCGGAATTCCCTATTAAGATTCCGCAGCATTTCGGTCTCGGTGAGGGTAAGGGATCGATTCGCCGTGTCCGGAGCGCAACGGACGGTAAGAGTCCTGCCCGGGATTACCCAGGAGCACCGTGGGACTCCGGTGAGTCCCACGGTGTCCGCCCTCCGCTCAGACCACCCGCACGCCGGGTTCGCCCGATTCCACCCGCAGCCGCGCCAGCGTGCTCGCCGTGGCGGTCGGCTGCCGGACCGTGTCCACCACCCTCACCTGGGCGTCGATGCCGTCGCGGTCGATGTCGAGGAGGTGGTAGCCGCGGTGGGCGTCGATCAGCTTCCAGTGCGGGTTGTCCGGCATCCGCGGGTCCCACTCGGCGTGGAAGGCGGCCTGGTCCTGGTCCCCGTTGCTGGAGATGGACGTACCGACGAACTCGGCGCCGACGACCTCGGAGTCCGGGTCGTCGTAGTCGGTCTTGAGGTCGCTGATCATCGTGAGGTGGCGGTCGCCGCTGAGCACCACCGGGTTGCGGATGTCGGCGAACTCCTCCAGGAGGGCGTTGCGTTCGACCTGGTAGCCGTCCCAGGCGTCGTAGTACCAGAGCTTGCCCTCGCCGATCTGGAGGTCGGTCTCGGCCATCATTATCTGCGAGGCGATCAGGTTCCAGCGGGCCGGCGAGTCCTGCAGCCCGTCCAGGAGCCACTCCTTCTGCTCGGCGCCGAGCATGGTGAGCGACGGGTTCTCCGCGGCCGCCTGGCTGGTCACCTGGTCGCTGCGGAACTGCCGGGTGTCCAGGACGTTCAGGCGGGCGAGGCGGCCGAACTCCAGCCGCCGGTACATCTGGATGTGCGGGCCGTCCGGGATCGCGGAGGCACGGACCGGCATGTGCTCGTAGTACGCCTGGAAGGCCGCCGTCAGCCGGGCCACGAACGCGTCGTGCGGCTGCTTGTCGGGATCCTGCGGGATCTCCCCGGCCCAGTCGTTGTCGACCTCGTGGTCGTCGAAGGTGACCACCCAGGGCGTGTTCGCGTGCACCGCGGCGAGGTCGGGGTCGGTCTTGTACTGCGCGTACCGGTTGCGGTACTGCTCCAGGGTGTACGGCTCTCCCGTGCCCTCGTGCCTGCGCACGGCCGTGGCCGACGGGGTGGACTCGTAGATGTAGTCGCCGACGAACAGGACGAGGTCGGGGTCCTGGTCGAGCATGTCGGCGTACGGGGTGAAATAGCCGTGCTGCCAGTTCTGGCAGGAGGCGAGAGCGATGCGCAGCGAGCCGCCCCTGCTGTGCGGGTGCGGGGCGGTACGGGTGCGGCCGACGGGCGAGATCTGGCCGTCGGCGCGGAAGCGGTACCAGTACGAGCGGTCCGGGCGCAGGCCTCGTACGTCCACGTGAACGCTGTGCCCGTACTCGGGCCGGGCCTGGGCGACGCCCCGGCGGACGGGCTTTCTGAACCGGTCGTCCTCCGCGAGCTCCCACTCCACCGGGACCGCGGTGTCGGGCATGCCGCCGCCGTTCAGGGGGTCGGGTGCGAGCCGGGTCCACAGCACGATGCCGTCGTGCAGCGGGTCGCCGGAGGCGATGCCGAGGCTGAACACGCCGTCGGGCAGGGTGGCTTCGGTCGCACGGGCCGTCCCCGGCAGCCAGAGCTGGGCGGACGCGGCGGCGCCGAGGACGGCGGCACCGGCGGTCAGAAAGCGGCGTCGGTCGGGCGAGATTGCTCCGGTCATCGCGAACTCCCCTGTCTCGCAAGCCTCTTGGACACGTGAAAGCTCACGCAGCCGGGCGGTCCACCCGCTGAACGGAGGCCTTCGCGTGCATGACAAATGGGCAGACAACAGAAGACCCGTTGCGACACGGGAGCAACACGACGAACGTGATTTTGCCGCAACGGGCCTTACATGCCCTCAATTGACACCGGGCGGAGGGTTGTTCAGTGAGCGAAGTTCAAGCCGAGTTGGACCTCGGCCGCGACCAGGACGACGGCCGTCGAACGCGTTTTCGCCCGGTGAACCCACGGAGAGCTCGCCGCGCGAACTCAGCGGGTGAACTCGCTCCCGAGTCGGGCGAGTTCGGGATCCGTACCGAGGGCTGTGGCACCGAAGGACACGGAGCCCGTGGCGGTGACCCCGGATGCAGTGGAACGGAAGCCCCATACCGAACCGGCATTCGAGTTCTCACCGGGCGCGCCGACGACCAGATCCGCACGGCCGTCGTCATCGCCGTCGAGGAGGGTGACCGCCTCGCCGAAGCGGTCGGCGCGTTCGGCGGTGCCCGGGACGCCCGTCGTGTTCTGGCTGAACACCTTCGTACCGGCGCCGGTCGGCCCGGAGGCGCCGCCGGGCACGACGGCGACCGTCCCGGCGTCCTGTATCCCGGAGAAGTCCTCACCGGGAATGCCGACCGCGATGTCGGCGTAACCGTCGCCGTTCACGTCACCGACCGCGACGTCCGTACCGAAGAGATCACCGAACTCCGTCGCACCCGGCACGCCCGGCGTGTCCTGGTCGATCGTGCGCGGGTCGGCGGTCTGCGGCCCCTGTGCCGTACCGAGCACAACACCGATCCGCTCGCCGTACTCGCTCAGGTCGGGCGTGCCCTCGCCGGAGTACGCGAGCCGGGGCCGCCCGAAGACGAGATCGTCCCGCCCGTCGCCGTTGACGTCACCGAGCGCGATGCTCTCACCGCCCTCGATCTCCCGCCCCTCACCGTCCTTCAGACGCACCGGCGAGGCGAGTCCGTTCCTGGTGCCGTGCAGGTAGAAGAGGGTGTGCCCGACGTTCTGGTCGCCCGGGTCGTCGAAGTCGAACGGCCCGGTCAGCACGACCACGTCGCTGATGCCGTCCCCGTCCACGTCCCCGCCCGCCACGTCCAGCACCTGCACATCGGCATCGGTGAACGAGCTGTCCTGGCTGCGGGCGGGCACTCCGGTACGGCTGAACGGCCCCGACTCCAGCGACGAGGGACCCGCCAGGTCGGCGTGCCCGTCCCCGTCGAAGTCACCGGCGACGACCCGCGCGGAACTGTCGGTGCGGGCGCCCGGCAGAATCGTCCCGCCGGAAAGCCCGCTCTTGCCGCCCCACAGCACGGTCACACTGCCGTGCCGGGCCGTCCCGCCCTGCGTCCACTGCTCGCCCGCCGCCGGGACCACCAGGTCGGTGTAGCCGTCGCCGTCCAGATCGCCTGCGGTGAGATGGGCACCGAAGTAATCGCCCGCCTCGGGAGTGCCGGGCACACCGGAGGTCGCCTGCGTGAAGACCTTCTTGCTCGCGAGGTTCAGCCCGTGCGCCGACCCGTACACGACAGCCACATACCCGGCGGCCTTCTTGCCGCCGACCGTGGCGGCCGGCGCCCCGGTGGCGAGGTCCTCGTACCCGTCGCCGTTGAAGTCCTGCCGGACACTCTTCACCGCGGCGGGCTGTGCATGGGCCAGCGGTGAGGCGACGGCCGTCCCGGCGAGCAGCGCGAGAGCGACCACGACTGCACGCCGTGTTCTGGGCACAACAACGGACTCGGACACGTCGACTCCGGGAATCTGTAGGGCGGTTGACCACGGAGAGGCTCAAGATCCTCATCCGCGTTGCCCAGTACGACTACCCGTGGGGCGAAGTGGTTGCCCTGAAGTCCGTGGCGATTCTGCCCGGCGTTAACCGTCCAGCCCGTCCGGCGTTTGAGGACGAGGCCGTTCAGGCCGAAGCGGGGGCCTGGGGGCGGCAGCCCCCAGTCGTCACCAACCCGCCGCGCGCCTACTCACCGAACGGTTCGAAGCCGCCGTACTCCTGAAGGGCTTCATCGCGCTCGGCCTGCCGATCGCGACGCCGCTGCGCCGCGGGCCTGGGCGCCTCGAACCGGTGGTCCTCACCGCGACGGCCCAGCATCTCCGCCCCGGCCATCACCGACGGCTCCCAGTCGAAGACGACGGCGTTCTCCTCGGGTCCGATGGCGACACCGTCACCCGACCGGGCCCCCGCCTTCATCAACTCCTCCTCCACACCGAGGCGGTTGAGGCGGTCCGCGAGATAGCCGACGGCCTCGTCGTTGCTGAAGTCGGTCTGCCGCACCCAGCGCTCGGGCTTCTCGCCCCGCACCCGGAACAGCCCGTCCTCCTCGCGCGTCACCGTGAAGCCCGCGTCGTCGACGGCCTTGGGCCGGATGACGATCCGCGTCGCCTCCTCCTTCGGCTTCGCGGCGCGCGCCTTCGCCACGATGTCGGCCAGCGCGAACGACAGTTCCTTCAGCCCGAGATGGGCCACCGCCGACACCTCGAAGACCTGGTACCCACGCGCCTCCAGATCCGGCCGCACCATCTCGGCGAGGTCCTTGCCGTCCGGTACGTCGATCTTGTTCAGTACGACGATCCGCGGCCGCCGGTCGAGCCCGCCGTACTGCTTCAGCTCCTCCTCGATGACATCGAGGTCGGAGACGGGGTCCCGCTCGGACTCCAGCGTCGCCGTGTCCAGCACATGCACCAGCACACTGCACCGCTCGACGTGCCGCAGGAACTCCAGCCCCAGCCCCTTGCCCTGGCTGGCGCCCGGGATCAGCCCCGGTACGTCCGCGATGGTGTACACGGTCGAACCGGCGGTCACGACACCCAGGTTGGGGACGAGGGTCGTGAACGGGTAGTCGGCGATCTTCGGCTTGGCGGCCGACAGCACCGAGATCAGCGAGGACTTGCCGGCGCTCGGGTAGCCCACCAGCGCCACATCCGCGACGGTCTTCAGCTCCAGGACGATGTCCTGCAGATCGCCGGGGACACCGAGCAGCGCGAAACCGGGCGCCTTGCGGCGCGCCGACGCGAGCGCCGCGTTGCCGAGCCCGCCGCGGCCGCCCTGCGCGGCGACGTAGGAGGTGCCGTGTCCGACCAGGTCGGCGAGCACATTGCCGGCCTTGTCGAGGACGACGGTGCCGTCCGGCACGGGCAGCACGAGGTCCTGGCCGTCCTTGCCCGAGCGGTTGCCGCCCTCACCGGGCTTGCCGTTGGTGGCCTTGCGGTGCGGGGAGTGGTGGTACTCGAGCAGAGTCGTCACGGACTGGTCGACGGTGAGGATGACGTCACCGCCGCGCCCGCCGTTGCCGCCGTCGGGTCCGCCGAGCGGCTTGAACTTCTCACGGTGGACGGAGGCACAGCCGTGACCTCCGTTACCCGCGGCGACATGCAGCTCGACGCGGTCCACGAAGGTGGTCATGGTGGGTGCCTCCAGTTACGTACGGGTATTACTCATGTCAACACGCGAAAGGCGGACCCGCCTTCCCGCACGGGAAGTGAGGTCCGCCTCGCGAAGCGTTCGGGCTTCAGCCCCGAGTCAGGAACCGACTCAGGCGACCGGAACGATGTTCACGACCTTGCGGCCACGGTGGGTACCGAACTCCACCGCACCGGGCTGCAGCGCGAACAGCGTGTCGTCGCCGCCACGGCCGACGCCCGCGCCGGGGTGGAAGTGGGTGCCGCGCTGGCGGACCAGGATCTCGCCCGCGTTGACGACCTGACCGCCGAAGCGCTTCACGCCGAGGCGCTGAGCGTTGGAGTCACGACCGTTACGGGTGGACGATGCGCCCTTCTTGTGTGCCATCTCTCCTCAGTCCCTTACTTCGCAGCCGCGGGGATCTCAGTGACCTTGATCGCCGTGTACTGCTGGCGGTGGCCCTGACGACGGCGGTAACCGGTCTTGTTCTTGTAGCGAAGGATGTCGATCTTGACGCCCTTGTGGTGGTCCACGACCTCGGCCTGGACCTTGATGCCGGCCAGGACCCACGGGTCGCTGGTCACAGCGTCGCCGTCGACAACGAGCAGGGTCGAGAGCTCGACCGTGTCGCCAACCTTGGCAGTGGAAATCTTGTCAACCTCAACGATGTCGCCGACAGCAACCTTGTGCTGGCGACCACCGCTGCGCACGATGGCGTACACGCGGATCTCACTCTCTCGCTCGGGAACGGCACCCCCGCAGTCCAG
Organism: Streptomyces sp. NPDC001492; assembly: GCF_053597275.1. Taxonomy (NCBI): domain Bacteria; kingdom Bacillati; phylum Actinomycetota; class Actinomycetes; order Kitasatosporales; family Streptomycetaceae; genus Streptomyces; species Streptomyces sp. NPDC001492. The sequence continues at coordinate 36,212 of NZ_JBSFHW010000049.1, read as the reverse complement.
CCATCCGGCACGGGCGGCCTCTCCGGAGCACCCAGTGCCCTGGAGGAATGAGGTTTACGGGGATGTGGCGCGTCCATATCCAAGGACACGCCGACGGTCAAGGTTACGGGGCCGTGGCCGGAGGGGTCAAACCGGGCCGGGCCCCACACACGTGCGGCCGGTCACAGGGACCGGCCGCACAGCGCACTGCTCAGCTCTCGTCGGCGGCGGCCGAGACCGCGGTCTTCTTCGCCGCCGTCTTGGCCGCGGCCGTCTTGGCGGTCTTCGCCGCCTTCTTGGCCGTGACCTTCTTCGCCGCCGTCTTCTTGGCAGCCGCCGTCTTCTTGGTGGCGGCCTTCTTGGCGGTGGCCTTCTTGGCCGTCTTGCGGGCGGCCGTCTTCTTGGCCGGAGCCGCCTCCTCGGCGCTCTCCTCCGCGGCAGCCGGCTCATCCGCGGCCGACGGGACGACCACGACGGCCGTCTCCTCGGACGCGGTCGGCGCGGCCTCCTTGCGCACGGCACGGCGCCGCGGGCGGGCCGGAGCGGCGCTCTCGGCCGGGGCCTCGGGCTCCGCGACGGCCTCCGCCTCCACCGCCGGTGCGGCCTCCGCGGCCGGCGCGGTCTCGGCGACGGTCACCACGGTGGCCTCGGCCCCCGCGGGCGACCCGGCCGGCGCGGACACCTTGCGGGTCGCACGACGGCGCGTACGCCCCTTGGGTGCCGCCTCCTCCGTGGCCGGGGCCTCGGCCGGAACCACGGCGTCCTCCACGGCCGCGGGCTCGGCGAGCGCCTCGGCGGCGGGCTCGGGCTGCACCGGACGCTCCGCCTCTTCCTCGGCCGTCACGTCCTGAGCAGTCGGCGCTTCGGCCTCCGCGTACCGCGGTGCCTCACGCCGGGGCGCACCCGCCGGAGCGGACGCCCGACGGCTCGCGCGGCGCCGTGAGCGGCCACGGCCGACCGCGGCCTCCGCCTCGGCGACGCTGCTGTACAGCTCCTCGTCCGGCGCGAAGGCCGGCTCGGACAGCGCGACCGGTGCCGCGACCTCGGCAGCGACCTCGTCCTCGGTCTCCTCGACGGCCTCCGGAGCCTCGACGGCCGCCACGGCCTCGTGCTCGTGCCCCTGCCCGTCGCCGCCGCGACCGCGCTTCTTGCGCTTGCCGCCGCCACCGGCGGAGGTCGGCTGCTCCATGTGCACGATGACACCGCGGCCGTTGCAGTGGACGCAGGTCTCGGAGAAGGACTCCAGCAGGCCCTGGCCGACCCGCTTGCGGGTCATCTGCACGAGCCCCAGCGAGGTCACCTCGGCGACCTGGTGCTTCGTACGGTCGCGGCCCAGGCACTCCAGCAGGCGCCGCAGCACCAGGTCCCGGTTGGACTCCAGCACCATGTCGATGAAGTCGATGACGATGATGCCGCCGAGGTCGCGCAGCCGCAGCTGGCGCACGATCTCCTCGGCCGCCTCCAGGTTGTTCCTGGTGACCGTCTCCTCGAGGTTGCCGCCCTGGCCGGTGAACTTGCCGGTGTTGACGTCGACGACGACCATCGCCTCGGTCCGGTCGATCACCAGCGAGCCGCCGCTGGGCAGCCAGACCTTGCGGTCCAGGGCCTTGGCGAGCTGCTCGTCGATCCGGTACGTGGCGAAGACGTCGACCTCACTGGTCCACTTCGACAGCCGTTCGGCGAGGTCGGGCGCGACGTGCGAGACATAGCCGTGGATGGTCTGCCACGCGTCGTCGCCGCTGACGACGACCTTGGTGAAGTCCTCGTTGAAGATGTCGCGGACGACGCGGACGGTCATGTCCGGCTCGCCGTACAGCAGCGTCGGCGCGTTGCCGTTCTTCGACTTCTTCTGGATGTCCTCCCACTGCGCCTGCAGTCGCTCGACGTCGCGGCGCAGCTCGTCCTCGCTCGCGCCCTCGGCGGCGGTGCGCACGATGACGCCCGCGTCCTCGGGGACGATCTTCTTGAGGATGGTCTTCAGCCGGGCCCGCTCGGTGTCGGGCAGCTTGCGGCTGATGCCGGTCATCGAGCCCTCGGGGACATACACGAGGTAGCGGCCCGGGAGGGAGACCTGGCTGGTCAGACGGGCGCCCTTGTGCCCGATCGGGTCCTTCGTCACCTGGACGAGCACGGGCTGGCCGGACTTGAGCGCGGACTCGATGCGGCGCGGCCCGTTGGCCATGCCGAGCGCCTCGAAGTTGACCTCACCGGCGTACAGGACCGCGTTGCGGCCCTTGCCGATGTCGATGAAGGCGGCTTCCATCGACGGCAGCACGTTCTGGACCTTGCCCAGGTAGACGTTGCCGACGTACGAGGTGGCCTGCTCCTTGTTGACGTAGTGCTCGACGAGCACGCCGTCCTCGAGGACGCCGATCTGGGTGCGCTCACCGCTCTGCCGGACGACCATCACGCGCTCGACGGCCTCGCGGCGGGCCAGGAACTCGGCCTCGGTGATGATCGGGACGCGCCGGCGCCCCTGCTCACGGCCTTCCCTGCGGCGCTGCTTCTTGGCCTCGAGACGCGTGGAGCCCTTGATGGACTGCACCTCGTCGGACGGCTCGGCACCCTTTTCCCGCGCGGGACGGGGCTCGCGGACCTTGACGACGGTGCGCTCGGGGTCGCCCTCGCCGGGCTCGGTGTCCAGGGAGGTGTCACCGGCACGACGACGGCGGCGACGACGACGCCGGCTGCTGGAGCTGGAGCCGCCGCTCTCGGCGGACTCGTCCTCCTCGTCGTCCTCGATCTGCTCGGCGGTGTCCTCGGCGTCCTGCGCGGCCTGTACGGCGGCCGCCTCCTCGGACTCCTCCGACTCGTCGTCACCCGCGGACTCCGCGGACTCGCCACGCCGACGGCGACGGCCGCCACGGCGACGGCGACGGCGCGAACCGGTGTCCTCGGACTCGTCGCCCTCGGCGCCGTCCTCGGCGGACTCCTCGGCCTCCTCCGCCTCGTCCTCCACGGCTGTCTCGACGGCCTGCGGCTCGGCCTCCTCACCGAACGCGGCACCGCGGCGACGGCGCCGGCGGCGCGCCCCGGCCTGCTCCTCGGGGAGCTCCTCCGGCTCGGCGGACCCGGCCTCGGCGGCCGCTTCGGCGGCGGCCCGCTGCGGCGTCTGGAACTGCGGCTCGGTGAACACGGGCGCCTGGAACACGGCGACCGCGGGCCGGGCCGGGCGCCGCGGACCCTCGTCCTCGGCGCTCTCGGTGCCCTCGACGGCGGCGGCCTGCGCGGGCTCGGCGAACCCGGTGGCGGCCTTGCGGGCGGTACGGCGACGCGTACGCCGCGGCGCGCCGTCCTCCTCGGCCTGCTCGGCGGCCGGAGCGGCGGCGGGCTCTTCGACAGCGGGCGCCTCTTCGACGCCGGCGGTCTCCTCGACCGGCGTGGACACGCGGCGCGTGGCACGACGACGCGTGCGGCGCGGGGCGGCGTCCTCGGCCGGCTCGACGGCCTCGACGGCGGGCGCCTCGGCCGCGGCGGGCGGCTCGGCGTCCTCGGCAGCGGTCGCCTCGACGTTCACGGGCGCCTCACCGGGCGCCGACACACGGCGCGTGGCACGACGACGGGTCCGGCGCGGAACGGCGTCCTCGTCGGACTCGGCAGGGGCCTCGGCGACGGCCGCGCTCTCGGGCTCCTCGGCCGGAGCGGCGGCGGGCACCACGGTCTCGGCCGCCTCGGCGGCAGCGGGCGCCCCGGCAGGCGCGGACACCCGGCGGGTCGCACGACGACGCGTACGCGCGGCGGGCGCAGGCTCCTCGACGGCCTCTTCGGTCTCCTCGACCTCGGCGGCCTCGTCGGGCTTCTTCTCGCTGTCCCCGTCGGCCGGTATGGCCGGCGCGACGATCTCCTCCGGGGTTTCGGAGGCGGCCGCGGCGGGGGGACCCGCCGGGCGCGAGGCGGCACGGCGCCGACGACGCGGCGGCAAGGTGTCGCTGGGGGTGTTCAGTTCGGAACCCTCAGTGGGTTCGGTCGGTTCGAGCATGCGGGCATTTCTCCCGTCAGGCTCCCGGGCGCCGCACCTGGTCCGGCGTTGATCGCCGGTGACGTCCGCGGCTCGCGCGATGCGCGGTGCCGCCGTCCGGGGCGCGGGCGCCGCACGGGAGCTCTCTGTGTCCTGTCTCGCCGGTTCCGTACACCTATTGCGTACGGCCTGGCGAAAGTCTTCTGTGTCGGTGCGCTGCCCGACCCAGGTGGCTCCCGAGTACGAGGGCGGCGCTTCGACGTCCGTCCTTCGCGGGACCTTCCTTACGCCGACGCCTTCGCGGCGGCAGCGGAATCGGCCGTGGGTAGGGCCGTCGCTGCCTCGCGGTCGGGCGCGAGCGGGTCGGTCACCGTGCCGGTCTCTTCATCGAACAGCCCCTGCGCCAGCCTGGTCACCGCTGCGGGGACCGGCGGCGCCAGGTCGGCCACGGCGCGGAGACCGGACAGGACGTCGTCGGGTCGTACGGCAGGCGTCACGTGCCGAACAACCAGCCGCAGTATCGCACAGGGCTGGTCGGTCGGCCTATCAGCCGGATCACTATGCGTTTCAAGATGTACGACCGCGGGGCGTGCGTCGAAGGTCCGGACGCCGTTCTTGGTCATGCGCTGGACCTCGACGGCCTCGGCGGAGTTGAAGGCCTGGGCGGCCCGCTCCGCCTCGGCCGGGTCCACGCCGTCCAGCCGCAGCTCCCACACGGAAGCCGTGAGCCGGTCGGCGAGGCCGGAGGTCCGGGCCTCCACCGCGTCGACGACGTCGAGCCCGGCGGGCAGCGACTCGTCGAGCAGAAGCCTCAGCTTCTCCGGGTCCCGCGCCTCGGTGAGGGCGATCTCCAGATACTCCGCCTCACTGCCCGTGCCGGTGGGTGCGGCATTGGCGTACGACACCTTCGGATGCGGCGTGAACCCCGCCGAGTACGCCATGGGCACCTCGGCGCGGCGCAGCGCACGCTCGAAGGCGCGCTGGAAGTCACGGTGGCTGGTGAACCGGAGGCGGCCGCGCTTGGTGTAGCGCAGTCGGATGCGCTGCACCGCGGGTGCGGGCGGCGGGCCTTCGGGCTGTCGCTTGCCCAGTGTCGTTCAGTCCTTCGTGAGAGCGGTCGTACTGCTACCAAGAGTACGTGTCTCGCGGGCCGGAGGTTCCCGCCGGGCCACAGCCTCTCTCCGCTCGGGCTCCCCGAAGAGCATCCGCCGGACGTCGGCGCGCGCCTGCCGCGCGGCCTCCCGGGCGGAGGCGAGCGCCAGCCGGGTGGCCCGCCCCACACTGCGCGCCGCCTCGGCGGCGGGCCGCAGCACGGCATCCCGTACGACCTGCCCGACCGGAGTGAGCACGGTCCGGTAGACCCAGCGCACCGGCTCCACGAAGATCCACCGGAAGAGGGTGCCGAGAGCCCGGCCCACGGCGAGCGAGATCCGCCCGGCCACCCGCCAGGCATGCCCGATCGCCTGCCCCACCTCGCGCCCGACGACGGTGAGGAACCGCCCGACGGGCACCAGCACCCACGTCCACAGGGCGAGCGCGGGCAGTACGAACAGCACCCGGCCCACCCAGTACAGGCCGATCCCGACCCCGGTGGCGACCACGCCCACGAGCCACGCGATCGCCCGCCCGACCGGCGCGAGCACGCGCGCGTACACCCACACCGCGGGAACGACGACGAGATACCGCACCAGCCACGCGACACCGGCGAACACACCGGTCCCGAGCAGGGCGAGCACCGCCCCGATCCCCCTGAGCACCCACATCACGCCCTGCCCGACGGGCGTCAGCACGCGCGCGTACACCCACACCAGGGCCTGTCCGAGCGGGGTCAGCACATACCGGTGGAACCACTTCAGCGGCACCACGACGAGCACGCTCCCGAGCCACCCCAGTGCCCTGCCGACAGGCACGAGGAAGTACCGCCACAGCCCCACGAAGGGCCACACGAACACCGCCCGCGCCACCCACAGCAGCGCCCGCCCCACGGGCCGGAACAGGGTGTCGTTCAGAAACCGCCCGGTGACGACGAGCGCGTCCCACACCATCCGCACCGGCACGACCAGCACGAGCACGACGATCCGCACCGGAAGACGGATCGCCACGACCAGGCACCCTTCGGGCGACTGCCGCGCGGGCAGCTGTGCGGGGTGTCCGACGGGCGGCTTCTGCAGATCCATACCCACACAGACGCCGGGGCGGCCCGTCCGGATCCCTCGTCGGAACACCGATGAGTTCCGCAGCGCCGCGCGGTCTACCCCGCACCAGCGAAAGTCACGCGCGAGCTCTGTGAGGGGAACCATGACCCACCACGCCCTGCCACCCGTCGTCGACACCGCAACGTGGGAGCACAGGCTCGCCACACTGCGGGCCCGGGAGAAGGCCGCCACGCGGGAACTCGACGCCATCGCCGCCGAGCGTCGCCGGCTCCCGATGGTCGAGATGCCCGACTACACCCTCGAGGGCGAGGACGGCCCCGTCCGGCTGGCGGACGTCTTCGAGGGCAGGAGGCAACTGATCGTCTACCACCACATGTGGTCCGCCGGCCAGGAATGGCAGTGCCCGGGCTGCACGGGCTTCACCTCGCAGTACACCCGCCTCGAATTCCTGGACAACTACGACGCCCGATTCGTCATCGTCACCCAGGGTCCGATCGAGGAGGCGCTCGCCTACAAGCGGCGCGTCGGCAACCGCATGACCTGGTACTCGACCGCCAACAGCCCCTTCGGGTCCGACGTCGGCGCACCACCCGACGGCGGTTTCGCGGTCAACGTGTTCCTCCGCGACGGCGACACCGTCCACCGCACCTGGCACACCAACGGCCGCGGCACCGAGCAGATCGGTCACAGCTTCGCGCTGATCGACCTCCTCCCGTACGGCCGCCAGGAGGAATGGCAGGACTCACCCGAGGGCTGGCCCCAGTCCCCCACCTACAGCCGGTGGGCGACGTCCAAGGACATCGCCGCGCTCTACGGGCCGGGCTCCGGCGACAGCTGAGCCCTGATGTCGGCCCACGCCCGGACCGCCTCCGCATGCTCACGGATCAGGGACATACGGGCCTCCCATTCCGCTCCGCCGCGATGGTCGGGATGGGCGGTGATCTGCCCGCCGTGCTTGCGGTAGGCGAGTCCGGTCTCGCCGATGAACCATCCGTCCGCCAAGGCGTCCAGACCGAGCAGCAGCCCGGTGTCGCCCGAGGCGGGCAGGGCCATCCAGCCGCCCAGCAGCGCCAGCAGGGGGCGCCTGACGCACAGGGTGGCGGGGTGGACCTGCGGCCGATGCTGCTCGGCCCAGAAGCCGAACTCGCTGCCCCTGGGGAGCCGGCCCGGTCGCGGGTCGCTCGATGCGAACGAGACGGTGCTGCCGTCCTCGAGGAGATCGACCACCCGCGACGTGGTCCAGCCGACCGAGGCATCCCCCTCCAGCACGGCGAGGTCCCGGGCTAGCGTGCCGGGGGTGAGCTGGTCGTCGGCGTCCAGTGTCTTCACATAGGCACCGGTCGAGCGCGCGAACGCCATGGTCCGCGCCACATGGGGCCCACCGGCACGGGACGCCGAAACCCGGATCCGTGGATCGTCGGCCGGCAGATACGACCGCGCACGCACGTCACTGCCGTCCTCCTGGACGCACCACTCCCATGACCATCCGTCAGGAAGCTCCTGGTCGAGCAGTGAGGCGTAGGCGTCGGGAAGGAAACGGACGGCGCCGCTGTGTACAGGGGTGACGAGGGAGACGACGTTCACGAAGTCTCACCCTACGGACTGGGCCGTCACCCTCCAATCGGGGTCAGGAGCTGCGACGGCTCTGCGCCTCTGCCTGGGCGATGGCCTCCGCTTCGGCGTCGGCCAGCGCGAGCGCGACGCCGAACGCCTGGGTGATGTGGCCCGCGGCCGACATGACGCGCGCCGTTCCCACCACGGGGGCGATGGCGACGAGAAGGTCCTGGAGCTGTTCGACCGTGAATTCGGCCTTGACCGCGGGGTCGATGTGCGCGAGGTAGGAGATCGCCGGTGCGTCCATGGCCACGAGTGCGGCGATGCGGGTGAGGATGATCGATCGCGGGTCCATGTGACAGCGCTCGACGGAGTCGAGGGTCATGGCGGCAATCGTGTCGAGTACGGGCGTGTCGGATTCAGTGGCCATGACGAACCGCCTTCCGGTGCCGAGGAGAGCCGAACCGCCACCCGGCAAGCGCGGGCTCCCCCTGCAGATCCGGCGGGCCGACTCAATCGTAGGCACCCCGAGCCGGGGGCGCGCGCCGAGCCGGCCCGGGCCGGTTACTTGTTGACCACCGTCAGCGGAAGCAGTTTCTTGCCCGTCGGGCCGATCTGGATGTGCGTGTCCATCTGCGGGCACACCCCGCAGTCGAAGCACGGCGTCCACCGGCAGTCCTCGACCTCCGTCTCGTCGAGGGCGTCCTGCCAGTCCTCCCAGAGCCAGTCCTTGTCGAGGCCGGAGTCGAGGTGGTCCCAGGGCAGGACCTCCTCGTACGTCTTCTCGCGGGTCGTGTACCAGTCGACGTCCACGCCGAAGGCGGGCAGCACCTTGTCGGCGCAGCTCATCCAGCGGTCGTAGGAGAAGTGCTCGCGCCAGCCGTCGAAGCGGCCGCCGTCCTCGTAGACGGCGCGGATGACGGGGCCGATGCGGCGGTCGCCGCGGGAGAGGAGGCCCTCGACGATGCCGGGCTTGCCGTCGTGGTAGCGGAAGCCGATGGAGCGGCCGTACTTCTTGTCGCCGCGGATCTTGTCCCGGAGCTTTTCGAGGCGGGCGTCCGTCTCCTCCGCCGAGAGCTGCGGGGCCCACTGGAAGGGGGTGTGGGGCTTCGGGACGAAGCCGCCGATCGAGACCGTGCAGCGGATGTCGTTCTGGCCGGAGACCTTGCGGCCCTCGGCGATCACCTTCATCGCCATGTCGGCGATCTGGAGGACATCTTCGTCGGTCTCCGTCGGCAGGCCGCACATGAAGTACAGCTTCACCTGGCGCCAGCCGTTGCCGTAGGCCGTGGAGACCGTACGGATCAGGTCCTCTTCCGAGACCATCTTGTTGATGACCTTGCGCATGCGCTCCGAGCCGCCCTCGGGGGCGAAGGTGAGGCCGGAGCGGCGGCCGTTGCGCGTGAGCTCGTTCGCCAGGTCGACGTTGAAGGCGTCGACACGGGTGGAGGGGAGCGAGAGGCCGATCTTGTCTTCCTCGTAGCGGTCGGCCAGGCCCTTCGCGATGTCGCCGATCTCCGAGTGGTCCGCGGAGGACAGGGAGAGCAGGCCGACCTCCTCGAAGCCCGTCGCCTTCAGGCCCTTCTCCACCATCTCGCCGATGCCCGTGATGGAGCGCTCACGGACCGGGCGGGTGATCATGCCGGCCTGGCAGAAGCGGCAGCCGCGGGTGCAGCCGCGGAAGATCTCCACCGACATCCGCTCGTGGACCGTCTCGGCGAGCGGGACCAGGGGCTGCTTGGGGTAGGGCCACTCGTCGAGGTCCATGACGGTGTGCTTGGAGACGCGCCACGGGACGCCCGACTTGTTCGGTACGACACGGGCGATACGGCCGTCGGGGAGGTACTCGACGTCGTAGAACGCGGGGATGTAGACCGAGCCCGTCTTCGCGAGACGGAACAGGACCTCCTCGCGGCCACCGGGGCGGCCCTCCGCCTTCCAGTCGCGGATGATCTTCGTCATGTCCAGCACGGCCTGTTCGCCGTCGCCGATGATCGCCGCGTCGATGAAGTCCGCGATCGGCTCGGGGTTGAAGGCCGCGTGGCCGCCGGCCAGGACGATCGGGTCGTCCAGCGTCCGGTCCTTGGACTCCAGGGGGATCCCGGCGAGGTCGAGGGCCGCCAGCATGTTGGTGTAGCCCAGCTCCGTGGAGAAGCTCAGCCCGAACACGTCGAAGGCCTTCACCGGCCGGTGGCTGTCCACCGTGAACTGCGGGACGGCGTGCTCCCGCATCAGCGCCTCCAGGTCCGGCCACACGCTGTAGGTGCGCTCGGCGAGGACGCCCTCCTGCTCGTTCAGGACCTCGTAGAGGATCATGACGCCCTGGTTGGGCAGGCCGACCTCGTAGGCGTCCGGGTACATGAGCGCCCAGCGGACGTCACAGGACTCCCACGGTTTGACCGTGGAGTTGAGCTCTCCGCCGACGTACTGGATCGGCTTCTGCACATGCGGGAGCAGAGCTTCGAGCTGCGGGAACACAGACTCGGCGGCCGCAGCGACTTCGGCAGACATCTCGCGAACCTTCGTGGGAGGGGCTGATGGGACGACCTGAACTGGCAGGGGTGACCATCTAGCCTAACGCGGCCGTGCACCCGCCCCGACCGCTCGGCCCGCCCGGGCGGCTAGACCTGCATCCCGTCCTTGACCTCCTGCCAGACCCCCGGCAGCTGTACCTCCACGGCCGTGGCGCGCGCCTCCTCGCGCCCGTAGAGCACTCCGTACGTGAACGAGCTCTCCCCCGCCGCGTGCGCCACGGCGGACAGCTCGCGCAGGGTCTGGCGGGTCATGAAGCTGTCCTGGTGGTCGCCCAGCAGGTTCTGCAGGGCCTTCATCGACCTGGAAAGCTCGGTCGCCGGGCTGCCGAGGGCCGGTACGGCCGCCTCCGCCGAGTACCGCGTCCGCTTGGCCTCCTTGCGGGCCTCGTGCAGGGCGAGGTCGCGGTCGTGGCCGGGTTCCAGGGCGATGGCCTGCTCGACCAGGCCGGACAGCCTTCCGAAGTCCTTCCGTACGGCCTTGGCGATCACCTTCTCCGGCTTTCCCGCGGCCGCCTCCAGCAGCGGCGGGTCCGCGATCAGCGCGTCCAGGCCGTCCAGCAGCTTCAGATAGCGCTCGGAGTCCAGGACACCGGTCAGGCGGCGGCGCGATCCGCCGCGGCGGGCGTTCATCCAGGTCCGCAGCCGGGTGCGGATCGGGCCGGAGAGCAGCGTTCTGGGCAGCTCGTCCAGGGCTGCCGTGAGGCGCTCGGTCAGCACCTCCCGGTCCCGGTCCACGCCGAGCTCGCCGGCCAGCCACTTCAGTTCCTCACCCACGGGGTCGGTGACGGTACGGTCCAGCACCTTGCCGTACGAGCGGAAGGCGCTGCGCATCCGGCGGGTCGCGACCCGCATGCGGTGCACGGAGTCGTACACGTCCTGCCGTACGGCCGGGTCGAGTTCGACGATGGCGTCGCGCTGCTCGCGGACATAGGCGAGGACGTGGTCCCCGGCCGTCACCGGCGGCTTGGCCTCCTGCTTCTTCCCGCTCTTCTTCTTCGGAGCGGTCTCCGCCAGGGCCCGGGCCAGCTTGGAGGCCGAGGCGGACGGGCGGACGCCTGCCTTGCGCAGCCGCTTGTCGACCTTGTCCAGAAGGACGGGGTCGCCGCCGTCGGCGAGTTCCACCTCCAGCTCGGTCCACTGGGCCGAGCCGCCCTTGCCGGTGAGCCGTTCGGCGTGTACGGCGTCCACGCTGACCTCGGCGAGCACCCGGCCCCCGGCGTCGACGAGGTCGCGCAGGTCACGGTCGGAGCGCAGCCGCACCACGGGCAGCAGCTCGGCGTCGCGGACCCGGGAGCGGACCAGCCCGGCGAGGCTGCGCGGGACGGTGTCGGAGAGCGGGGCCTGGATCTCGTCGCGGACACCGGGGGCGACCGGGAACTTCAGGTGCCAGCCCGCGTCGGAGCCGCCGGTGCGCCGGCGCAGGGTGATCGCGGACGCGGCGAGGCGTTCGTCGGAGGTGTCGTAGTAGGTGGCGTCCAGGTGCGCGACGCCCTTGTCGACCACCGCGTCGATCCCGGCGACGCCGGTCAGGTCGGGCAGGCCGCTCTCGTCGGACTCGTACTTCCGCTCGATCTCCCGCTTGGTGTCCGCCATGAACCGAATCTAGTTCCTGCGGAACTGCTGCGACAGAGGGGCGCCACCGCCGAAGGCCTACGCGGACATGGGCCTCTGCACCCTGATCGACTGCAGCAGCCCCACCGCCATCCACACCGCGAACATCGACGAGCCGCCGTACGACACAAAGGGCAGCGGCAGGCCCGTGACCGGCATGATCCCGAGGGTCATGCCGATGTTCTCGAAGGTCTGGAAGGCGAACCAGGCGACGATCCCGGCGGCGACGATCGTGCCGTACAGCTCGGTCGAGTCGCGGGCGATGCGGCAGGCGCGCCACAGGACCACGCCGAGGAGGAAGATGATCAGTCCCGCGCCGACGAAGCCCAGCTCCTCGCCGGCGACCGTGAACACGAAGTCGGTCTGCTGCTCGGGCACGAACTGGCCGGTGGTCTGCGACCCGTGGAAGAGACCCGCGCCGGTCAGACCGCCCGAACCGATGGCGATGCGCGCCTGGTTGGTGTTGTAGCCGACGCCCGCGGGGTCGAGGCTGGGGTTGGCGAAGGCCGCGAAGCGGTTGATCTGGTACTCGTCCAGGATGTGCAGCTGCCAGATGGTGATGCAGCCGACGACGCCGGCCGTGATCAGGCCGAAGACCCAGCGGTTGGAGGCGCCGGAGGCGAGCAGCACGCCCAGGATGATCGTCACCAGGACCAGGACCGTGCCGAGGTCGGGCATGAGCAGCACGATCAGGATGGGTACGGTGGCCAGGCCCAGCGCCTGCAGGACCGTGCGGTGGTCGGGGTACTTCTTGTCGCCCGCGTCGACCCGGGCCGCCAGCAGCATCGCCATGCCGAGGATGATCGTGACCTTCACGAACTCGGCGGGCTGAAGGGAGAAACCGCCGCCGAAGACGATCCAGTTGCGGCTGCCGTTGATGGTGGCGCCGAGCGGGGTGAGCACCAGCAGGATCAGGAAGACCGAGGCGCCGTAGAGGATCGGGACGGCGGTGCGCAGAGTGCGGTGGCCGAGCCAGATCGTGCCGGCCATCAGGGCGAACCCGATGCCGGTGTTCACGATGTGCCGGATGAGGAAGTAGTACTGGTCGCCCTGGTTGATCTCGGTGCGGTTGCGGGTCGCCGAGAAGACGAGCACCGAGCCGATCGCCGAGAGCGCCAGGGCCGCCAGCAGCATCGGCCAGTCCAGCCGGCGGGACACCGAGTCACGGGCGAAGATCCGGGTCCAGCCCGCGCGGCGGGGGCCGTATCCGGGGACGGAGAAGCTGCCTGCACCGGTCATGTGAGCATCCTCCGGCTTCCCCGCCTGCGCGGCCGCCTGCGGGTGGTCCGGTTGGTCGACGTGGGCGAGGGCGAGGTCGCGGCGGGCTGGCTCGCGCCCGGGGAGGGGCTGGCGTTGTCGCCCGCGTGGAGTTCCTTGGCCGGGTCCTTGGGGACCTTCGGCGAGGCGATCGTGCCGTCCGTCTTGACCTTGGGCAGGCCCTTCTGCGGGCTGGGCAGCAGTGCCTTCTTGCTGTCGATCGAACCGTCGGGCTGGACGCCGTAGAGGGCGCTGTAGATGCTGCGGACCGCCTCACCGGAGGCGCCGGAACCCGTACCGGCCTGGGCGATCGTCATGACGACCGAGTAGTCCTTGGAGTACGTGGCGAGCCACGAGGTGGTCTGCTTGCCGTAGACCTCCGCGGTACCGGTCTTGGCGTGCAGCGTGATCTTGTCCTGCGGCCAGCCCTTGAACTTCCAGGCGGCGGTACCGGCGGTGATGACGCCCGCGAGGGCCTTGTCGATGCCCTTGTGCGTGGCCTCGCTGATCGGGAGCCGGCGCAGGACCTTGGGCTTGATCTCGTTGACCGTCCTGCCGTCGGCGCTGATGATCGCCTTGCCGATGGTCGGGACGTGCTCGGTGCCGCCGTTGGCCAGGGCCCCGTAGATCATCGCCTCCTGGATCGGAGTCAGGAGGGTGTCACCCTGGCCGATGGAGTAGTTGATCGAGTCGCCCTCGCGCATCTTGAAGCCTTCGAGGCAGCCCTCGTACTCGATCCGCTGGACGTAGGTGCCGCCCTTCTTGCCGCTCTTGCACCAGGCGTCCTTGTTGGCCTTCCAGTAGTCCCGCTTCCACTGGCGGTCGGGGACGCGGCCGGTGACCTCGTTCGGGAGGTCGATGCCGGTCGGCTTGCCGAGGCCGAACTGGTGGGCGGTCTTGTAGAAGTAGTCCTTGGGCTGGCCCTTCTTCGGGTTGATCCCGCCGTCCTTCTTCCACTCGCGGTCCGCGAGGCCGTAGAAGACGGTGTCGCAGGAGACCTCCAGGGCGCGGCCCAGCGAGATGGGGCCGAAGCTCTCGCCCTCGAAGTTCTTGAAGACCTGGCCGCCCACCGAGTACGAGCTGGTGCAGGGGTAGCCGCCGTCCCAGACGTAGCCGGCCTGGACCGCGGCGGCCGTGGAGACCACCTTGAAGGTCGAGCCCGGCGCGGACTGACCCTGTATGGCCCGGTTGAGCAGCGGGTAGTCGGAGTCCTTGCCGGTGAGCTGCTTGTAGTCCTTGGCGGAGATGCCGCCGACCCAGACGTTCGGGTCGTAGGTCGGCGCGGACGCCATGGCGACGATACGGCCGGTCTTGGCCTCCATCACGACGACGGCACCCGAGTCGGCCTTGTACTTCTCGCCCGTGACCTTGTCGTACTGGCCGCGGGCGATCTTCATCGCGTTGTGCAGCTCGTACTCGGCGACGCGCTGGACGCGGGAGTCGATGCTGGTGACGAGGGTCGAACCGGCCTGGGCGGGATCGGACTTGGCCTTGCCGATGACGCGGCCGAGGTTGTCGACCTCGTAGCGGGTGACGCCGGCCTTGCCGCGCAGCTCCTTGTCGTACTGGCGCTCGAGGCCGGAGCGGCCGACCTGGTCGGAGCGGAGATAGGGCGAGTCGGTGTCCTTGGCCTTCTGGATCTCCTCGTCGGTGACGGGCGAGAGATAGCCGAGGACCTGCGCGGTGTTGGACTTGCCGGGGCCGGGGTAGCGGCGCAGCGCCTCGGGCTCGGCGGTGATGCCGGGGAAGTCCTCGGAGCGCTCGCGGATCTGCATGGCCTGGCGGGGCGTGGCCTCGTCGGTGATGGGGATCGGCTGGAAGGGCGAGCCGTTCCAGCAGGGCTGGGGCGTCTTGGCGTCGCACAGCCGGACCCGCTGCATGACCTCCTTGGGCTTCATGCCCAGGACCCCGGCCAGCTTGGTGAGGACCGCCTTGCCGTCGTCCTTCATCTTCAGCAGGTCGGTGCGGGAGGCGGAGACCACGAGGCGGGTCTCGTTGTCGGCGAGCGCCACACCGCGGGCGTCCAGGATCGAGCCGCGTACGGCGGGATCGACGACCTGCTGGACGTGGTTGCCGGACGCCTCCTTGGCGTACTCGCTGCCCTCGCGGATCTGGAGGTACCACAGCCGGCCGCCGAGGGTGCCGAGCAGGGAGAGGACGAGGATCTGGATGACGACGAGCCGGATCTGGACCCTTGGGGTCCGTCCGGTCTCGGGAATATTGGTCACTGCGGCTGCCTCCCCCTCTCAGTGTGTGTACGTGTCATATACGACGGAGCTGTGAAGGGCTCCCGCCGCCAACTCCCGCCTGCTCACAGCCGCTTGACCCCCTTGATGCGGCCCACCCGGGCGGTGCGGGTGCGGGCCTTGGCCTTCAGGCTGCCGAGGCCGCCGCGCTGGCCGCCCAGCTTGAGGCCGGTGCCGGCGGAGATCCAGCCGGAGGTGATGTCGGTGGCCTTCTTCGACGGGGAGGTCGCCTCGGCGAGCGGGTCGTTGTCCGCGCGCCGGGCCAGGGCCATGATCCCGGGGACCACGAAGGGGGCGAGCAGCAGGTCGTACAGGGCCGCGGAGAACAGCAGGCTGACGAGTCCGACATGGCGGGCGGCGGTGTCGCCGACGAGGGCGCCCACACCGGCGTACAGGAGGGTCGAGCCGATGGCGGCGGCGACCACGACGAGCATGGGGCCGGTGGCCGACTTCAGCCGCCCGTTCTCCGGTCTGGCCAGCCCGGCGAGGTAGCCGATGACGCACAGCACCAGGGCGTAGCGGCCGGCGGCGTGGTCGGCGGGCGGGGCGAGGTCGGCTAGCAGGCCCGCGCCGAAGCCGACGAGGGCACCGCCGACATGGCCGTAGACCAGGGCCAGGCCCAGCACGGTGAGCAGCAGCAAGTCGGGGACGGCGCCCGGCAGATGGAGCCGGGCGAGGACGCTCACCTGGACCACCAGGGCTACGACGACCAGGGCCGAGGAGAGCAGGATCCGGTTGACGCGCATGGGGATTCAGCTCCTACTGCTACGGGGTCTGGCCGGGCGACGCGGACGCGGACGCGGTCTCGGACGCGTTCGCTGACGGAGTGACCGTGACGGTGACCGTCGGGGTGGGCGTCGGCTGGGGCTTGTCGGGGAGCACCGTGTCGCGCGGGTCCTTCTTCGGGGTCTCCACGACGACGCCGACGATGTCCAGCTTGGAGAAGCTGACGTACGGCGTGACGTAGAGGGTGCGGGTCAGGTTGCCGCCGGACGGGTCGACGCGGGAGACCACGCCGACCGGGACGCCCGGCACGAAGGGCTTGTCGGCCTCGGAGCCGAAGGTGACCAGCCGGTCGCCCTTCTTCACGTCCGCCTTGGAGTTGAGCAGTTCCACCCGGAGCGGGCGGTCGCCCTGCCCGGTGGCGAAGCCGAGCTCGTCGCTGCCCTCCATGCGGGTGCCGACGGTGAAGTCCGGGTCGTTGGCGAGCAGGACGGTGGAGGCGTCGGGGCCGACGTTGGTGACGCGTCCGACCAGCCCGTCGCCGTTCAGTACGGTCATGTCCCGCTTGATGCCGTCGCTCGCGCCGACGTCGATGGTGATCGTCCAGGAGAAGCCCTGGGCCGCTCCTATGGCGATGACCTGGGCACCCTTGATGCCGTACTGGCCCTCGGCGGAGACCTTCAGCATCTTGTCGAGCTGCGCGAGGCGGCTGCGGTTGCGGTCGTCGCTGCCGAGTTTCGCCTTGAGGGCCGCGTTCTCCGTCTCCAGACGGGCGAGCCGGTCGTGCCGGGTGCCGGAGTCACGGACCGCTGAGACGGCGTTGCCGACCGGGTCGACCGCCGACGACACGCCGTCCTCGATCGGGCCGAACACGGTGGCCGCGACCTGGCGGGCACCGTCGACCGGTGAGTCCTCCCCGCCGCGGATGTCCACCGTGATCAGCGCGAACGCGATGGCGATCAGCAGCACCAGGAGCAGCCGGCTCTCTCGTGTGTCCCTCACGTGCGGCGGCCGTGCCTTCCTCATAGGAATGTGCAGAGGTTCAGGTGTTCAGTTCAGCTGTGCAGTTACGGCAGAGGCTTATGGGCGAGCTTATGCCTCTATATCAACTGCCTCTATATCAACGATCCGCCGCACGAGAGGAGATCGTCCCGTACGGCGGAATCGAAGAGTTATGTCATCTGCGCGGCTGGGCGTCCAGCACCTGCTGGAGCGCCTCGAACTCCTCGACGCACTTGCCCGAGCCGAGCGCCACGCTGTCCAGCGGGTCCTCGGCGATGTGGATCGGCATCCCGGTCTCCCGGCGCAGCCGCTCGTCGAGTCCGCGCAGCAGCGCCCCGCCGCCGGTCAGCACGATCCCCCGGTCCATGATGTCGCCGGACAGCTCCGGCGGGCACTTGTCGAGGGTGGTCTTGACGGCGTCCACGATGGCGTTGACCGGCTCCTCGATCGCCTTGCGCACCTCGGCGGCGGAGATGACGACGGTCTTGGGCAGCCCGGAGACGAGGTCCCGGCCGCGGATCTCGGTGTGCTGGTCGTCGTCCAGGTCGTAGGCCGAACCGATCGTGATCTTGATCTGCTCGGCCGTCCGCTCACCGAGAAGGAGGGAGTACTCCTTCTTGATGTGCTGGATGATCGCGTTGTCCAGTTCGTCGCCCGCGACGCGGATGGACTGGGCGGTGACGATGCCGCCGAGCGAGATGACCGCGACCTCCGTGGTGCCGCCGCCGATGTCCACCACCATGTTGCCGGTGGCCTCGTGGACGGGCAGGCCGGAGCCGATGGCCGCCGCCATCGGCTCCTCGATGATGTGCACCTGACGAGCCCCGGCCTGCGAGGACGCCTCGATCACGGCGCGGCGCTCGACGCCCGTGATGCCGGAGGGCACGCACACGACGACGCGCGGCCGCGCGAGATACCGCCGCTTGTGGATCTTCAGGATGAAGTAGCGGAGCATCCGCTCGGTGATCTCGAAGTCGGCGATGACGCCGTCCTTCAGCGGTCGTACGGCAACGATGTTGCCAGGGGTCCGACCGATCATCTTCTTCGCCTCGGCGCCGACCGCGAGGATGCCACCGGTATTGGTGTTGATCGCGACGACGGACGGTTCGTTGAGTACGATCCCACGACCCCTGACGTACACCAGCGTGTTGGCGGTCCCGAGGTCGACAGCCATGTCACGGCCGATGAACGACATTGAGTTCCCCATCAGGATTCGTCTGGCCTTCCTGGGAGCTTTTGAGGGCTTTTCAGGTCGGCGAAGTGGGTGCTGTGACGTGAAGGCTTCCATCGTAGACGCGCCTGCACAAACACTGCGCGAGGGTCTTCGCCATTGTCAGCAGATGAAGTGTCGCCTCGCTTGTGGAGACGGCCCATCGGGGGCACTCGTTCCCCCGATCGGCACGCATATGCCAGAGGACGGCCGGAAACTCTCGGCCGCCCCAGGTCAGAAGGGCGAGCGACCTGACGGTCACTCAAAAATTCATAGGTTTGTCGCTCAACCGCGGCCGGGGAAAAAGATCTTCACCTCGCGCTCGGCGGACTCCTCGGAGTCGGAGGCGTGGATCAGGTTCTCCCGGACGATCACACCGTAGTCGCCGCGGATGGAGCCGGGAGCAGCGGCGATCGGGTCGGTCGGGCCGGCGAGCGCGCGCAGCCCCTCGATGACCCGCTCGCCCTCGACGATCAGCGCGACGACCGGACCGGAGGCCATGAACTCCACCAGCGGCTCGTAGAAGGGCTTGCCCTTGTGCTCGCCGTAGTGCTGCTCCAGGGTCTCCTGGTCCAGGGTGCGCAGCTCCAGCGCGGTGATCTGCCAGCCGGCCTTGCGCTCGATACGGCTGATGATCTCGCCGGTCAGGCCACGGCGGACCGCGTCGGGCTTGAGCAGGACGAGGGTGCGCTGGGTCACTGCGGGCTCCTATGGAAGATCAAGGATCGTGCGGGGGTGTTCGAAGATTACAGGGCGTGGCCTGACCCTTGTCACACAGCGTCAGGAGTGGAGGAGCCCGACGAGCCCGTCTGTGCCGCGGCGAACCGCGCCTTCGCCTCGTCGATCTTTCTTCCGTAGTGCACCGAGGCCCACCACAGGGCCGCGAAGACCACGCCCAGGAAGAACATCGTCGGGACGACGAAGCCGGAGGCGACGAGGGCGGCCTGAAGCGCCCAGCCGAGGGCGATGCCGCCCGGCCGCGTCACGACACCGCACAGCGCCACGCACAGGAACATCGCGATGCCGCTGACCGTCCACACCGTGGATGTGGCGAGGTCGGGGTCCTTCATGGCGACGAGTCCGGCGAAGCCGATCACGAAGAACTCGCCGATCAGGGTCGAAGCACAGAGCGTACGCACGGGTTGTCAGCCCCTTCCCAGCAGCAGCCGGGCCTCGCCGACGGTGATGACCGAGCCGGTCACCAGCACCCCGCCGCCCGCGAACTCGCCCTCCTCCTCGGCCAGCGTGATCGCGGCCTCCAGGGCGTCCGGCAGCCGTGGTTCGACCTGGACGCGCTCGTCGCCGAAGACCTCCACGGCGATCGCGGCGAGCTCGTCCGCGTCCATCGCGCGGTGGCTGGAGTTCTGCGTGACGACGACCTCGGCGAAGATCGGCTCGAAGGCTTCCAGCAGTCCTCGTACGTTCTTGTCGCCGCTCGCGCCGACCACACCGATCAGCCGGCTGAAGTCGAAGGCCTCCCCGACCGCCTCGGCGGTGGCGCGCGCGCCGGCCGGATTGTGGGCGGCGTCCAGGACGACGGTGGGCGAGCGCCGTACGACTTCGAGCCGCCCCGGCGAGGAGACGGCCGCGAAAGCCTTGCGGACGGTGTCGATGTCGAGCGGCTCGGGCCGCTGGGAGCCGACCCCGAAGAACGCCTCCACGGCGGCGAGCGCGACGGCGGCGTTGTGCGCCTGGTACGGCCCGTGCAGCGGGAGGTAGACCTCGTCGTACTCGCCGCCGAGGCCGCGCAGGGTGAGCAGCTGCCCGCCGACCGCGACCTGACGTGCCACGACCCCGAACTCCAGGCCCTCCCGTGCCACGGTGGCGTCCACGTCGACGGCCTTCTTCAGCAGCACCTGGGCCGCGTCCACCGGCTGTTGGGCCAGGATGACCGTCGCGTCCTGCTTGACGATGCCGGCCTTCTCGGTGGCGATCGCGGCGGGCGTCTCACCGAGGCGGTCGGTGTGGTCGAGGTCGATGGGGGTGACGACGGCGACGTCCCCGTCGATGACGTTGGTGGCGTCCCAGGAGCCGCCCATTCCCACTTCCACCACGGCGACATCGACGGGAGCGTCCGCGAAGGCCGCGTAGGCCATGCCCGTGAGCACCTCGAAGAAGGACAGCCGGTACTCCTGCTGTCCGTCGACCATCTCGATGTACGGCTTGATGTCGTGGTACGTCTCGATGAAGCGCTCGGCCGAGATCGGGGCGCCGTCCAGGCTGATGCGCTCGGTGATCGACTGGACGTGCGGGGACGTGTACCGGCCGGTGCGCAGGTCGAAGGCGCCGAGGAGGGCCTCGATCATGCGGGCGGTGGAGGTCTTGCCGTTGGTGCCGGTGATGTGGATCGAGGGGTACGAGCGCTGCGGCTCCCCCAGGACGTCCATCAGAGCGGCGATACGGCTGACCGAGGGCTCCAGCTTGGTCTCGCCCCAGCGGGTGGCGAGCTCCGTCTCGACCTCGCGCAGGGCCTTGTCGACCTCGGGGTCCTCCGGCCGCGCGGGCACATCGGCGCTGGGGGCTCCGCCCTGCGTGCGCAGGGTGCGGCTGCCGGCCTCGATGATCGCGAGATCTGGGTCCCGGTCGGTCTCGGCCGCGATGATCTCGTCGAAGGGGTCGCTTTCACTCACGGGGCCAGTCTACGGACGACCACTGACAGAGTGCCCACGGAGTGGGTGGGTGACGGTCGTCTGGCGGGCGCGGGGAACGTTGTGGCTTGTCGCGCAGTTCCCCGCGCCCCTAAAAAGCCGCTACTGCTGGGGCAGCCGGTCCAGCTGGGCCTGGATCCGGGCGATGTCCTCGTCCGCCTTCGCAAGGCGCCCGCGGATCTTGTCCACCACGTTGTCCGGCGCCTTCGCCAGGAACGCCTCGTTGCCCAGCTTCGCCGTGGCCTGGGCCTTCTCCTTCTCGGCCGCCGCGAGGTCCTTCGCGAGCCGCTTGCGCTCCGCCGCGACGTCGATGGTGCCGGACAGGTCGAGGGCGACCTCGGCACCGCCGACCGGCAGCGTCGCCGTAGCCGTGAAGGACTCCCCCTCCGGCTGCAGACGCAGCAGCTGGCGGATGGCCGCCTCGTGCGGAGCCAGCGCCGTGCCGTCCAGCGTCAGCCGGGCCGGAACCCGCTGGCCCGGCTGCAGACCCTGGTCGGCGCGGAAGCGGCGGACCTCGGTGATGACGGACTGGAGGGTCTCGATCTCCCGCTCCGCCACCGTGTCGCGGAAGGCGCTGTCCTTCGGCCAGTCCGCGATGACGATCGACTCGCCGCCGGTGAGAGTGGTCCAGAGCGTCTCCGTGACGAAGGGGACGACCGGGTGGAGGAGCTTGAGGGTGACGTCGAGGACTTCACCGAGGACCCGCTTGCTGACCTCGGCCGGCTCGCCGCCCGCCTGGAACGTCGTCTTGGACAGCTCGACGTACCAGTCGAAGACCTCGTCCCACGCGAAGTGGAACAGCGCGTCCGAGAGCTTCGCGAACTGGAAGTCCTCGTAGAGCGCGTCGACTTCGGCGACCACGGAGTTGAGGCGGGAGAGGATCCAGCGGTCGGTCGCGGACATCTTCGAGGCGTCCGGCAGCGGGCCGTCCACCGTCGCGCCGTTCATCAGCGCGAAGCGGGTGGCGTTCCAGATCTTGTTGGCGAAGTTGCGGGAGCCCTGGACCCAGTCCTCGCCGATCGGGACGTCGACGCCCGGGTTGGCGCCGCGGGCGAGGGTGAACCGGAGGGCGTCGCTGCCGTACTTGTCCATCCAGTCCAGGGGATTGACGGCGTTCCCGAAGGACTTCGACATCTTCTTGCCGAACTGGTCGCGGACCATGCCGTGCAGGGCGATGGTGTGGAACGGCGGGGTGCCGTCCATCGCGTAGAGGCCGAACATCATCATCCGGGCGACCCAGAAGAAGAGGATGTCGTAGCCGGTGACCAGGACGGAGTTCGGGTAGAACTTAGCGAGCGACTCCGTCTGTTCGGGCCAGCCGAGGGTGGAGAACGGCCACAGGCCGGAGGAGAACCAGGTGTCGAGGACGTCGGTGTCCTGACGCCAGCCCTCGCCGGTGGGAGCCTCGTCGTCGGGGCCGACGCAGACGACCTCGCCGTTCGGGCCGTACCAGACCGGGATCCGGTGACCCCACCACAACTGGCGCGAGATGCACCAGTCGTGGAGGTTGTCGACCCAGTCGAAGTACCGCTTCTCCATCTCCTGCGGGTGGATCTTGACCTTGCCCTCGCGGACCGCGTCACCGGCGGCCTTGGCGAGCGGGCCGACCTTGACCCACCACTGCATGGACAGCCGCGGCTCGATGGTGGTCTTGCAGCGCGAGCAGTGGCCGACCGAGTGGACGTAGGGCCGCTTCTCGGCGACGATCCGGCCCTCGGCGCGCAGCGCGGCGACGATCGCCGAGCGGGCCTCGAAGCGGTCCAGTCCCTGGAAGGGGCCGTGGACGGTGATCACGGCGTGCTCGTCCATGACCGTGATCGCCGGGAGGTTGTGGCGCTGGCCGATCTCGAAGTCGTTCGGGTCGTGGGCCGGGGTGACCTTGACGGCGCCGGTGCCGAACTCCGGGTCGACATGCTCGTCCGCGACGACCGGGATGGTGCGGTCGGTCAGCGGGAGCTTGATCTGCTTGCCGACGAGGTGCCTGTAACGCTCGTCGTCCGGGTGAACGGCGACGGCCGTGTCACCGAGCATGGTCTCGGCGCGGGTGGTGGCGACGACGACCGTCTCCTCCCCCTCGCCGTACTTGAGGGAGACCAGCTCGCCGTCGTCGTCCTGGTACTCGACCTCGATGTCCGAGATGGCCGTCAGGCACCGGGGACACCAGTTGATGATGCGCTCGGCGCGGTAGATCAGCTCGTCGTCGTAGAGGCGCTTGAAGATGGTCTGGACGGCCTGGGAGAGCCCCTCGTCCATGGTGAACCGCTCGCGCGACCAGGCGACACCGTCGCCCAGGCGCCGCATCTGCCCGGAGATCTGCCCGCCGGACTCGGCCTTCCACTGCCAGACGCGCTCGACGAAGGCCTCACGGCCGAGGTCGTGACGGGACTTGCCCTCCTTGCCCAGCTCACGCTCGACGACGTTCTGGGTGGCGATGCCGGCGTGGTCCATGCCGGGCTGCCAGAGCGTCTCGAAGCCCTGCATGCGCTTACGACGTGTCAGCGCGTCGATGAGGGTGTGCTCGAAGGCGTGCCCGAGGTGCAGCGAGCCGGTGACGTTGGGCGGCGGAATGACGATGGTGTAAGGCGGCTTGTCGCTCTTCTCATCCGCCTCGAAGTAACCACGCTCTACCCAGCGCTCGTACAGCGGCCCCTCTACATCGGCCGGCGCGTACTGGGTCGGCAGTTCGGTGTCGGGCGCTGATGGCTGCTGCTGAGCGTTCTCGGTCACGGGGTCAGTTTAGGGGTGTCGCGGGGGTGTCCCGAAACGCGTTTGTTCTGTAACGGTGCGGCCCCCGCCGGAACGCGCGCGCGGGGTGTGGGCCAGGATGTCAGGACCATATAAGGCATCTGGAGGGGAACCCAGAAATGAGTCACAACCAGCCGGGCCCGTACGGCGGGCAGCCCCAGCAGCCCGGACCGTACGGCCAGCCGGGCCCCTACGGCCAGCAGCCGCCGCAGGCCCCTCCGGCCCAGCCCGGCTACGGCTACCCCCAGCAGGCCCCTCCGCCGCAGCCCGGCTACGGCCACCCCCAGCAGGCCCCTCCGCCGCAGCCCCAGCCGGGTTACGGCTACCCGCAGCAGGCACCCCCGCCGCAGCCCCAGCCCGGCTACGGCTACCCGCAGCAGCCGCCTTACGGCCAGGACCCGTACGGCCAGCAGCCCTACACCGTCCCGCAGCCGCCGGTGCCCAGCGGTGGCGGCGGCAAGAAGGCGGGCCTGATCATCGGCGCGGTGGCGGTCGTGGCGGCCATCGGGGTCGGGGCGTACCTCGTGCTCGGCAATGGGGGCGGGGGCGGCGGCAGCGTCTCGGACGACGGTGCGCACAAGCTGACGGCGCCGGCGACCGTGATCAGCGGCGAGTACACGAAGTCCCAGAGTGCCGACTCCGCCGGTCAGATGACCAGCGAGGACAAGGCCGACTTCCAGAAGTGGGGCGTGCAGAACGCCAAGGACGTCAGCGCCGGGTACAAGAGCGGCACGGGCCTCAGCGCGAAGAACCTGTCCTTCAGCGGTGTGTACGGCACCATCGACGACCCCGAGGCCGTCGTCGACGCCATGTTCGCCAAGGTCAAGTCGGAGTCCCAGAAGGACCAGAGCAGCAGCGGAACCAAGGGGAAGCTGGTCGGCAGCCCGCAGGCGGTGACGCCTTCCGGTTTCTCAAACGGCGTCATGAAATGTCAGATCATCGAGCTCGACGGCGCCGCGTCGGGCGCCGGTTCCGCGAAGACCATCAAGATGCCGATGTGCATCTGGGGTGACCACAGCACCGTCGCGGTGGTCTCGTCCTTCAGCCTGGCCGACCTCGCCGGGGGCGGGGCTTCGATCGACGACGCAGCCTCCCTCGCGGCAAAGCTCCGCAACGACGTACGCGTCAAGGCCTGACCGCACTCGCAGCGGACGATGGGGCGCCCGGTCGGACCGGGGCGCCCCATCACTGGACATACAACTCCCGGCACGGCCAAGGCACTTGCTGCGGCCGGGGATCCGGGATCACGAAAAAGGTGCCCGGCGCTACAGAAAGCACCGGGCACCTGTCGGGTACGTATGGCGGCTACGCCGTCTTCTGCTCCCCCGGCCCCCGCCCGTTCCGCGCATCCCGCGGGATCAGGGTCGGGTTCACGTTCGAGTGGACGACGTCCGCCGTGACGACCACGCGGGCGACGTCCTTGCGGGACGGGACCTCGTACATGACCGACATGAGGACCTCTTCCATGATGGCCCGAAGCCCTCGCGCGCCGGTCTGGCGGAGGATCGCCTGGTCGGCGATGGCCTCCAGGGCCTCACGCTCGAAGTCCAGTTCCACACCGTCGAGTTCGAACAGGCGCTGGTACTGCTTCACCAGGGCGTTACGGGGCTCGACCAGGATCTGGAGCAGGGCCTCGCGGTCCAGGTTGTGGACCGAGGTGATGACCGGGAGGCGGCCGATGAACTCGGGGATCATGCCGAACTTGACCAGGTCCTCGGGCATGACGTCCTCGAACTGGTCCTTCGCCTCCAGCTCGCGCTTGGAGCGGATCGTCGCGCCGAAGCCGATGCCCTTCGCGCCGGCCCGGGACTCGATGATCTTCTCCAGGCCCGCGAAGGCGCCGCCCACGATGAACAGGACGTTCGTCGTGTCGATCTGGATGAACTCCTGGTGCGGGTGCTTGCGGCCGCCCTGCGGGGGCACGGAAGCGGTCGTGCCCTCCAGGATCTTCAGCAGGGCCTGCTGGACGCCCTCGCCCGACACGTCGCGGGTGATGGAAGGGTTTTCACTCTTCCTCGCGACCTTGTCGATCTCGTCGATGTAGATGATCCCGGTCTCGGCCTTCTTGACGTCGTAGTCGGCCGCCTGGATCAGCTTGAGCAGGATGTTCTCGACGTCCTCGCCGACGTAGCCCGCCTCCGTCAGCGCCGTGGCGTCGGCGATGGCGAACGGGACGTTCAGCATGCGGGCCAGGGTCTGGGCCAGGAGGGTCTTGCCCGAGCCCGTGGGGCCGAGCAGCAGGATGTTGGACTTCGCCAGCTCGATCGCGTCGTCGCGGCCGTTGGCGCCGCCGTTCTCACCGGCCTGGACGCGCTTGTAGTGGTTGTAGACCGCCACCGAGAGGGCCTTCTTCGCCGGCTCCTGGCCGACGACGTAGCCCTCGAGGAACTCGTAGATCTCGCGGGGCTTGGGAAGCTCCTCCCAGCGCACCTCGCTCGTCTCCGCGAGCTCTTCCTCGATGATCTCGTTGCAGAGATCGATGCACTCGTCGCAGATGTACACACCAGGCCCTGCGATGAGCTTCTTGACCTGCTTCTGGCTCTTGCCGCAGAACGAGCACTTGAGCAGATCGCCGCCGTCACCGATGCGTGCCACGGTGTGCTTCCCCTTCGCCTGGGAGACGCCTGAATCCAGCGGCTCCTGGTGCTGCCTTAATCCGACGGTACCTTGCCGGGCCCCCCGTTCGGGCCCCCCTTGGCGCGGTTCACTTTGACGTGCAGCGTGTCAAAGCGCACTTTCCGTGCCAAGGGGCGGCAGACGATACAGCCTCCGACTAGCGGACGGCCGCGTTGTTCATCTTCCGGGTGGAGATGATCTGGTCGATCAGGCCGTACGAGAGCGCCTCCTCGGCCGTGAGGATCTTGTCGCGCTCGATGTCCTCGCGGATCTTCTCGATCGGCGTGGTGGAGTGCTTGGCGAGCATCTCCTCCAGCTGCGCGCGCATCCGCAGGATCTCGTTCGCGGCGATCTCCAGGTCGGAGACCTGGCCGCGGCCCGTCTCGCTGTAGGGCTGGTGGATCAGCACGCGCGCGTTCGGCAGGGCCATGCGCTTGCCGGGCGTACCGGCGGCCAGCAGGATCGCCGCGGCGGAGGCCGCCTGGCCCATGCAGACCGTCTGGATGTCCGGCTTCACGAACTGCATCGTGTCGTAGATGGCCGTCAGCGCGGTGAAGGAGCCGCCGGGGCTGTTGATGTAGACCGAGATGTCCCGGTCGGGGTCCATCGACTCCAGGCACAGCAGCTGCGCCATGACGTCGTTGGCGGAGGCGTCGTCGATCTGGACGCCGAGGAAGATCACGCGCTCCTCGAAGAGCTTCGCGTACGGGTCGTACTCGCGGATGCCCTGCGAGGTGCGCTCGACGAAGCGCGGGATGACGTAACGGGACTCCGCCGTGGGGCCCGTGTACTCGGCGCGTGAGCGGTCGTACAGGCCGCTGCCGGGGAAGTCGTTCACTGTCTGTCTCCTAGGAGCTGAGGCGGTCGGCTGGGGGCTGTGCGGGGCTCAGGCCCCGGTACCGCCGCCGCCCGGCATACCGGCGGCCGTGGGGATGACGTCGTCGATGAGGCCGTACTCCTTGGCCTCGTCGGCGTCGAACCAGCGGTCGCGGTCCGAATCGCGGGTGATCTGCTCGACCGACTGGCCGGTGTGGAAGGCCGTGAGCTCGGCCATGCGCTTCTTGGTGTGCAGCAGCCGCTCCGCGTGGATCTTGATGTCGGAGGCCGAACCGGCCAGGCCGGCGGAGGGCTGGTGGATGAGGATCTCGGCATTCGGCAGCGCGAAGCGCTTGCCGGGGGTGCCCGCGCTGAGCAGGAACTGCCCCATCGAGGCCGCGAGTCCCATGGCGATGGTCACCACATCGTTCTTGATGAACTGCATGGTGTCGTAGATCGCCATACCGGCCGTGATCGAACCGCCGGGGCTGTTGATGTACAGGTAAATGTCCTTGTCCGGGTCCGCGGCAAGGAGCAGCAGCTGCGCGGTGATCTTGTTCGCGATGTCGTCGTCGACCGGCTGGCCGAGGAAGATGATCCGCTCGTTGAGCAGCCGGTTGTAGACCTGGTCACCGAGGCCACCACCGATGGAAGGCTCGCCGGCGGCTGAAGGCATCAGATTCGTCACGTATCCACCTGCTCGTCTTACGACGGCGCCGGGCCGTCTCACGTATCCCTGCGGGGCTGGAGCCATCGGGGACTCCACTCCCCCCGTATTCATGGACCCTAACGCGCTGGTCCCGTCGGAGAATCCCGCAGAGGGGGGTGTTCGCCGGGGGCGTAGCGTCGTGCGTACTTTCCGTTCGTCGGCCACTGCGGGTAGTGCGGCTGTTCGCGCCCGCGCGCCGGAGCCGCATGTCGACATAGCCCCGCGCCCCTCCAGGCCGGCTGGAGCTCCCCCAAGACGAAACGGGCCCCTGGGTCGTGTCCCCAGGGGCCCGTCATGCGTCCGTCAGAGGCGCCGTGGGCGTCAGCCCTCGGTCTTCTCCTCGTCGGCCTCGGTGGCGTCGGCCTCCGTGGCCTCCGCGGCGACCTCGGCGGCCGTCTCGACCTCGTCCTCGTCGTCCAGGTCGATGACCTCGCCGTTGGTGTCCTTGACCGTGGCGGCCTCGACGACGACCGCGAGGGCCTTGCCGCGGGCGACCTCGCCGACCAGGAGCGGAACCTGGCCGCCCTCGACGACGGCCTGGGCGAACTGGTCGGGGGACATGCCGGAGGAGGCCGCGCGCCGCATGAGGTGCTCGGTGAGCTCCTCCTGGTTGACGTTGAGCTTCTCCTGCTTGACCAGCTCGTCGAGGACGAACTGGGTCTTGATGCCCTTGACCGCGGCTTCCTTGGTCTCGGCGTCGAACTCCTCGACCGTCTTGCCCTGGATCTCGAGGTACTTCTCGAGGTCGAGGCCCATCTGGCCGAGCTGGTGGTGCTCGAGGTTGTGCTTACGGGTGTTGATCTCGTCCTCGAGCAGCTTCTCGGGGACGGGCACCTCGACCAGCTCGAGCAGCTTCTCCAGGACGCGCTCCTGGGCCTGCGTGGCCTGGTCGTACTGCTTCATGTTCTCGAGGCGCTTGCGGCTGTCCGCCTTCAGCTCCTCCAGGGTGTCGAACTCGGAGGCGAGCTGCGCGAACTCGTCGTCCAGCTCGGGCAGTTCGCGGGCGGCGACCTGGGTGACCTTGACGGTGACCTCGGCCTCCTTGCCGGCCGCCGAGCCGCCCTTGAGCTCGGAGGTGAAGGTGGCCTCCTCGCCGGCGGACAGGCCCTTGACGGCGTCGTCGATGCCGTCGAGCAGCTCGCCGGAGCCGACGGTGTAGGAGACGCCGCTGGCGACGCCGTCCTCCAGGACCTCGCCCTCGACCTTGGCCTCCAGGTCGATGGTGACGACGTCGCCGTCCTCGGCGGCACGCTCGACCGGGGAGGTCGAGGCGAAGCGCTCGCGGAGCTGCTCGACCGACTTCTCGACGTCCTCGTCGGTGACCTCGACGGCGTCGACCTCGACCTCGATGCCGGAGTAGTCCGGGATCTCGAGGGCGGGACGGACGTCGACCTCGGCGGTGAAGTTCAGCGTCTCGCCGTCCTTCAGCTCCGTGATGTCGACCTCGGGCTGGCCGAGGACGTTCAGGTCGGCCTCGTTGACCGCCTCGGTGTAGAACTTCGGAAGCGCGTCGTTGACCGCCTCCTCCAGGACCGCACCGCGGCCGAACCGCTGGTCGATGACGCGCGCCGGGATCTTGCCCTTCCGGAAGCCCTTCACCGTGACCTGCTGGTTGATCTTCTTGTACGCCGCGTCGAGGCTGTCCTTGAGCTCCTCGAAGGGCACCTCGACAGTGAGCCGAACCCGGGTCGGGTTCAGGGTCTCCACGGCGCTCTTCACGGTTCGGTCTCCTTGTGGCTGACTTCTTGGTTTCTGCCGGAGCCAGACTGGTCCGGCGGATTTCGCCGCCCGGAGGACGTCCTAGGGATCTCCAGTGGTGGTCCAGTGGATTCCTGCGGATGAGACACACGGGCGCGCAGCTTGCATAGTAACCGCAGCAGCTGAACGCCCCAAAGGCGATCATGCGAGGTGATCGCCCGGGGTGACCGGTGTTGACCGGTCGGTGGTCGGGGTGGCGGGATTTGAACCCACGGCCTTCCGCTCCCAAAGCGGACGCGCTACCAAGCTGCGCCACACCCCGTCAGGTGCGACACGTAGGGTACATGCCCGCAGGCAGTGCGGCTGCCGCATTTACGGGGTGTGCACCGAGGGGGCCCGACCCGCTACGATGCCTCCTGTGCCGCGGTCACCTGACCTGCGGCGCGCGCTGTGCGGGCGTAGCTCAATGGTAGAGCCCTAGTCTTCCAAACTAGCTACGCGGGTTCGATTCCCGTCGCCCGCTCTCCACGCATCAGGGCCGGGCCGGAGGATCTTCCTCCGGCCCGGCCCTGATCGTTTCGGGCCCGGTACGTCCGGCGCGTAGAGCGTGGTCGGCCACGGGCGCGGCTCGGCGGCCTCCGCGTCCAGTGCGGGCGGGGCATCCGCCCGGATCAGAAGCTGATCGAGTTGATGGTCTCCGCTATCGAGTTCAGGAACCGGTTGATTGACGGGGCCATGCCGGTCGACGCGAGGAAGAAGCCGAAGAGCACCGCGACGATCGCCGGGCCGGCCTTGATCGAGCCTCCCCTGATCAACACCACCAGGATGATCGCCAACAGCAGCACCACTGACAGTGAAATGGCCACAACTGATCACACCCTCGGTCGGTCCGCTCTCCCGGCCCGGGGGTGCCAGCCCCGCGCACCCCCGCCAGAACCATCGTGCCACCAACGGGGCTCCCGTATGCGGCAGGTGAGGCATCGTCGGTCACACCTGTGCCGGAGCTTTGCCTGGGCCATGCGGGCCCGGCACGTCCGAGGGCCCCAACACCCGTGTCTCGTACAGCAATTCGACGGTGCACCCGCACAGGGAATTCACCGAGATCGTTTCCATGTCCACACAACGCGTTCGCAGGTATTTCGAATTGTTGTCACGGGCACAGCAAAGGCGCCAACACCGGCCCCTCGAAAGGCCAATGAAGCAGACATTCCACTGGTGTCGCCCCCTGGTCATATGCCCCGTTTAGTCAGGACGAGTCGTGACAACCAGGACATGTAATGGTGTGTTGACCGTCACCTCCATGACGTTGTCAACTTCCCTTAATCTCGGGTACTCGAAGCCAATTGGCAGGAACGACGTGGGGAGTTTTACGAAAACCCACAGACGACGCTAGGGTGCCTCAAATGTTTCACGCTGCCTCGTCCCCCGCACGCGCAGCGAGGTCCGGGACCGTCTCCCCCAGCTTCCGGGGGGAGGGTCTGTGACGAACTCGTTGCAACCGCACGGCCAGAACAGGGCGCCGCTCCCTCCGGCACAGTCGCCGGCGTCGGGAGTGCCGAGTCCACGCTCCCCGCAGACACAGCAGAACAAGCCCCCCAAACCCGGCAAACGGCGCGACTCGTTCTTCGACAACGCGAAGTACCTGGCGATCGTGCTGGTCGCGATGGGCCACTCCTGGGAGCCGCTGAAGGGTGACAGCCGCATCCTGGAGGCCGCGTACACCGTCGTGTACTGCTTCCACATGCCGGCGTTCATCATCATCTCCGGCTACTTCTCGCGCAGTTTCGACATGCGCCCCGACCGCCTCAGACGACTGGTCACCGGCGTCCTCGTGCCGTACGTCGTCTTCGAGACCGCGTACACCCTCTTCAAGCGCTACGGCGACCACGACCCGAGCATGACGGTCAGTCTGCTCGACCCCTGGTACCTCACCTGGTTCCTGATCGCGCTGTTCATCTGGCGTCTGACGACCCCGCTGTGGAAGACCCTGCGTTGGCCTCTGCCCATCGCCCTGGGCATCGCGATGTTCGGGTCGGTCTCGCCGGAGATCGGCAACGACCTCGACCTCCAGCGCGTCCTGCAGTTCCTGCCGTACTTCGTGCTGGGCCTGTGCATGAAGCCCGAGCACTTCCAGATGGTGCGGACACGGAAGGTGCGGATCCTTGCGGTGCCGCTCTTCGCGGCCGCGCTGGCCGTCGGCTGGTGGGCCGTGCCGCGGATGAACACCGCGTGGTTCTACCACCGGGACGCCGCCCAGGAGATGGCCGCGCCGTGGTGGTCCGGACCGGTCATGGTGCTCGCCATGTTCGGCTGCTCGCTGCTGCTGACCGCCTGCTTCTTCGCCTGGGTGCCACGCCGGAAGATGTGGTTCACGGCGCTCGGTGCGGGCACGCTCTACGGCTATCTGCTGCACGGGTTCCTGGTGAAGGCGGGTGAGTTCTACGGCTGGTTCGAGCCGGAGTGGTTGCACCGGCCGCTGGGGGAGATCTTGGTGACGGTGGCTTTTGCCGGGGCTGTCACGTTGCTGTGCACTTCGCCGGTGCGGCGGGTGTTCAAGGGCGTGATGGAGCCCGAGATGAGGTGGGCTTTCAGGCCGGAGGCGGCGGAGGTCGCGCGGCAGCGCGGGTTGCAGCGCGAGCGCGAGATGGCCAACGCCTGAGGATTTGCCGCGATATGTCGTTCCCCGCGCCTTCAGGGCGCTACTGCTGAGGCAGGCCGAGAAGTGCACGCATCCGTGTGTACTTCTCGGTCAGTCTTGTGCGGGTCGACTCGTCGGTCAGGCGGGCCAGGCGGGCCGGATCCGCATTGTGGGCCAGGTCCGCTTCCTTCACCAGCAGCGCGCCCGGCGTGCACAGGATCCGTTCGGCGTACGCTTCCGGGCTCTCCCCCGGGCGCTTGGTGACCGCCAGGACGATGTTCTTCGTGCGGGAGCTCAAGGGGGCCTCTTCCAGCCATTGCTCGGAGAGTGCGTCGTCCTCGATGGCGTCGTGGAGCCAGGCTGCCGCTGTCTGGTCCTCGTCGCCGCCCCGAGCGCGTACGCCCTCGGCGACGGCCCGGAGGTGCTCGGCGTAGGGGCGTCCCGCCTTGTCCGTCTGGCCTGCGTGGGCGGCACGGGCGGTGGCCTCGACCTCGGCGAGGGTCATCGGCACCTGAGGGGTTTCGGTCATCGGCTCATCCCAGCGCCGGCGGCTGGGAGGTCGCCGTCGGGCCCTCCCGGCAGATCAGCAGCAGTGCGCGGTCGTCGTTCACGTCCTTCGCGACCGCCTCGATGAGGTGCCAGGCGGCTCCGTGGAAGCCGCCGGCGACATAGCGGTCCGCCTCGCCCGTGAGGCGGTCGATGCCCTCGACGATGTCCCGGTCGGAGGTCTCCACCAGGCCGTCCGTGAACAGCATCAACACGTCACCGGGGCGGAGTGAGCCCTTCACGGGGTCGAACTGCGCGCCGTCGTACACACCGAGGAGCGGGCCCTCGGCCGCCTTCTCCTCCCAGCGGCCGCTGCCCGCGCTGAGCTGGAGACCCGGCGGATGGCCCGCGGAGTAGAGCTCGTAGTCGCCCGAGTCGAGGTCCAGGACGAGGTGGATCGAGGTCGCGAAGCCCTCGTCCCAGTCCTGGCGAAGCAGATAGCCGTTGGCCGCCGGCAGGAACGCGTGCGGGGGCAGGGAGCCGAGGAGGCCGCCGAACGCCCCCGACAGGAGCAGGGCACGCGAGCCCGCGTCCATGCCCTTCCCGGAGACGTCCGTCAGGACGACCTCCAGGGTGCGGCCGCCGTTGGTGCGGGCGGCGACCACGAAGTCGCCCGAGAAGGACTGGCCGCCCGCCGGGCGCAGCGCCATCTCGCGGTGCCAGCCGACCGGCAGCTGCGGCAGCTTGCTCTGCACCCGGATGCGTTCGCGCAGGTCGAAGAGCATGGTGCCGCCGCGCCGCCAGGGCACACCGACCCGGCTGCGGAACTGGGCGATGAGCAGACCGAAGAAGCCGCAGGCGGCCACCACCAGCACCACGCCAGGGGTGACACGGGAAGGGCCCTCCGTATAGGGCCCCAGTTTCACCGACTCCACGATCAGCGCCGTGGCCGCGGCCGCGTACAGACCGAGCAGGCTCGCCGGGCGCAGCAGCAGGCCGCCCGCGACGATCGGCAGGACCAGGACGGCCGGTGAGCACCACACGGAGTTGGCGAGCGTGACGGCGGCGATCAGCGGGACGGTGAGGAGCAGACCGGCGAGCGCGACCCAGTCCGAGCCGTCCCCCCGGAAGTAGTCCACGGCGCTTCTGCGCAGGCCGACGCGGACCCGGTGCCACTCCATCTTCAACCGGGCCGTGAACGTCTCGGCTGCTGCGCGCCGCTCTCGTCCTGCTGCCATTAGTTCGGGACCCTATCCATCGGACCAGCTGCTTGGCACGGGAGGTCCCACTTGTCCCCCGTCCGAGGTTCAACTTCACAGTGAACTTCACAGAGAGCCGTCGCGGGTCCGCCAAGGCGAAATTCCCTCGCTCGTCCCGCAATGCCCTGGTAGGCATGGTTCATGGGGACTGACCTGACTGACGTGCGCGTGCTGCGCCGGGAAGACTGGGACGAGTGGTACGACAACCTGATCCGCGCCTTCGGCGGGGTTACGGAGTCGGCCGAGGAGCGGGCGCTGTGGCGTGAACTCACCGAGACGGACCGTTCCATCGGCGCCTGGGACGGTGATGCGTGCGTCGGGACGGCGGGCGCGTTCTCCTTCCGGCTGACCGTGCCCGGCGGGGCCGCGGTGCCCGCGGCGGGCGTGACCATGGTGTCCGTGGCCGCGACGCACCGGCGGCGCGGGGTGCTGACGTCCATGATGCGGCGGCAGTTGGACGACGTACGGTCCTGGGGCGAGCCGCTGGCCGTCCTGACGGCGTCCGAACCCGCGATCTACGGACGGTTCGGGTACGGCGTCGGAACGTACCACGTCAACGCCGAGATCGACACGACGCGTGTACGGCTGTCCGTGCCGCCCGGCACCGATGACGTACGGCTGCGGTACGCCGAGCCGGCCGACGTGCTCGACGCGTGCGAGGCGGTGTACGCCCAACTGGTCGCTCGGCGGCCCGGGATGGTGGCGCGCATTCCGGGCTGGGAGCGGGTGTGGCTGCTCGACCCGGAGAGCGAGCGTGGCGGTGCGTCGCCGCTGCAGTGCGTGCTCGCGGAGCGGGACGGCGAGGTCGTCGGGTACGCGCGCTTCCGGATCCATCGGGACTGGGAGCCGGCCGGGCCCAAGGGCCGGGTGCAGGCGCAGGACGTGGACGCGCTGGACCCGGCGGCGCACGCCGCGCTGTGGCGGTTCCTCTTCGACATCGACTTGACGTCGAAGGTGAGCGCGCGCGGGCGGCCGGTCGACGAGCCCTGGCAGCACATGGTGTCCGACGTCCGCCGCTGCTCGCTGCTGGTCCGGGACTCGCTGCACGTACGGCTGGTGGACGTGGGCGCCGCGCTTCAGGCGCGCACGTATCAGGCGCCGGTGGACGTGGTGCTGGAGGTCGAGGACGCCTTCTGCCCCTGGAACGAGGGCCGCCTGCGACTGACCGGCGACCCGAAGGGCGCCTCGTGCGAGCGTACGGCGGACGCGGCCGATCTCGCCCTGTCCGTACGGGAGTTGGGCTCGGCGTACCTCGGCGGGGTGTCGCTCGCGTCGCTGGCGGCGGCCGGCCGGGTGCGCGAGCTGCGCCGGGGCGCGCTGGCGGAGGCGTCGCTGGCGTTCGGCTCGACGGTGACGCCCTGGCTGCCGCACGGCTTCTAGCGGTGCGTCAGCGCTGTTGGCAGGTGGGACACCAGAAGAGGTTGCGGGCGGCGAGGTCGGCGGTGCGGATCTCGCCGCCGCAGATGTGGCAGGGCAGGGTGGCCCGGCGGTAGACGTACACCTCGCCGCCGTGGTCGTCGACGCGCGGCGGGCGGCCCATGGCCTCGGGGGTGTGTTCCGGGCGGACGGTGTCGATGCGGTTGTGGCGGACGCCCTCGTGCATCAGCTCGACCAGGTCGGACCAGATCGCGTCCCACTCGGCGGAGGTGACGTCCCTGCCGGGGCGGTAGGGGTCGATGCCGTGACGGAAGAGGACCTCGGCGCGGTAGACGTTGCCGACGCCTGCGATCACCTTCTGGTCCATGAGGAGTGCGGCGATCGTCGTACGGCTGCGGGCGATTCGGCGGTACGCCGTCCGCGGGTCGGCGTCCTCGCGCAGGGGGTCGGGGCCGAGGCGGTCGTGTATCGCCTGCTTCTCGGTGTCCGTGATCAGGGCGCAGGTCGTGGGGCCGCGGAGGTCGACGTACGAGGTGGCGTTCGCGAGGCGGAGGCGGACGGTGTCCGTGGGCGGGGGTGCCGGGGCGTCGCCGAAGGTGACCTTGCCGAAGAGGCCGAGGTGGATGTGGACCCAGTCCGTGTCGCGGAAGCCGAGGAAGAGGTGTTTGCCGTGGGCCTCGGTGTGGGTGAGTTCGGCGGTGTCGAGGAGTTCTGCGGCGTCGGAGAATTTGCCCTGGGGGCTGGTGACGTGGGGGCTCGTGCCGAGGAATCTTGTGGCGTAGTCCTTGGCCAGGCGGTGGATGGTGTGCCCCTCTGGCACGGTGGCTCCTGTTCGTCCGTGGGTGGGGGCTGATGTCACGGTTTTTCGCCCCCGCCGCCCCTACCCGTTCCCGTCCCCAGGGGCTGCCGCCCCTTCGACCCCGTCCAGGGGGCTTCGCCCCCTGGACCCCCATCGGCCTGAACGGCCTCGTCCTCAAACGCCGGACGGGC
>NZ_JBSFHW010000048.1:0-77959 GCF_053597275.1 Streptomyces sp. NPDC001492 | reverse complement strand
TGGTGATGCTGGCCGGGCGCTACACCCTCCTCGACCAGTCCGCCCTCGACGACGTCCTGCCCGCCGCCCGAGAACACGGCAAGAGCGTCGTCGCCGTCGGCGTCTTCAACTCCGGCCTGCTCTCCCAGGACCGCCCCGCCGCGGGCATGAAGTACGACTACCAGGACGCCCCGACAGAGCTGGTGCAGCGGGCGTCGGCCATCGCCGAGGTCTGCGAGCGCCACGGCACCACTTTGCCCGCCGCCGCCATCGCCTTCCCCTCCACACACCCCGCCGTCGTCAACGTCACCCTCGGCATGCGCACCGCGGAACAGGTCCGGCGCAACGTCCAACTGCACTCCCAGCACGTCCCCGACGGCCTCTGGGACGAACTGCGTGCACAGGGCCTGATCAGGCCTGACGTGCCCACCTCGAGCGAGGAGCCGCGCCCCGCCGTTCCTGACGCGCCTCGACCGTGACGCAGCAGGTGCCGCTGTTCGAGAAGTCGGACCGGCGCCTGGACGCCGCCTGGTCGGCATGCGACGAACGTGAGGGCTCCGCACGGCTCTGTCGTGGGCCGCATTCATCCAGTGCTGGTAGCTTTCCGTCCTCATGAAGCTGGTGACACTGCGGCTCGACGAGCCGCCCACCGTGGCGGCCGTGGGCATCGGGGTCCACGGTGTCGCCACCGATCACGAAGCCTTCCGGCTGCCCGGTCTGTGGCAGCTGCACCTCTACAACTACGAGGGCACGCTGTCCCTCGGGCAGTCCGTCCACCCCATCAGGCCCGGTCACGTCAGCCTCGTGCCCCCGGACACGGAGGTTCACTTCGGCTACCGGGGCAGGTCGGAGCACCTCTACGCCCATCTGCGGCTGAACGACACGGGAGTTGCGCGATCGGTCCCGGTGATGCAGGACGCCGGGGGCGAGAGCACGCGCCTCGCCGATCTGCTCCGGAACGCCGTCGCGGCCATGCCGTCCTCTCCCCCGCGTGCCACCGCCGAGGTCTGGACCGCTCTGTGGCGCGTCGCCGAGTTGCCGAGGGGCGAGGGAGCCGGACGCAGCCATCCCTTCGTGGCCGCGGCGCAGGCCTACATCGAAGTGCACCTGGCGGGCCCGCTGTCCGTACCGGACGTCGCCCACGCCGTCGGGGTCTCCCACA
The DNA here is from genome assembly GCF_053597275.1 of Streptomyces sp. NPDC001492. Taxonomy (NCBI): domain Bacteria; kingdom Bacillati; phylum Actinomycetota; class Actinomycetes; order Kitasatosporales; family Streptomycetaceae; genus Streptomyces; species Streptomyces sp. NPDC001492. The sequence continues at coordinate 76,818 of NZ_JBSFHW010000048.1, read as the reverse complement.
CCCACCTGACGCGGGTGTTCCGTGCCGAGACCGGCCACACGGTGGTTTCGTACATCCGGCACCGGCGCCTTCAACGCGCCCGTCATCTCCTGCTCTCGTCCACCCTGTCCGTCACCGCCATCGCCGCGGCCGTGGGCATCGCCGACCTCCAGGCCTTCAACAAGGCCTGCCGCCGTGAACTCGGGGCGAGCCCGCGTGCCATACGCCGGTCCGGTTCCACGCCCGCGGTCGGGGGTCCGTACGGCCGCGCGGTTCCCTCATCGCAGCCGCAACCGGCCGGTGGACGCACTGGGTTCGGCGGTTCGCGGTAGTCGTGCTCGATGCTCGCGCCCGGTGACGGCGATCAGTGTTCTTCGGGGGTTGAGGAACATCGGAACGAAAACCGGCGCTAAGCCCGTCGCGCGCCTGAGAGCGCCTTGACCTGGGCTTTGGTGCGGGCGGAGCCTTCGGCAGTCGTGTTGATCACTGACTGTCTGGAGGTCCGGGGTGCCGGTCGAGTTTCTGACGGATGAGCAGGCCGCGAAGTACGCGGCGTACGACGGGGCGCCGTCCCGTACGGAGTTGGAGCGGTTCTTCTTCCTGGACGACGCGGACCGGGCGCTGATCGAGCCGAAACGACGGGCCCACAACCGGTTCGGGTTCGCGGTGCAGATGACCACGGTTCGGTTCCTCGGGGTGTTCCTGGACGATCCGACCGATGTGCCGGCGGAGGTGGTCGACTACCTCGCCGAGCAGCTCGGCATCGAGGACGTGTCGGCGCTGAAGGCGTACGGCGAGCGGGAGAACACCCGGCTCGACCACGTCCGTGAGCTGCGGCGGGTCTTGGAGTACACGGAGTTCGCCGAGGCGGAGGCGGAGCTGCGGGCGTGGGTGGACGCACGGGCCTGGACGACTGGGGAGGGCCCGAAGGCCCTGTTCGATGCGGCGGCGGGGTGGCTGCGTGAGCGGCGGGTGCTGCTGCCCGGGGTGACGACCCTGGCCCGGCTGGTGGCCGCCGTGCGGGAGGCTGCGAACCACCGGCTGTGGGACACCCTCTACGGGCTGCTGAGCACCGGTCAGCGGGCGGTGCTGGACTCCTTGCTGACGGTGGCGCCCGGCGCCCGGGTGTCGGAGCTGGACCGGCTGCGCCGGGGTCCGGTGCGGATCTCCGGCCCGCAGATGAAGTGGGCGCTGGAGCGTGCGGGGGAGATCGCCGCCTTCGGAATGGGCGAGGTGGAGGTGTCCGCGATACCGCCGCGTCGGCTGGCGGAGCTGTCGCGGTACGGGATCGACGGTAAGGCGTCGCTGCTGCGGCGGCACGGTGACTCCCGGCGCCTGGCCACGCTGCTGGCCACCGCGGTCTACCTGACGTCCCGGGCGGTCGATGACGCCTTGGACCTCCTGGAGGTGCTGATCGCGACCAAGCTGCTGGCCCGCGCGGAGCGGGAGACGGCGAAGGAGAAGCTGAAGACGCTGCCGCGGGTGGAGCGGGCGTCGGCGAAGCTGGCCGCCGCGTTCCAGATCGTGTTCGACACCACCAGCGAGCAGGTCGACACCGACACCGGGGAGATCAGCCCGCCCGAGGTGGAGACGCTGGAGGCGATGTGGGAGCGGATCGAGCAGGTGGTGCCCCGGCACGAGCTGGCGGCGGCGATCGCCGCGCTGTTCGAGCTGACCCCGCCGCTCGACTCGGACGCCGATGAGGCATGGCGGACCCAGCTCGTCACCCGGTTCGGCACCGTGCGGCCGTTCCTGAAGCCCCTGGTGACGGTGGTCGACTTCGGCGCCACGCCGGAGGGCCTGCCGGTCCTGAAGGCGTTGAAGTCGCTGCCGGATCTGATGGGACGCAAGAAGGTCGGCCCCGCCGAGATCGACACCGGCCTGCTCACCGGCTCCTGGCGGCGGCTGGTGCTGTCCGCGCCGCACCTGGAGCCGGGCACGGTCGACTGGAAGGCGTATGCGTTCTGCGTGCTGGAGCAGTTCCACCGGATGCTCCGCCGACGCGAGGTGTTCGCGAAGAACTCCTCCAAGTGGGGCGATCCCCGCGCGAAGCTGCTGGACGGGGACGCATGGGAGCAGGCCAAGCCCACCGTGCTGGCCTCCCTGCGTCTGCCCGCCGAGGCGGGCGAGCACCTGGCGGCGCGGGCCGCGCTGCTGGACGGTACCTACCGCGAGGTCGCCGCACGGGTGCCGGCGAACTCCCAGATCGTGTTCGACGACGACGGACGGCTGCACTTCGCCGCGCTGGAGCCGGAGCCGGAACCCGCCTCCCTGCACCAGCTGCGGGAGGCGGTGGAGGCGATGCTGCCCCGGGTCGACCTGCCGGAGGCCCTGCTGGAAGTGTTCTCGTGGACCGGCGCCGACCAGGCGTTCACCTCGGTCACCGGTGGCGAGGCGAGGCTGAAGGACCTGCACGTGACGATCGCCGCGCTGCTGGTCGCGCACAGCTGCAACGTCGGCTACACCCCGGTCATCGGGGCCGCGGACACCCTGAAGTACGGGCGGCTGTCCCACGTCGACCAGACGTATCTGCGGCTGGCCACCTACCGGGCCGCGAACGCCACGCTGATCGACTACCAGGCGTCCATCCCGCTCGCGCAGGCGTGGGGCGGCGGCCTGGTCGCCTCGGTGGACGGCATGCGGTTCGTCGTGCCCGTGCCATCGGTATACGCCCGGCCGAACCCGGGCGCCGGGGCGGGGCGACCTGGCTCAACATGATCAATGACCAGGCGGCGGGGCTGGGCGGGAAGGTGGTGGCAGGCACCCCGCGCGACTCGCTGTATGTACTGGACGTCCTCTACGACCGCGACGGCGGCAAGCGCCCCGAGATGATCGTCACGGACACCGCCTCGTACAGCGACATTGTCTTCGGGCTACTGACCCTGGCAGGGTTCGCGTACGCGCCGCAGCTCGCTGACCTGCCGGATCAGAAGATGTGGCGCATCGACCGTGCCGCCGACTACGGCGCCTTCCAGTACGCGGCCCGGGGCCGCATCGACCTTGCCAGGATTGAGCGGCACTGGGAGGACATCCTTCGGATCATCGGCTCCATCCACACCGGAGCCGTGCGCGCGTACGACGTGATCCGGATGCTGTCGCGGGACGGGCGCCCCACTCCGCTCGGCGACGCGATCGCCCACTACGGGCGGATCGCCAAGACCCTGCACATCCTGCGCCTGGCCGACGAGCCCGGCTACCGCAGGCAGATCAAGAGCCAGGCGAACCTCCAGGAGGGCCGCCACTCGCTCGCCCGGAAGATCTTCCACGGCCGCTCCGGACAGCTGTACCAGCGCTACCAGGACGGCATGGAGGACCAGATCGGGGCCCTGGGCCTGGTCCTAAACGCCTTGGTGCTGTTCAACACGCGATACATGGACGCCGCGGTGAGCCAGCTGCGTGCGGACGGCTTCGACGTCCGTGACGAGGACGTGGCCCGCCTCTCGCCGTTCGTGCGGCACCACATCAACATGCTCGGCCGGTACTCCTTCCAGCTTCCCGACCTGCCCGGCGGCCTGCGTCCGCTGCGCGATCCGGACGCCACCGACGAGGAATAACCCGGCCCCGCGCCACCGGATGGGAGGACCCTGGAGCTATGGCCAGGAGGTACGTCCGGCGGTGCGCATAACGAGATCGCCGGCAGAGCCTGGAATTCCCCAGCCCCGGTCACCAGAGCTGGGCGACATGTGCTCCGCAGGTGGCCGCAAGCGGGGTGGAGCGGTTCTTCGGGCAGGTGTAGCCCGTCAGGGCTGCCAGGTCGACGGTTTGCTCGTGGATTCCGTGTCCTGCTCTAGTCCGGTTGTGGCGGACCAGCTGGCGAGCAGCTTCAGGCCGTCCTCAGCGGCGGTTTCGGGGGGCGCGCTGTAGACAACCACGCTCAGGCCGCTTTCGTCCGGCAGGCTCATGGTCTCCTGATCGAGTTCGAGGTCGCCGACAAGCGGATGGTGGAGGCGTTTGGTGCTCTCGCGGAAGACATGCACGTCGTGGGATCCCCACATCACACGGAAGGTGTCGCTGCGGGTGGACAGTTCACCGATCAGGTTCGACAGTTCCCGGTCGTAGGGGCTCTTCCCCGCCTCGACGCGCAGCGCGCCCACGGCGAAGCGGGCCATGCGCTCCCAGTCGGTGTAGAACCGCCTGGCCGCGGGGTTGAGGAACGCGAACCGGGCGACGTTCGCCCCGCAGGTCGCATCGGCGTACATCTCCGAGTACAGGGCCCGGCCCAGTGGGTTGGCGGCCAGCACATCGAGGCGGTCGTTCATCACGTATGCCGGCATCCCCGGCATGCCTTCGACGATCCGCGCCAAGCTCGGCCGCACCGTCGGCCGGACCTCCCGCTGCCGTGCCCGCGCCCTGGGCGCCAGCCCGGCAGCACGGGCGAGGTCGTACAGGTACATGCGCTCGGTGGCATCCAGCCGCAGAGCGTGGGCAAGGGCGTCCAGCACGCTGTCGGAGACACCTTGGAGGTTGCCGCGCTCCAGGCGCGTGTAGTACTCGACGCTCACCCCGGCCAGCGTGGCGACCTCTCCCCTGCGCAGTCCCGGCACCCGCCGCTGACCGTAGGTCGGCAGACCCGCCTGCTCGGGAGTGATCTTGTCGCGTCGGGAGCGGAGGAAAGCGCTGACTGCGTCCCGGTTGTCCATGACGACAGCGTAGGCGGGCCACGCGAGCGGTGGGGGACCCTGCCAGTACCCCTCACAGCGGAAACTCCCCCGTCACGCCCCTCTGCCGTTGCATGGTGCGTGCCCCGATCCTCCGGGGCCCGACCGGTGCGAGGACGCATGTGCCCCGGGCCGGCCGACCTAACACAACTGGAGGGCACGCAACATGAACTGGACGCGCAAGGCGAAGACGCAGGCGGAGAGCCCCGCGCAGGTCGTGCGAGAGCTGTATGACGCGCTGGGCAAGGGCGACGTGCCGGGTGTCCTGGCCAAGCTCGACCCCGAGGTGATCGTCGACGAACCGACCCAGCTGCCCTACGGCGGCGTGCACCAGGGCCGCGAGGTGTTCGTGCAGTCGATCCTGGGCGCGATGATGGGCTACGCCAACGTCGCCATCACCGAGGCCCAGGTGTTCGAGGGCCCGGCCGACACCGTCGTCGGAACGCTCACCGGAACGCTCACGGCCCACACCACCGGTGAGGAGTTCCCGCTGACCATGGTCGAGATCCACACGGTCGAGGACGGCACGGTCCGCAAGATCGACGTCTACACCAAGAACCCCCACGAGCTCGCCGCGTTCTACGCGCGCGCCGAGGCGGCGGGCACCCGCTGACGACGGCACCTCGTCACGATTCCGGCCGAGTCGCCGCGCGGCAGCGCGAGCAACTCGGCCGGCCCATCCCCAGCCCAGGCCGTCGCATCGATGCCCCCTGTCCGCATCAGCGACACCGCGACCGGCCACGCGCACCACACACGCACGCGCACCACACACGAAGGAACACCATGACCACCACCTGGTTCATCACCGGCACCTCCTCCGGCATCGGGCGACTGCTCACCGAACGCCTGCTGGCCCGCGGCGACCGCGTCGCCGCCACCCTCCGCCGGCCCGAGGCCCTCGATGACCTCCTCGCCGAACACGGCGACCGGCTCTGGACCGCCCAGCTCGACGTCACCGACACCGAGCGAGTGCGTCGCGTCGTCGGCGAGGCGTTCAAGGCCCTCGGCACGATCGACGTCGTCGTCAACAACGCCGGCTACGGCCTTCTCGCGTCCGTCGAGGAGGCGTCCGATGAGCAGATCGGCCGCGTCATCGACACCAACCTGCTCGGCTCGATCCAGGTCATCCGTGCCGCCCTCCCGCACCTGCGCGCCCAGGGCCGAGGCCGCATCCTGCAGGTGTCCACCGCGGGCGGTCAGGCGACCTACCCCAGCCTCGGCTACTACCACGCCGCCAAGTGGGGGATCGAGGGGTTCTGCGAGACCGCCGCCCGCGAGATCGCGCCGTTCGGCCTGGCCCTGACCATCATCGAGCCGGGCGCGACCCCCACCAATTTCGGCACGTCCCTGGACATCGCACCGCCCCTGCCCGCATACGAGAACACCCCCGCGGCCGACACCCGGCAGGCGTTCCTCGGCGGCCTCTTCCCGGTGCCCAACAGCGCAGAGAAGCTCACGCAGGCGATGATCGACCTTGTCGACTCCGGCGCGACCCCGCTCCGCCTCCCGCTCGGCCCCGACACCTACGAAGACGTCCGCGCCGCCCTCACCGGCCGGCTCGCCGAACACGAGGCTCATCGCGACGTCGCCCACTCAGTGGCGGCCACAACCGCCCGGTGACCGAAGCCCGCGTCAGTAGCCGCCGACGATGAGTGACCACACGGGTCCGCCGTACTCGGCGACGTATGCCGCACGGTGCTCCGCGATGATCGCCCGGCCGCCCTCTGCGCTGAGGTGGTCGACCCAGGAGACGGCCAGCATCTGCCGCCCGTCGACGTTGGACGTGATCAGTGCGATCCGGCGGGCCAGTTCGGCGGCGACGCTGGGAGCCGACTCGACCGGCGCGGGCCTCGGTGGACCATGGCCGACTGTGCCCCTGGCGGCGTGGGCGCTCAGAGCGGCGGCGAACGGCGGTACGCGTCTGGCCGTGGTGTGGTTCCACGGTAGGGCACACCGCTGACAGCAGGGTCAGCGGCGCGCGTCGCCGGGGGCAAGCAGGCTGGTCAGCTCCGAGATCGCCTCGGGGGACGGCTTGAAGTAGCGACGGACGTTCTCCGGCTTCTTGTGCCGCGACTTCGCCATCAGCATCAGCAGGGAAGCCCCCTGCTCGCCGAGCTGGGTCAGGGCGGAATGGCGGTACTCGTGCAGGTCCCAGCCGGTGCCCGGCCCGCGCACGGCGGTGTGCTCGTCCAGCAGGGCTCGGGCCTGACCGTAGGAGAGCCGGGCGAGGCCGGTGTCCGGGCACACGTCGCGCGGACTGACCACCTTCCCCGGGCCGGGGCGGCGGTGGGTGACGAACACCGGGCCCCGGGTCCGGCCTCGCAGCAGGCGGGGTAGGAGCCGGGCGGTGCCGGCGTCCCAGTAAACGGTCTCCAGCACGAAGTCCTCGCGCGCTTGGCCGCGGCGTCGGGCCTTGCTCCGGGCGCCCTTGGCCTTGACCTGGCAGCGGCGCCGGCGAAGTCCAGGTCCTCGATGTTCACACCGAGGATCTCCTCCGCCCGCCCGGCGGTCTCATAGAGCATCCGCCACAGCGTCTTCTCCCGAAGATGTACCTCGCGCCGGGCGATCAGCCGGTCCACGGCTATCTTTGAGCGGGCCGGGGTCTCGGAGTCTGGCACCGCCAGCCGCGTCGCCCAGGCCGGGACGGACGGCCCGTCGTAGCCGTGTTCCTCGCACCAGCCCAGCCACGACAACACCGACGCCCGACGCGCGTTCCAAGTGTTGACCGCCGCGGTGCCCCACAGCAGCTCCAGGGCCTCGCCGATCTCGTCGTCCGCGACCGACCCGAGCGGGCGGCCCTCACCGATCCGCTCGGCCGTCTTGCCGACGCTGGTCGAGTAGCTTCGGACCGTGTTCGGGTTGCCGAGCGAGTCGAGGAAGGCGTCCGCCGCCGCACGGACGGTCAACGTCTTTGTCCTGTCTCAACGAAGTTAGTCATCCGCATGACGGTGACCTGCGTGGACTGAGTTTGATGAGACAGATCGACTCGGTTCGTTGAGACGAAAGGCCGCAGAGGCCCGTAGGACTCAGAGGGCATCTCAGCGAAGCCTCTCTCACGCGAGGCCTCACGACGGGGTCAGACGGTGAGGACGAGCTTGCCCTGAAGGTGACCGCCGTCGAGCAGTCGGTGCGCGTCGGCGACGCGCTCGAACGGGAACGTCTCCTGCACGTGGACCCGGAGCTTTCCCTGTTCGACGAGGTCGACGAGTCCGCGCAGGGCGACCCGGTCGGGGTCGACCGCGATACCGCTGAAGCGCATGCCCGCCGCCTCGTACTTGGCGATGAGGTCCGGGTCGTCCTCGGCGGTTGCCGTCACCAGGTGACCGCCAGGGCGGAGCACTCCAAGGGACCGCTCGACGGTGTCGCCGCCGATCGTGTCGAGCACGACGTCGATGTCACGGACCTCGTTGGTGAAGTCGACCGCCATGTAGTCGATCACTTCATCGGCGCCGAACGCCTCGACGAACTCCCGCTTGCTCCCGCTGGCGGTCGTGATCACGTGCGCGCCAAGGGCTTTCGCGATCTGGATCGCGACGTGGCCAACCCCTCCGCCACCGCCGTGGACCAGGACGCGATCGCCCTTGCTGACGCCGGCGAGGTCGACAAGCCCCTGCCACGCCGTCAGCCCGACGATCGGAAGCGCAGAGGCTTCAACGTGCGAGAGCGAAGCCGGCTTGCGTACCAGGTGCAACGCCGGCGCCGACACGACCTCGGCGTACGCGCTCGCCGCCCGCGGGAACAGCGGCATCCCGAACACCTCGTCGCCGGGCCTGAACCGCCACGTCTGCGGGGCCTCCTCGATCACGCCGCTGATGTCCCAGCCGAGGATGAACGGCGGCTGGCCGATCAGCGGGAACTCGCCGGCGCGCAGGCGCGCCTCCAGCGGGTTCAGCCCGATCGCCTTGACACGGACGAGAACTTCGGTCGGGAGGGGCTGGGGCTCGGGCGCGTCCACGATGGTGAGCACTTCGGGACCGCCGAGCGTCTGCTGGGTGATGACTCGCATGACTCTCCTGGCTTGGGAAGGGAAGAGAACCCAGGCTAGGTTTCCGATAGGAACCAACCGGTACCTGAGGCGCCGGTACCTTTGGCGCCATGAGCGGTCGTCCCGGTGATCCCTTTCTTGCCGACTGTCCGGCGCGCCTGGCGGTCGAGCTGATCGCCGACAAGTGGACGGTGGTCGTGCTCGCCGGCCTCAGCGAGGGCCCGGTGCGCCATGGCAAGCTGATCGAGCTGATCGGCGGCATCTCCCGCAAGATGCTCACCCAGACGCTCCGACGGCTCGAGGCGCACGGACTCATCAGCCGCCATGCCTACGCCGAGGTGCCGCCCCGCGTCGAGTACGAGCTCACCCCGCTCGGAGCGACGCTGATCGATCCGATCCACACGCTGACCGAATGGGCCAGGGCAAACGGCGATGCAGTGCTCGACGCGCTCGACACTGACCTCGAACCGGTCACCCACAGCGACTGAGGCTCCTGCCAGGGACAGCCCCCTCTAGACCCACCCCAGCTGGTACAGCCATCCAGCCGCCCCCAGCGCTCAGCCGTGCGACTAGGTTCGATGAGACAGAAGGACGAACGACTCGCTTCGTTGAGAAAGCGACTCGACTGAGTGAGACGGGACAGTCTTCCCGGCCGGCAGTTGCACGACGGTGGGCACCGCTTCCCCCTTGCCGCAGATAACAGGGCCGCTTCACGTACGGCCCGGACAACGTCATCGCAGGTGACGAACCAAGCTCCCGCAGATAATAGGGCGTTATCTGCGGAACGACTTCAGACGGGTCCTGCCGTCGATACTCCGTCAGCCGCCCACCAGGGCCGACAGATCCTTAGCGCCGGTTTTCGTTCCGATGTTCCTCAACCCCCTCTTCCCACCGACCTCTCACCCCACGTTGTGCAGGGCGAGAGGAGCGGCCTTGCGTCACCTGCGCCGGGTGGGGGTCTCCGAGGGCTCCTGGCCCGAGGCACGCACCGAGGTGTGGCCCGGCTTCTTGAGGTGCCGGGGCACGACGTCCTGGGGGAAGGTCAGCTGCTGGTTCATCCACTTCAGGGTGGCCGGCATCTCCCGTACCCAGGTCGGGAAGTTGTGGCTGCCGTGGTCGGGCAGGATCGACACCACCCGCATGGGCGCCTTGACCGCCTTGATGAAGGCCAGCGTCTCGGGGTAGCCCCGCTCGCCGCTCTTGCTGTCGGCGACCAGGACGGAGACCTGCGGGGCGGGAAGGTGCTTGAGCCGCCACATCAGGTCGTGCCCGTTGATCCGGTTGACGCGGCCCAGTCCGCTGCCGAACAGGTTGCCGGTCGTGGGGTCGTCCTTGATCCTGTAGTCGGGTGAAAGGGCACCTGCCGTCGTGTACACGTGCGGGTTGCGCATCGTCAGCTGCAGGGCGCAGGTGCCGCCGGAGGAGTAACCCATGACGCCCCAGGCGGTGGCGTCGTGGCCCACCCGGTAGGTGGACTTCAGGGCGTCCGGCAGGTCCTTGGCCAGGAAGGTCTCGGTCTGCGGTCCGCCAGGAACGTTCACGCACTCGGTGTCGCGCGGCGGAGCGATCGTCGGACGGATCATCACCATGATGGTCGGCTGCATCTGGCCGGTCTTCTGCAGTTCTCCGGCGGTCTGCGACACCCGCAGGTACTGCGCGAGGTTGAAGATGCTGCCGGGGTAGCCGCTGAGCGCGACGATCACCGGGAAGCGCTGCCGGTGGTACGCCTTCTGGAAGTACTGCGGCGGCAGGTACACGAAGGCGGGGTCGACGACACCGGTGCGGCGGCCGATGACCTTCACGGACTCGACTCGCCCGTTCACCGCTGCGGGGCCGGTGGGCAGTCCGCTGACCCGGTTCAGCTGCTCGGTGCCGTTGGGCTGTATGAGGGCGCCCTTCACGGAGACGCCGGTGATGGCCCCGCCGTCGTTGTTCCCGCCCGCCTGGGTGACACCGACGGGCGCGGTGTCGACGTTGCCGAAGAGCTCGCCCCACGATCCGAAGAACTGGTACGACGAGTTCAGCCAGCACGCGAAGGCCGCGAGGATCGTCACCTGGGCCACTCCGACGGCCGCCAGCCGTCCGAGTACCTGCCAGACGCCCTGCTTGGCGAGCCGTGGCCACAGCCAGACCAACAGCGCCACACAAATGGCGGCCACGGCCGCCATCACGTACACAGTCGTCTCGCTGGTCAAACCCATGCCACTCAGTCCCCGGTTTCCTTGCCCGTGGTTTTTCCGTCACCCAGGAGGAGGGTTGCGGACCCTTCCGCGTTCCCCAAGAAACGCTAATGGGACAAAGCCCATACCTCTTTCTTGTTTTCCCGGAAAGACCGTCAACGGAGGTCAGGAGCCGTCAGCCGTTCGGAGGGACCTGCGGTATGTGACGCAGTCCTCATACGCCGGGAGCAGACCCTGGGCCTCCGCCTCGGCGAGGGTCGGCGCCTGCTCGTCCTTCGGGGACAACAGCGGCTCCACACCGGCCGGCCACTCTATGGCGAGATCCGGGTCGAGCGGATGGATACCGTGCTCACGCTCGGGGGCGTAACCCTCGGAACAGAGATAAACCACGGTCGCTTCGTCCGTCAGAGCGAAGAAGGCGTGGCCGAGGCCCTCGGACAGATAGACGGCGTGATGGGTCTCGTCGTCGAGCCGGACGGCCTCCCACTGCTTGTACGTCGGCGATCCGACACGGATGTCGACGACGACGTCGAGGACCGCGCCGCGTACGCACTTGACGTACTTGGCCTGGCTCGGCGGAACGTCGGCGAAGTGGATGCCGCGCAGGGTGCCCCGTCTGGAGACGGAGCAGTTGGCCTGCGCCAGATGGAGGTCCTGGCCGGTCGCCTCGCGGAACTCGGCGCCGCGGAACCACTCGTGGAAGCTGCCGCGGTCGTCGGGGAAGACCTTGGGCTCCAGTACCCAAGCGCCGTCAATGCCCAGTGGTCGCACGTATCGATCCTAGTTCGCGTCGTTCGGTTCGGTTACTTCTTCAGAGCCCGACGGAGTCTGCCCGCCGCGCGGCGCAGGAACGTCGGCCTCGCCGGGCGAGCGGCGGACCTGCGCCGCCCGGGCTCCCTGGCCAGGTCGGCGGCCGGGACGGGTTTGACCTCGGCACCACCCCTCGCGGGGACCTCGAGCGCCAGCGGGAGCGCCACCGGCTTGCCGGCGCCGGACGACGGCAGGATCAGCTCCAGCCGCCACTGGCCGCCCGTCAGCTCATCGAGCGGGAGTCCGGCGCTCAGCTCGGCCCCGCCGGTCGCACGGGCCGCCAGGGTGGCGGGGAGGTCGGCCGAACGGCTGGTCGCGAGGTCCGTCAGCTTCAGGGTCACCCCGCTCTCGCCCCGGACGTGGAGGGGCAGGGCAACGGTGAGGCGGTCGGGGCCCGTTGTCACGGTGGCGTCGGCGGCGGTGAGACCGGAGAACTCGTACGAGATCCGGTTGGTCTTCCGGCCGATGTCGAGCGAGAGGTTGCCGTGCGGGTCGGTCCAGTACGGCAGGACCAGGTGGGCCGGGGAGCCGACGACCGCACCGGTACGTCCGCGCCCGGCCTCCTCGCTGCGTACCGAACCCAGGCGGGTCTCCTTGGTCCACCCGCAGGAATTGATGCGGATGAGGACGTCCCAGATGCCCGCATCCAGTGCGGCGCCGTTGGCCGCCGACAGCGGGTCGACCCGCGAGGTGGCGTGCAGCAGCTGCCGGAAACAGCCGTCCCGGCCCGCCACGGCGACCTTCTCCCGGGTGAGCTCGACGGGCTGGAAGAACTCCGCGGCCGTCGCGCGCTCCCGCACGACGAGGTCCGCCTTGGACTGGCCCAGCGGGGCGGAGGTGTCGGCACCGAGCAGGGCGAGGGCCTCCAGGGCGGCCTGAGGCAGCGGCGGAACGAGCAGGTCCTTCTCGTCGTCGGCACGGAAGGCGACGGGCTCACCGCCCGACGTGTACTCGGCGGTGAAACCGATCGTCAGCCTGCCGTTCTCCCAGCCGAGGTTCTCGAGGACGCCGGAGGGCTTGATCTCCGACTCCCACCGGGCGAACTCCTCCAGGTCGGGGAGCCGGTCGGCCGCGATCAGGCCGGCCACGATCTGGTGCGTGGGCGGCATACCGGCCGCGACTGAGGGTCCGAAGCGTTCGACGACCACCTTGTGGATCTCGTCGAACAGTTCCCGGCGGTAGTCGGCGGGCAGCTTGAGCAGCCGCTGTCCGCGCATCCGCTCGACCATTTCGTTGCGCAGCCAGCGGCGGAAGAGCCGGTCGCGCAGCGGACCGGGCTCGGTGAGTTCCTCGACGACGTCGAGGGCCTCACGGAGGTTCTTGAAATAGCCGACCGGGTCGAATCGCTGGAAGCCCGCGTTGGAGGCGTCCTCGCGCTTGACGTGGTAGTAGCACAGGTAGTCGCTGAGAACGGCGACGTTCTCGGCCCGCAGATAGGCCTCGGTGACGAAGACGTGGTCCTCCAGACGGCGGCGCCCCTCCAGGTAGCGGAGGTTGTGCTTGTCCAGGAACGCCTTCCGGAACATCTTGTGCGGGGTGAGACTGTCGATCAGCGGCGCGTTCGCGACGTTCGCCTGCGGCCGGTTCTTGCGGAACAGCTCCCGCGGGACCGGGCGGCCCTTGCCGGCCATCTTCCCCACGATCACGTCGGCGCCGTTCTCCACGCCGTAGTTGTACATGCGCTCGAGCGCTTCGTCGCCCAGCCAGTCGTCGTTGTCCACGAACTGGATGAACTCGCCCTGGGCGGCGGCGATACCGGTGTTGCGCGGCTTGCCCGACCAGCCCGAGGGCTCCTGGTGAATGACGTGCATGTGCGGGTACTCGGCGGCGAGCCGGTCCAGACGCTCGGGGGTCTCGTCGGTGGAACCGTCGTTGACGAAGATCGCTTCGTACTCGTCGTCCGGCAGGCTCTGACGCAGAAGGGAGGCTATGCAGTCCTCGATGTAGTGGCCCGGGTTGTATACCGGGATGACCACGCTCACCTTGATGGGCATGCGCCTTCTTTCCGCCTCGGTTGCTGGGGAGTCACCCGCGCCACCTCCGGCGCACGACGCCGCCCGGTAAGCGCTCGGCGAAGAGTAGAGGTATCAGGTAAGCCTCGGTTATGAAAACTGAAAGTCCATGGTGTAAATCGATCAAAAAAACTCCCGGAATGGCCTCGAGAACGGTGCAGGAACGCTCGGTACGTCATTTAACAGGACCCCGGCTAGAATCCCGCCCATGAAGGCACTCGTACTCTCCGGTGGATCGGGCACCCGCCTGCGTCCGATAACCCACACATCGGCGAAGCAGCTGGTACCCGTCGCCAACAAGCCCGTTCTCTTCTACGGGCTCGAGGCGATCGCCGACGCCGGCATCACGGATGTCGGAATCATCGTCGGCGACACCGCCGAGGAGATCCGGGAAGCCGTGGGCGACGGCTCCAAGCTGGGGATCGACGTCACCTATATTCCGCAGGAAAAGCCGCTCGGCCTCGCGCACGCCGTGCTCATCGCGCGCGACTTCCTGGGCGACGACGACTTCGTCATGTACCTCGGTGACAATTTCATCGTCGGCGGCATCACGGGCCTCGTCGACGAGTTCCGCACGGAACACCCCGACGCCCAGATCCTGCTGACCCGGGTGCCCAACCCCACGTCCTTCGGTGTCGCCGAGCTCGACGAGAGCGGCCGGGTGAAGGGACTGGAGGAGAAGCCGAAGCAGCCCAAGAGCGACCTCGCGCTGGTCGGTGTGTATCTCTTCACGCCCGCGATCCACGAGGCCGTCCGCAGCATCGAGCCCTCCTGGCGCGGCGAGCTGGAGATCACCCACGCCATCCAGTGGCTGATCGACCAGCGCAAGGACGTCCGCTCGACGACCATCTCCGGCTACTGGAAGGACACCGGGAACGTCGCCGACATGCTGGAGGTCAACCGCTCCGTCCTGGAGACGCTCGAGCCCCGCGTCCAGGGCGACGTCGACGACTCCAGCGAGATCATCGGCCGCGTGCAGATCGACGCCGGTGCAGAGGTCCGCGGTTCGCGCATCGTCGGCCCCGCCGTCATCGGCCCCGGATCGGTGATCAGCGACTCGTACATCGGCCCCTTCACCTCCATCTCCGAGGACTGCCGGATCGACGACAGCGAGATCGAGTACTCCATCGTCCTGCGCGACTCGTCCATCACCGGCGTACGGCGGATCGAGACCTCGCTGATCGGCCGGAACGTCCAGGTCACCCCCGCGCCCCGCAATCCCGCAGCCCACCGACTCGTCCTCGGCGACCACAGCAAGGTACAGATTTCCTCATGACTACGAGAATCCTGGTGACCGGCGGCGCCGGTTTCATCGGCTCCCACTACGTCCGTACGCTGCTCGGCCCCGAGGGGCCGGGGGACGTGGCGACAACCGTCCTGGACAAGCTCACCTACGCGGGAAATCCAGCCAATCTCGACGAGGTACGCGCCCACCCCGGCTTCGCCTTCGTCCAGGGCGACATCTGCGACCCGGACCTGGTCGGCAAACTGATGGCCGAACACGACCAGGTGGTGCACTTCGCCGCCGAGTCGCACGTGGACCGCTCCATCGACGGCGGCGCGGAGTTCGTCCGCACCAACGTCGTCGGCACGCACACCCTCATCGACGCCGCGCACCGGGCCGGCATCAAGACCTTCGTGCACATCTCCACCGACGAGGTCTACGGCTCCATCGACGAGGGCTCCTGGCCCGAGACCCACCCGCTGCAGCCCAACTCGCCGTATTCCTCGGCCAAGGCGTCCAGCGACCTGATCGCCCTGTCGTACCACCGCACCCACGGCCTCGACGTCCGCGTCACCCGCTGCTCCAACAACTACGGGCACCACCACTTCCCGGAGAAGGTCATCCCGCTGTTCATCACGAACCTGCTGGACGGCAAGAAGGTCCCGCTGTACGGCGACGGCGGCAACGTCCGCGACTGGCTGCACATCGACGACCACGTCCAGGGCATCGAGCTGGTGCGCACCAAGGGCCGCCCGGGCGAGGTCTACAACATCGGCGGTGGCACCGAACTCTCCAACAAGGAGCTCACCGGACTGCTGCTGGAGGCCTGCGGCGCCGACTGGGACACCAGCGTCGAGTACGTCGCCGATCGCAAGGGCCACGACCGCCGCTACTCCGTGGACTGCACGAAGATCCGCGAGGAGCTCGGCTACGAACCCCGCAAGGACTTCGCCACCGGCCTCGCGGAGACCGTCGCCTGGTACCGCGACAACCGCGCCTGGTGGGAGCCCCTGAAGGAGCGGGCGGCGCTGTGACCTCCACCTGGCTGATCACCGGCGCGGGCGGAATGCTCGGCAAGGACCTGCTGGCCCGCCTCGCGGCCGACGGCGTGCGGAGCGTCGGCCTGGCCCGGGGGGACCTCGACATCACGGACCCGGTGGCGGTGCACGGCGCCGTCGCGGAACACCAGCCGGACGTGGTGGTCAACTGCGCCGCCTGGACCGCCGTCGACGACGCGGAGACCCGGGAGGCCGAGGCGCTGCGGATCAACGGCGACGGTCCCCGCAACCTGGCCGCGGCCTGCGCCAAGACCGGCGCCAGGCTGCTCCAGGTCTCCACGGACTACGTCTTCGCGGGCGACGGCGCCTCTCCGTACGCGGAGGACGCCCCGACGGCCCCGCGCAGCGCCTACGGCCGCACCAAGCTGGCCGGTGAGCAGGCGGTGCTGACCGCACTCCCGGACGCGGGCTACGTGGTGCGCACGGCATGGCTGTACGGGGCGGGCGGCGGCAATTTCGTCCGCACGATGATCAAGCTGGAGGCCGTCAAGGACGCTCTCGACGTGGTCGACGACCAGCGCGGCCAGCCCACTTGGACGGTCGACCTCGCCGACCGGCTGGTCCGCCTCGGGCACTCGGCGCTGGCGGGTACCGCTCCGGCGGGCATCTACCACGGCACCAGCGGCGGCGAGACCACCTGGTTCGGCCTCACCCGGGAGATCTTCCGGCTGCTCGGCGCGGACCCCGAGCGGGTCCGCCCCACCACCAGCGCCGCCTACGTCCGCCCGGCCCCCCGACCGGCCTACAGCGTCCTCGGTCACGACCGCTGGGCAGCCGCCGGGATCGAGCCGATCCGCGAGTGGCGCGAGGCCCTGCAGGAAGCGTTTCCGGCGCTGCTGGCGGCCGAGCGGCCGTAAGCCGCCGTCCAACTCCCCTTGAACGGGCGGGGTGGCCGGGATCCTTCGCTGATCTCGGCCACTCCGCCCTTCTGCAGCTCCACGGCGGCACCGCCCCGCTGATTCCTGGCTTTCATGCACATGTGGTGCGCGGGACACCTCAACGTTGCCGCCCGTTCTCACCGTGAATTTCGCTGATTCTCACGAAGTAAGAGATTTCTCATCATTGGAACCCGGCGTCCGGTCGCTCCCTCATGCAGGGCAGCGAAGGAGGTCGAAAAATGGGCGACAGCCCCACGCAGACGAGCAACACGCTCATGCGGCGGTTCGCGCCGAGACTCGATCCGCTCCCTCAGCGGCAGCCGTGGCGTGGGGAGTTGGGAAAGGCACTGCCGGCACTGACGTTGTTCGTCTCCGTGCGGCTGGCCGGGGTGATCATGGCGACCTTGTGGTCGCTCCACCTCGGCAGGCACCCGCGAAGCGTGGCCGGCCTGGAATGGGACGGCCACTGGTACTGGCACATCTCCCAGTACGGCTACGGCCTGATCGTCCATCCCAAGGGCGGCCACGCCGTCTGGAACGACCTGGCGTTCTTCCCGCTCTTCCCGGGGCTGATCCGCGCAGTGGACACGGTGCTGCCGATCGGCCCGGTCAACGTGGCGCTGCTCATCGCATGGACCGCCGCCCTGGCAGCGGCCTGGGGCGTGTACGCGGTCGGTGAGCTGCTGCACGGACGACGCGTCGGGATCCTCCTCGTGGCGTTGTGGGCGCTGCTGCCGCACGCGATCATCCTGACGATGGCGTACACCGAGCCCGTCATGACCGCCTTCGCGGCCTGGGCGCTCTACGCGGTACTGACCCGCCGCTGGCTGACCGCGGGAACGCTGGCGGTGCCGGCCGGGCTGTGCCGTCCCAACGGCCTTGCCGTGGCGGCCGCCGTGGTCACCGGCGCCGTCGTTCATCTCTGGCAGCTGCACCGCGCCGGTGCGCCCACCGCGCCACGCGCCTGGGCGGCCGCCGCCGTGGCTCCCCTCGGATGGCTGGGCTACATCGGCTGGGTGGGGCTCCGGACCCACGACCCCCTCGGCTACTTCCACGTACAGAGCCTGTGGGGCTCGAAGTTCGACTTCGGCCGCTACACCGCCCGCACGTTCAAGCACCTGATCGTGGGGCACGACGTCCTCGCCGTCTATGCCACCGCCGCGATCGTCCTCGGCTTTCTGCTGCTGTTCGTCTTCTGCGTCCTGAACAGGATGCCCCTGGCCCTGGTCGCCTACTGCGCGGTCCTCATCGTGATGGCGGTCGGCGGCGCCCACTTCTTCAGCAGCAAGCCGAGATTCCTGCTGCCGGCCTTTCCGCTGCTGCTCCCGCTCGCCCGGCATCTGGCACGCAGCAGTCTGCGCACCCTGGTCATCCTGCTCACCGCCCTGGCCGTCGTGTCCCTCTTCTACGGCACCTACCTGCTCACCGTCTCCCATCGGGCTCTGTGACGGCAGGGCGGTTACGCAGGGCCGTGCGATGACCCCGTGTGCGGCTGCGCTCAGAGGTCGTTCGGGGTGCCCAGGCCCGTGAGGGCACCCACCGGGTCGAGGTCCGGAGTGCCACGGGGCCACCAGTCGTCATGGCCCGGCTCCGACTCGTAGGCGTACCACAGGCCGTCGCGGCCGAGGCGGAGCTGGACGTGGCCGCGGGGGTGGGTGAGGTGGTTGCGCCAGGGTCTGAAGGCGGGGAGGTCGGCGGCGAGGAGAAGGGGGCGGGCGCGGTCGAAGCGTCCGGCGGGCGGGTCCCAGGGTTCCTCCAGGACGGCGAGGCCTTCGAGGCCGCCCTGCCGCCAGGCGGCGACCGCTCGGGCCAGCTCGGCGGGGGTGCGGCCGGCGGCCGAGGCGAGCGAGGCGTAGAGGGCGCGGGTGCCGGCGGTGAGGCCGGAGCCGGGGCGGGCGGCGGCGAGCCGGACGGCGTCCTGCCACAGCGTCAGCTCCGCCACCGGGTCACGGCCGGTGCTGAGCAGTGCGTGGGCCCGGGCAGCGGCGTCGGTCGCCAGCTGGTCCAGCGCGAAGGGGTCGGGGCCGCCCGGGGCCGCCGGGTAGACCGGGGGCTGCTCGGGGTGCGGTGGGACGGGCAACGGGGCCGGGAGCGGCGGTAGTCGGCGGGGCGTGAGGGCTTCCGTGGCGCGGACGCCGGGAAGCGGGGCCGGTTCCTGCTCCTGGGCGGCGCGGGCCGCGCGCGTGGCGCTCAGGCGGGAGAGCGCGTCGAGCAGCTCGCGTTCCCCGCGGCCGCGCAGCAGGAGCAGTACGAAGGGGTCGGCGTCGAGCAGGCGTGCCGTCTGGTAGCAGAGTGCGGCGGCGTGCTTGCAGGGGTGGCCGCGATCGGGGCAGCTGCAGTGCGGGTCGAGGTCGCGCGGGCCCGGCAGCAACGGCACTCCGCAGTCGGCGAGACCCTGGGGCAGCTCCTTGTCGAGCAGCGCCGCGATGTGCCCGGGCCGCTCGGCGGCGGCGTCCAGGAACCGCGCCCAGTCGGCGTCCTCCAGCGTACGCAGCCGCACCTGCACGCGGTACGGGCGCGGGCGGCTGCCCTGCACATACGCGAGCACGAGTCCGGGCGTCACCGTGATGGCGTCCACATGGCCCTGCTCGGCGTAACTCCGGCCACGCGCCAGCCGCTTGGCGTCCAGCGCACCCTCCTCCAAGGCCGTGACCCAGGCATTGCCCCACCATGTCTCCGCGAAGCGGGCGTCGGCGGCGGAGGCCGGGGAACGGGTGGCGCGGGGCGCGAACGCGGGGAAGGTACGGCGCAATTCGCTGTCCCGGCCGGGGGCGGCCATGGAGTGGGGGCGGGAGGCCGTGGGGCCGGTCGGGGATTCGCCGGGGAAGGGGGGCGGGGCGGAGCGGGCGGTGCCAAGACTCTGGACTTCGGCGAAGGGCTCGGCGGGCCCGGCTGTCTGCGGGCCTTCATCGGAGGTGGGCGTCCGGGGGTTCGAATTCGCCTCCCGTGCAGGGGGGTTGTCGTCCGGGACCTCTCCTGGACCGGCCGCCGTGGGAGGCATGTGGAAGGCGCCGGCAAGCAACTCCTTCAGATCCCGGGCCTGGACACCGGCAGCCCGGCGAGGCGCACCACCGCGACTTCGATCGGCCGCCGACGCCCGCCGCGACCGACGCCCGGTGTCGCCCACGGCACGCTCGGCGTCCACCCGAGCCTCACGCAACTCCGCCCGCGCGGCCCGCAACGCCTCACGAGCGACATCAGCGGGCCGCGCACCGGCACGGGGCCACTCACCCGCAGACTCGCCACCCGCCGATGCACTATCCGCATCCGGCAGCACGGAACCCGGCGCCTCACCCTGGCGCTCCGCGGTGGCTGCCGCGTCGCCGCCCGGTGTGCCCATGGGCGACACACCGACCGCCGCGTCGTCCGGCGGCGGGCCGGGGACGGCACCGTCCGTGCTGCACCCCGGAGCACCTCCACCACCGTCAACTCGGCCAGTCCCTACCGCCGGAGGGACCCCATCCGCGTCTGCTCCCCCACCGGACGCAACACCCGAAGCACCTCCCCCGAAACCTCCCGCCCCGGCGCCCGACGCCACGGCGTCCGCGAACCCGCCCCCACCTGACGGCATCTCCGGCGTGTCCCCGACCGCGGTCTCCGACACCGGCCCCGCCGAGTCAGGGGCGCCGGACACGGCGTGCGTGGTCCGGCCCGCGGCGTCCGCGTCGCGTCTGGCGGAGACTGCTCGGCGCAGCGCCGCGCGGGCGGCGTCGGCGGGCCTTGCCTCCGCGCCCTCCGGTACCTGGGGCCGCTCGGAAGGCTGGTCGTCCCCGGGGGCGTTCCCCGCCACCGGCTCCTGTGCTGCCTGCCCGGCCGGCCCCGGCTCCTGTGCCGCACCCCGCTTGGACGCCGGTTCGTGTCCCGCGCCCCTCCCCCGCTCCGGTGCGCCACGGTTCTCCGTGCCGTGCTCCCGTGCCTCCCTCAGGGCCCGGCGGGCCTCGTCGGCCGGGCCCGGGGTCATGTCGGCCTCCGGAGGGTGACCAGGTCGGTGAGTTCGCGGTCGGTCAGTTCGGTGAGGGCCGACTCGCCGGAACCGAGGATGGCGTCGGCCAACGCCCGCTTGGACTCCAGCATTTCGGCGATGCGGTCCTCGACCGTGCCCTCGGTGATGAGGCGGTGGACCTGGACCGGCTGGGTCTGGCCGATGCGATAGGCGCGGTCGGTGGCCTGTTCCTCGACCGCCGGGTTCCACCAGCGGTCGAAGTGGATGACATGGCCCGCGCGGGTCAGGTTCAGGCCGGTGCCCGCCGCCTTCAACGACAGCACCAGTACGGGGGTCGCACCGCCCTGGAAGCGGTCCACCATCCGTTCGCGCTCCGGTACCGGTGTGCCGCCGTGGAGCAGGTCCACCGGGACCGCCCGGGAGGCCAGATGCGCGGTGATCAGGCGGGCCATCCCCACGTACTGGGTGAAGACGAGTGC
This sequence comes from Streptomyces sp. NPDC001492, assembly GCF_053597275.1. NCBI lineage: Bacteria > Bacillati > Actinomycetota > Actinomycetes > Kitasatosporales > Streptomycetaceae > Streptomyces > Streptomyces sp. NPDC001492. The sequence goes on along the minus strand of NZ_JBSFHW010000048.1, from coordinate 55,611 downwards.
CGAACCGTCCTCCGCCAACAGGGTGTCCAACAGCTCGTCCAGGAGGGCGAGTTTGCCGGAACGCGCGAGCAGCCGTTCGCCCTGGGCGGCCTCCTCCTTGAGATACAGCGCGGGGTGGTCGCAGATCTGCTTCAGCGCACCGAGCAGCTTGAGCACCAGGCCCCGGCGTGCGATGCCGTCCGAGGTCTCGATGGCCAGCATGGACTCCCGCACCACCGCCTCGTAAAGGGCCGCCTGTTCACGGGTGAGCGGCACCGGGTGGTCCGTCTCCGTCTTGGGCGGCAGCTCCGGGACGATGCCGGGGTCGGACTTCTTGCGGCGCAGGAGGAAGGGGCGGACCAGACGGGCCAGGCGGGTCACCGCCTCCTCGTCCTCGCCGTTCTCCACGGCGCGCGCGTGCCGGGCGCGGAAGGCTTTCAGGGGGCCGAGGAGTCCCGGTGTCGTCCAGTCGAGCAGGGCCCAGAGTTCGGAGAGGTTGTTCTCCACGGGGGTGCCGGTGAGGGCCACGCGCGCGGGGGACGGGATGGTGCGCAGGGCCTTCGCCGTCGCCGAGTACGGGTTCTTCACGTGCTGCGCCTCGTCCGCGACGACCATGCCCCAGCGCTGCTCGGCCAGTCGTGGTGCCGTCGTCCGCATCGTGCCGTAGGTGGTCAGGACGAAGCCGCCGGTCAGGTCGTCCAGGGTGCGGTCCGGGCCGTGGAAGCGGCGGACGGGGACGCCGGGCGCGAAGCGGGTGATCTCCCGCTGCCAGTTGCCGAGCAGGGAGGCGGGGCAGACGACCAGGGTCGGCTCGCTGCGGGCGCGCTTGAGGTGCAGCGCGATGAGCGTGATCGTCTTGCCGAGTCCCATGTCGTCGGCGAGGCAGCCGCCCAGGCCGAGGGAGGTCATGAGGTCCAGCCAGGCCAGACCCCGGAGTTGGTAGTCGCGGAGGGTGGCGTGCAGCTCCGGGGGCGGTTCGGCGGGACGTACCCCGGCCGTCAGACGGTCACGCAGGGCCGCCAGGGCGCCGACCGGTACCGCCTCGACCGTCTCGCCGTCCACCTCCGCACTGCCGCTGAGCGCGACCGAGAGCGCGTCCACCGGGTCGAGCAGGCCCAGTTCGCGCTTGCGGGCCTTGCGGACCAGGGCGGGGTCGACCAGGACCCAGCGGTCCCGCAGCCGCACCACCGGACGGTGAGCCTCGGCCAGCGCGTCCATCTCGGCCTCGCTGAGCGGGTCGCCGCCGAGCGCCAACTGCCAGCGGAACTGGAGGAGTTCCTCGCTCTCGAAGAAGCCGGTGCCGTCGGTCGCGGAGCCCGGAGCGGGCCGGACCACCGCGGCGGCGCTCAGGTCCTGGGCCAGGTCCCGGGGCCAGTGCACGGCGACCCCGGCGGCCGCGAGCCGGGTCGCCGCCACGCCGAGCAGTTCGCCGAGCTCCTCGTCGTACAGCGGCAGGACGTCGGGCACGTCCTGCTCGGAGAGCCGGTCCAGCGGCGGCCAGATCCGGGCCGCGCGCCGCACGGCGAGGGCCGCGTCCACGCGGGCGCGGGGGCCGAACGCCGCGTCCGCCTCGCCCGCCCACAGGGCCGCCGCGTCGGTGATCAGCGTGGGGTCGGCGAGGCTGTGCACCTGGACGATCGCGGCGCCCGCGGTGCGCACGCCCTCGTCCCGGTCGAACAGCTCGTACGCCGACAGGTCGAGGCGGAGCGAGATGCGCACGCCCGCGTCCATGCCGGCGGCGACCTCGGCGGCCCAGTCGTGGGCCTCGGGCAGGCGCTGCGGGCGGCGGTCGGCGAAGGGCCTGCCGGAGGCGTGCGGTGCGGCGGGGGTGCGCGGGAGGGTGTCGGCGACCGCGTCCAGGAAGGAGCGCAGCAGCGCCTCCGGCTCGGGCAGCCTGAGCGGGCCCGGTCCGGGCAGCGGGACGGCGTGGCCCTCGTACGGCAGGGCCGCGGCGACCGACCGGATGTGTGCGATGTCGTCCGGGTCCAGGGGGCCGGCCCGCCAGGCGTCGTGTCCGGTGGGTGTCAGACCGGGCAGCAGGCGTCCGCGGGCGATGAGCCGCAGCGCGTGCAGTGCGGCCGCGCCCCAGCAGGCGGTGGCGGGGTGGGCGGCCGGGTCGCGGCGGGCACGGACGAGGTGGGGCAGCGCCTCGCCGACCGGGAGGGAGAGCGCGGGGGCGGTCCTGCGCCGTACTCCCGCGCCATGCGGTCGTACGACCGTGAGCTCGGTGTCCCCTGCGGTCAGTGGGCCGCCCTCGGGATCCCAGAAGGCGATCCGGCCGTCCCTGGGCAGCGGGGCGGGCAGGAAGACGGCCGCAAGCCCGACGGGCACGGACTCCCCCGCGCCCTGCTCCCCCGCTCGCGCGGCCACCGCAGCGGTGTCGCTCATACGACCTGTCACCTCCCGTCCCGTGAGTCGGATCAGACGTCTTCGACTCTACGGGCGGGGTCTGACAATCGGCTCCGGCGGCCGCGCCGAGGCCGGCCGCGTCAGGGAACCGTACGGGAGACGACGTAGAAGAACGGGTTGTTCCTGTTCCCGAGGCTCATCATGACGTACTGGGTGGGCTTGGGTGCCTTCTGCTCGTGGACCAGGCCGTACCAGGGGCCCGGGCTGGTGAAGTCCCAGCCGGTGATCTTCTGGTCGCGTGCGCTGATGGTGATGTCGCCCCGCTTCAGATCGGCGCGGGTGACGCCCATGTCGTGGAGGAAGACGTCGAGGTTGCGCAGGGGGGTCTGGAACTGGACGTAGAGACGGCTGGTCTTCCAGTTGTTCGTCTCGTAGCTCGCGACCTTGCCCGAGGGGTGCGGCATCGGCACCTGGTAGAGGCGGCGCTGCACCTTCGACGGCCAGCCCTTGGTCAGGCCGGTCGCCGCGTACTTGGCCTCCTTGTCCTTGCCGCTGTCGCGGCTCTGGCTGGCGGAGATCGCCAGGTAGCCGGCCGGGACGCCGATGAGCAGCACGATGATGAGCAGGGTGAGCGCCCTGCGGCGGATCTTGTGCCGGCGGTCCTCGGCCGGCTTCCGCGGCTCGTCCGGGGGCAGGGCCTGGCGCGGCAGCGAGGCGGTCATGCGGTGTCCCTGGTGGAGCGGCGGGTCTCCAGATACCGCCCGTAGCGCTCGTGCCGCTCGACCCGGCGCCGGTTGGCACGGCGGAAGCGGCGGGCGACCAGGCGGGCGAGGTCGGCGGCGCCGACCATGCCGGCCTCGGGGCCGAGCTGGGCGCGGGCGATACGGGCCTCGGGGCGGTAGCCGCGGCCGGTGAGCTGACGCTTGAAGGCGTCCCGCGCGGGGCCGATCAGCAGGTCGTCGGCGGCCGAGACACCGCCGCCGATCACGAAGCAGGACGGGTCCAGGGCGGCCGCCAGGTTCGCGATGCCGACACCGAGCCACTGCCCGATGTCCTGGAGCAGCTCGATGCACATCGCGTCGCCCTCGCGGGCCAGCTCGGTGATCATCGGGCCGGTGATGTCGGCGATGTTGCCCTTGACGTGCTCGATGATCCCGTACGCCACCGGGGAGTCGGCGGCGGCCAGTTCCTTGGCCTCGCGGACCAGCGCGTTGCCGGAGCTGTACTGCTCCCAGCAGCCGCGGTTGCCGCACGGGCAGCGGTGGCCGCCGGGCACGACCTGCATATGGCCGAACTCACCCGCGACGCCGTACTTGCCCCGCTTGACCTGGCCGTCCTCCAGGATCGCACCACCGATGCCGGTGCCCAGCGTGATCATGACGAGGTGGTCCTCGCCGCGGCCCGCGCCGAAGCGCCACTCGGCCCAGGCGGCGGTGTTGGCGTCGTTGTCCACCAGGACCGGGACCGCGAGGCGGCCCGCGATCCGGTCCCGCAGGGGCTCGTTGCGCCAGGACAGGTGAGGGGCGAACAGGACGCGGTTGCGGTCGGCGTCGACCCAGCCGGCCGCGCCGATGCCGACCGCGTGCACGTCGTGCCGGTCGGAGAGGTCCAGGACCAGTTCGACGATGGTGTCCTCGACGACCTTGGGGCTCTTGGACTTGTCCGGGGTCTCCGTGCGGAGCTTCTCCAGGATGTTTCCGTCGGCGTCGACGACGCCCGCCATCACTTTTGTGCCGCCGATGTCGATGCCGACCGTGGGCACGCGGGGTGCGGTCAGGTGCGAGCGGCGCTCCCGTGTGCCGACGGTACGGAGCGCGGGGGCACGCCTGGACCCTATGGGGGCGGTGAAGTTGCCGTAGGTGCTCATCAAGGCCCGATTCTGCCTCACCGTGGGTAAGGGTGCTGTGCTGGGGAGCACAGGGGGGCGCCGTGTGTGGCGAAGTCCGCAGACCCGACCGGTTTGTCCTGACATTGCGACGAACCGGGACCGGCCCCGGCCTCCGGCCCCTCAGGACCGTACGAGCAGCTGGAACTCGAACGAGTAGCGCGTCGGGCGGTATGTGTGGGTGCCGTACTCGACCGCGCGGCCCGTGTCGTCGAACGTGACGCGCTGCATGGTGAGCAGGGGGGCGCCCTCGGTTTCGGCGAGGCGCTCGGCCTCGGCGGCCGTGGCGGCGCGGGCGCCGATCGTCTGGCGGGCGCTGTGCAGGGTGATCCCGGCGGCGCGCATCATGCGGTACAGGCCGGTGGCCTCCAGCTGGGCGGTGTCCAGGTCGAGCAGGCCCGGCGGGATGAAGTTGCACAGGTGGGCCATCGGCTCTCCGTGGGCCAGCCGCAGGCGCTCCACGCGGTGGACGTCGCTGTCCTCGGCCACATTGAGGGCCGCGGCGACCTCGGCGGTCGCGGGTACGACCTTGTTGACGAGCACCTTGGTGGCGGGGCGCTGGCCGGCCGCCTCCAGGTCGTCGTAGAGGCTGGAGAGCTCCAGGGGGCGCTTGACCTGGCTGTGCACGACCTGCGTGCCCACGCCGCGGCGGCGCACCAGGAGGCCCTTCTCGACGAGGGACTGGATGGCCTGGCGGACCGTGGGCCGGGACAGGCCGAGCCGTGCGGCCAGCTCGATCTCGTTGCCCAGCAGGCTGCCGGGGGTGAGCGCTCCGTGCTCGATCGCCGCTTCGAGCTGCTGGGACAGCTGGAAGTACAACGGCACCGGAGAGCTCCGGTCCACACGGAGCTCGAGCGACGCGGTCGGGTCCACTTCTGGTTTCGGCACGGGGCGAGCGTAGCTCCACGAGTTGTTGACGGGAAGTTGTGTAGTTCGATTGTCCGGACATATGCATTGACAGCGTACGCACTGAACCCTCACTTTGTTTTCATGCGCATCGGGGTCATCGGTACGGGCCGGATCGGCACCATCCATGCGAACACGCTCAGCCGCAACCGCGAGGTGGGGTCGCTGATCCTCACGGATGTGGATCCGGCGCGGGCCCAGGAGCTCGCGCTCCGCCTCGGGGAGACGGCTGCGCCGGGGGTCGACGAGATCTTCAAGTGGGGCGTGGACGCCGTGGTGATCACAACGGCGACGTCGGCCCACGCCGAACTGATCGGTCGGGCAGCACGCTCGGGGCTCCCGGTGTTCTGCGAGAAGCCCATAGCGCTGGATCTGCCCGGAACCCTGCACGCCATCAGCGAGGTCGAGGCGGCCGGGACGATTCTGCAGATGGGGTTCCAGCGCCGCTTCGACGCGGGCTACACGGGCGCACGCGACGCGGTGCTCTCGGGCCGGCTCGGGCGGCTGCACACCGTACGGGCGGTGACCTCCGACCAGGTTCCTCCCGCTCCCGGGTGGCTGCGGCTGTCCGGCGGGCTGTACCGGGACGCGTTGATCCACGACTTCGACGCGCTGCGCTGGGTGACGGGACACGAGGTCGTCGAGGTGTACGCGGCCGGGTCCGACGCCGGGCCGCCGATGTTCCGGGAGGCCGGTGACGTGGACACGGGGGCCGCGCTGCTCACGCTCGACGACGGCACCCTCGCCACGGCCACGGCGACGCGGCTGAACGGCGCCGGCTACGACGTCCGCATGGAGCTGGCCGGGGAGCTCGACCAGATCGTCGTCGGTCTGGACGACCGCACGCCGATCGCGTCCACGGAGCCGACCGGGCCCCCGGCGGCGGACAAGCCGTGGTCCGGCTTCCTTGAGCGCTTCGGACCTGCCTACGAGGCCGAGCTGGCCGCATTCGTCGAGGTCGTCCTCGGCCGGCGCCCCAACCCCTGCGACGGTCGCGAGGCCCTCCAGGCGCTGCGCATCGCCGAGGCCTGCGAGGTCTCCCGGCGAGAGCGCAGACAAGTCGCACTCGCAGAGATCCCGGGCCGGGCCGAGACCGCCTTCAGGTGAGCCGCCCCAGCCCGAGGACCAGGCCGGCGGCCGCCGGCCGACCTGCGGAGGTTCCGGGGCGGGTGGAGTCGGTGTTCAGGTGAGCAGGCGTATCGCGGGGGCCGCGGCGTCCGTCGCCATGAGGGACTCGCAGTGGGCGCATCTCAGTTCGTACGGCCGGACCAGATTGGTCTGGATGCTGGTCGTGCCCGACTCCTTGGTCTTCGGGCAGTGGTAGCGCAGGTTCAGACGCACCCAGGGGTGGCTGGTGGGCGCCATTCCCCGTCTGCTGTCCCTCACGTCCTCGAAGGGGGCCCACCAGAAGTCCACCAGGGCCCGTAGTGCGAGCCGCTCGGAACCGGAGGTCGTGTCGTACGCGGCGATCCGGCCGGCGGTGTAGTGGCTGCGGAAACCGCTGCGGCTGCCCGAGCACAGCGCCCGTTCGGCGCCGCGCTCGTAGACCGTGGTGCGGCCGGTCCGCTCGCAGATGAAGCAGTCCACGCTGAACTCCAGCTTGGAACTCCAGTGCAGATGGTGGAAGTCGTCGCCGCCGAGCGGTCCGGTCAGCTCGGCGGTGATCTCCGCGGTGCGCAGCACGCATGCCCCCCTGGGAACGTCCGGATCACGGTGTTCTACCAGCGCACCGGCAGACTGCGCACCCCGCGCATCAGCATGCCGGGGAGCCAGTCGCCGGGTGGGCCGTCGAGGGCCAGGCCGGGGGCTCGCTCCAGGAGGGCGCGGATCGCCGTACGGGCTTCGAGGCGGGCCAAGGGGGCGCCGAGGCAGTAGTGGATGCCGTGGCCGAAGGCCAGGTGGCCGCGGGTGTCGCGGTGGATGTCGAAGCGGTCCGGGGCGGGGTAGCGCAGTCCGTCGCGGTCGGCCGCGGTGAGGCCGACCATGACGAAGTCACCCTTCGCCACCTGTGTGCCGCCGATCTCCAGGGGTTCGGCGGCGAACCGGAACGTGGCGTTCTCCACCGGTCCCTCGTAGCGCAGCGTCTCCTCGACCACCCCGTCTACGAGGCTCAAGTCGGCGCGCAGGGCCGCGAGTTGGTCCGGGTGGGTGAGCAGGGCGTGGACGGCGTTGCCGATCAGGTTGACCGTCGTCTCGTGCCCGGCGATGAGCAGGATGAAGGCCATGCCGCGCAGTTCGCCCGGGGAGAGCCGGTCGCCGTCCTCGGCGGTGGTGCGGATCAGCTCGCTGAGCAGGTCGCCGCTCGGCCCGGACCGCCGCTTGTCCTCGATCAGCTCGGTGAGGTACTCGGCGAGCCGCGTGAACGCGTTGTGTTCGAGGTCCGCGTCGGTCGGCGCGACCGCTTCCGAGGACATCTTCCGGAACTCGCCGCGATCCAACTCCGGTACGCCGAGCAACTCGCAGATGACGGTGATCGGCAGCGGATACGCCAAGGAGTCCACGAGGTCGGCGCGGCCGCGCGGCAGCATGGCGTCGAGCAGTTCGTCGGTGATCTCCTGGATCCTGGGCCGCAGCTCCTCCACGCGGCGCATGGTGAAGGCCCGCGAGACCAGGCCGCGCAGGCGTGTGTGCTGGGGCGGGTCGCAAGCCAGCAGGTGCTTCCCGATCAGCTCCTCGTCGAGGAACACCATGCCGATCCTGCTGCCGTCCTTGGCCAGCCGCGGGTCGGCGAGCGCCGTGCGCGCCTCCTCGTGGCCGACGACGAGCCAGGTCACGTGGTGCTGGTCGGGCACGGGCAGCCGCACCCGGTGCACCGGCCCGCGCTCGCGCAGTCGCGCGTACACGGAATGCGGGTCCTCGCGGAATCCGTCGCCGAACTCCCCCAGGTCGATCAAGTCCGCCATGCTCTCCCCGTCCCGTCCCGCCCCGTCCCCCGCCCGGTTTTCCCCCGGTGCACCGACAACGCACGGCGGGCGGCGTCAGTGCCCGGGCACCGCCTGATGCCACGGCCGATGTGCTGCGCCGCGGGGCGCGACAAGCCACGACGACGCCGCGGACGACCGACCGGCACATCCCCGCGGAGCGCTCAGTGCCCGTTCCCCTCCGGCTCCTCCAGAAGGCCCGCGTCGTACGCCAACAGGGCGACCTGCACACGGTTGTTGAGGTCCAGCTTGGCCAGGATGCGGGAGACATGGGTCTTCACGGTGGCGACGCTCATGAAGAGCGTGGCGGCGATCTCTGCGTTGGACAGGCCCCGGCCGACCGCGACGGCAACCTCGCGTTCGCGGTCGTTGAGGGCGTCGATGCGCACGCGCGCGTGCGTGCGCCGGGTGTCGGCCCCGGAGCCCGCGGCGTGCTCCATCAACTGCCGTGTGACGGTGGGTGACAGCACGGGGTCGCCCACCGCGACCCGGCGCACGGCGTCGACGATCTCGGCGGGCGGGGTGTCCTTCAGGACGAACCCGGCGGCTCCCGCGCGCAGGGCGCGCAGTACCTGTTCGTCGGCGTGGAAGGTGGTGAGGACCACGATCTGCGGGGCGTCCTTGCGGTCCCGCAGCCGCTCGGTGGCCGTGAGGCCGTCGACCGACGGCATCCGGATGTCCATGAGGACCACGTCGGGGCGGGTGCGGTCGACGAGTTCCTCGACCTCGGTGCCGTCGGCGGCCTCGCCGACGATCTCGATGTCCTCGGCGCCGCCCATCATCAGGGACAGCCCGGCCCGCACCAGGGGGTCGTCGTCGACGAGGAGCAGTCTGATCGCAGTCATGGGCCTTACGTAATCACGGTGGGCGGGGCCGCCGCGGCCGGGTCGCCTCATCCCCAGGGCAGCCAGGCCCGCACCCGGAACCCGCCGTCCGGCTCCGGCCCGTGCTCCAGCCGGCCACCGGTCAGGGTGGCCCGTTCCGTCAGCCCGATCAGCCCCTGCCCGGAGCCGGGCACCGCGGGCACCTCCCCCTCCGGGGCGGGATTGCGTACGTCCACGACGAGGCCCTCGCCCGGGGTGCCCGTGACGGAGACGGTGACCTCGGTGCCGGGGGCGTGTTTGCGGGCGTTGGTCAGGGCCTCCTGGGCGATGCGGTACGCGGTGCGGCCGACGGAGGACGGGACGGCGGCGGGGTCGGTGACGCGGCTTGCGAGGGTGACCTTCATACCGGCCTCGCGGCACTCGGCGACCAGCCCGTCCAGCGCGGCGAGCGTCGGCTGCGGGCGGCCCGCGTCGTCGGGCTCGCCCGCCCGCAGGACGCCGATGATCTCCCGCAGGTCCTGGAGGGCCTCGTGCGCGCTCTCCCGGATGACGCCGGCCGCCCGCGCGACCTCCTCCTGGGGCGCGTCGGGCCGGAACTCCAGGGCACCCGCGTGCACGCTCAGCAGGGTCAGCCGGTGCGCGAGGACGTCGTGCATCTCACGGGCGATGGCCTCGCGGGCGAGCCGCTGCGCCTGCTCTGCGCGCAGCTGCGCCTCCGTCTCGGCACGCCGGGCGCGGTCGCGCAGGCTCACCATGAGCTGGCGCTTGGACCGTACGAACATGCCCCAGCCGATGACGGTGAGGGTGAACAGCTCCGCGAACGCGACCGCGCCCGCGTACGGCAGGTCGGGGTCCGGGCGCATCCAGAAGAACAGCGGGATCAGCGCGAGGGAGATACCGCCGATCCAGGCGACGTACCGGAAGGGCCGGTGCACGGCGAGGGTGAAGACGGCGACCATCCCGGCGCCGCCCGCCGTGTTCGACAGGAGGCCGACGGGGATCATCGCGACGGCCAGCCCGAGCGGCCACCGGCGGCGCGCCCACACCGCGGCGCAGGACAGCGCACCCAGCAGCTGGTCGACGACGGCGAGGGCGTGCGGGGTGTGCGTGTCGTGGTGCAGGGTGTCCGCGGCCGCCAGACCGATGGCCACGGCGAGCAGGAAGCAGGTGAAGTCGACGACCCAGTCCCGCGCGGTGCGCCGGGGCCGCCCGGGTCGCCCGGCATCGGGGTCGATCTCGTGCAGTAGGGCCGACGGGAACAGCCATCTGCGGCCTATGACCCCCGCGGCCGGTGTCGGCTTGTCATCCCTCACGGTCGACAAATCTACGCAGTACGGCGCGCCGTCACCCCTCCACACGGCGGATTCACGACCAAAGTCGCGCCCTTGGAGACTTTAGGTGCACGGCGTCGCCGGACGGTGGACTTCCGTCGGGCACGACTCGCCCCGCGGCCGATGTCTGTGGGGGGTCCGCGGGGCGAGGGTCGGAGCATGAAGCAGCTGCTGGAGCTCGTCGGATTCATCGCCCTGGTGCAGGGCGTGCTGGGCCTGGTGCACGAGTTCACCCACTGGCATGCGGGCCTCGTGCAACGGCTCGGCTTCCTGGACGGCTACGGGGTCTATGCGAGCGTCGCCCTGGTGGTGCTGGCGCTCGCGCTGTTCGCCGCCGCGGAGAGCCGGAAGTCCGGATGAGCGCCGACCGGACTTCCGGCGCACCGTTCCCTCGGAGCGACTGAGCGGGGGAAGTCGCTCAGCAGCCGAAGTCGATCAGGTTGAACGTGGCGTAGTGGTCCGAGGTGTAGTAGTCCTCCTGGGTCTCCTCACCGGTCACGATGCGGCGGGCACCGCGCGTGGAGGAGCCGGGGGTGATGACCGTGTACTCGTGGTAGTACCCGGACGGCTGGCTGGGCAGGACCCGCTCGCGGTTCGAGAAGACGGTGCCGTCCTGCGAGTACGGGTACGGCCCGCCCTGGTCGATCAGGTCGAGGGTGTCGTGCGCCTGGGAGGGCAGGGCGCTGTAGCAGATGCTGCCGACCGCGGCGGACGCCGGGGTGGCGGTGACGGCGCCGCCCACGAGGAGGGCGGACAGCAGGGCGGCTGCGGCACCGATGCGAGTGGTGCGTGTGGGGGATGTCATGCCCTCATGATGACGCGCGTAGACAGTGGCATGTCAATGTCAAGTCCGGAGATTTTCCCGTCAAGTCCGATGAGTTTTCCGCGCGTTAACCTGCGGCCCGGCGTCCCCACGCGGTCCCCACAAGCACCAGCGCACCGCCCGTCAGACCGAGGACTCCGAGCCGTTCCCCGCCGAGCGCGATGCCGGCCGCGGCGGCCCACAGGGGCTCGGTGCCGAGCAGCAGGCTGACCCGCGAGGGGGAGGTCCGGCGCACGGCCCACATCTGCACGAAGAACGCGAACAGCGTGCAGCACACGGACAGGAACAGCAGCCCGGCCCACTCGCGCACCCCGAAGCCGGCCGCCGTGCCCCACGGCGTGGTGTCGGCGCCCGCGGACAGGACCGCGAACACGACGACGGCGGCGCCGAGTTGGACGGTGGTGAGCGGCAGGGCCTCCGCGCCCCGGACGGCCCTGATGCGGGACATCGCGAGGACGTGCACGGTGCGGGCGAGGGCGGCGAGCAGCATCAGCAGGTCGCCGAGGGAGGGGCGGGTGAAGCCGCCGCCCTGGGTGAGCAGGACGACGCCGAGCACGGAGAGGCCGGCCGCGGCGAGGAACGCCCGCGGGGGCCGGACGCGGGTGACGGCGGCCTCGGCGAGCGGCGTGAAGATCATGGTGAGGCTGATGATGAGGCCGGCGTTGGTCGCCGAGGTGTGGACGACGCCGTATGTCTCCAGCAGGAAGATCCCGCCGAGGATCAGCCCGAGCAGGGCGGCGCCGCGCCACTGGGCGGCGGTGAGGGCACGCAGGGAGCGCCGTGCGACGACGGCGAGCACGGGCAGGACCACGGCGAAGCGCAGCACCAGCACGGCGAGCACCGTCCGGGCGGTGGTGATGTCCTTGGCGGCGAGATAGCTGGCGCCCCACACGACCGCGACGAGCAGTACGGGCAGGTCGGTGAGCCAGGCCCGGCGGGGCGCGAGCGGGCGCGGTACGGCGATCGACGACATGCGGGCGGCTCTCCCGGTCTCCGGCGGGTGTGCGGAGACGTCGGCGGCTCCCACGGGAGCGATCACCGTACCGGCGCGGCTGATCTTCGGCTAGGCGTTTTCCGGCAGCTCGTACGAGCCGTAGTCGGGCCGTCCGGCCACGTCGTACGTCTGGATGGAGACCCCGGCGGGGGTGGTACGGCCGCCGGTGTGGCGGAACTTGGTCGGTACGGCGCCCTCCCTGAAGAGCCGGAGGCCGGTGCCGAGCACCACCGGGAACGTCACCAGGTGGAGGGTGTCGACGAGGCCGAGGTCCAGCAGGGACTGGACGAGGGCGCCGCTGCCGTGCACCTGGAGCTCGCCGTCGGTGCGCTCCTTGAGGGCGGTGACCTCCTTGGCGAGGTCGCCGCTGATCACCGTCGTGCCGGCCCAGGCGGGGTCGGTGAGGGTGGACGAGGGGACGTACTTCGGCAGCGCGTTCAGCTGGGCGGCGATGCGGTTGGCGGGGTCGGTCACCTTCGGCCAGTACGCGGCGAAGATGTCGTACGTTCGGCGGCCGAGGAGGAACGCGGCGGGGCGCTCGAAGACCTCGCCGACGAACCGGCCGAAGTCCTCGTCGCCGTACACGAAACTCCAGCCGCCGTGCTCGAAGCCGCCCCGGGTGTCCTCCTGGGGGCCGCCGGGGGCCTGGTAGACGCCGTCGAGGGTGACGAAGATCGTGGAGACCAGCTTTCCCATGGCGGGTGCCTGCTTCCTGGTGTGGGGTTTGTTGTCATCACCTCAGACCCCACCGGCGCCCGCAACTCATCGGTCGGTCGCGGGGCGCCTCACCCGGAGTGCGTCATCCGGCATGAGTGGAGAACAGTCCGCCCGTCGGGCCCTGCTTGTCGCCGCCCTGGGCCTTCTTCAGGGCGTTCGCCAGGCTCTCGATGGTGAGGGACTGCAGGATCACCCGGCCGTTGCCCTCCAGAGTCGCCAGGGACAGGCCCTCGCCGCCGAAGACGGCGTTCATGATGCCCTGGCGGTTGAGTCCGCCGACGCGCTGGACGCCGTACTGGATGCCTTCCTCGAAGGCGACGACGCAGCCCGTGTCGACCTCGATGCGGCCGCCGAAGTCGGCCGGGTTGAGGTCGATGAAGTTGCCGGCGCCCGCGATGATCACCGTGCCGTACCCGGTGAACTTCTCCAGGATGAAGCCCTCGCCGCCGCTCATGCCGGTGCGGCCGCCCTGGAAGGCGATGCCGAAGTCGACGGTGGACTCGGCGGCCACGAAGGCGTCCTTCTCGGCGAACCACGCGCGTGTGCCGTCGAGTTCCAGGGCGCGCATCTCGCCCGGGAGCACGCCCGCGAAGCCGACGGTGCCCTCGCCGCCCTGTGCGCTGAAGCACTGGAACGCGATCGACTCGCCCGCGAGCATGCGCTGGCCGACCTGCATGGCCGTGCCCATGGCCTGGCGCAGCATGCCGCCCACGCCGCTTCCGCCGTTCTGGGACTGCCCGCCGCTGTTCGACGGACCGGAGAGGCGGGTCTCCATGGTCACGTTCGTCGTCTTGAACAGGAACTTGCCCGCCTCGCAGTAGACGGTCTGGCCGGGGCTCAGGTTGACGACCGCCATCTGCATGGCGTTGCCGACGATCTCTTGCTGAAGTGTCACGTGGGGAGAACGCGGGAGGTGGAGGAAAGAGTTCCGGCCCCCGGACCCCCGCTCCTCAAATGCCGGAAGGGCTGATTTTTCGCCGGCCGGGGTTTGAGCTTTTCAGCCCGTCCGGCGCTTGAGGACGAGGCCGTTCAGGCCGAAAGCGGGGGTCTGGGGGCGGCAGCCCCCAGGGTCGGGACGGGAAGGGGCGGCGGGGGCGAGGAAACGGCTCAGAAGCCCAGCTTCCGCAACTGCCGAGGATCCCGCTGCCAGTCCTTGGCAACCTTCACATGGAGGTCCAGGAACACGGGAGTGCCCAGCAGCGCCTCGATCTGCTTACGGCTCTTGATGCCGACCTGCTTCAGACGCGCGCCCTTCGGCCCGATGATGATCCCCTTCTGGCTCGGCCGCTCGATGTAGACGAAGGCATGGATGTCGAGGAGAGGCTTGTCCGCGGGGCGGTCCTCGCGAGGCAGCATCTCCTCCACCACGACCGCGATGGAGTGCGGAAGCTCGTCCCGCACACCCTCCAGCGCCGCCTCCCGAATCAGCTCCGCGATCATGACCTGCTCGGGCTCGTCGGTGAGATCGCCCTCGGGATACAGGGCGGGCCCCTCCGGAAGGAGCGGAACGATCAGATCGGCCAGCAGGTCCACCTGCTTGTCACCGACCGCCGACACCGGCACGATCTCCGCCCACTCGAAGCCCAGCTCCTTGCCGAGCTGGTCGATCGCGATGAGCTGCTCGGCGAGCGTCTTGCTGTCCACCAGGTCGGTCTTGGTGACGATCGCGATCTTCGGCGTCTTCTTGATGGACGCCAGTTCCTTCGCGATGAAACGGTCACCGGGCCCGAGCTTCTCGTTCGCCGGCAGACAGAAGCCGATCACGTCGACCTCGGCCCAGGTCGTGCGGACGACGTCGTTGAGCCGCTCACCCAGCAGCGTCCGCGGCTTGTGCAGCCCAGGGGTGTCGACCAGGATCAGCTGGGCGTCCTCCCGGTGCACGATCCCCCGGACCGTGTGCCGCGTCGTCTGCGGCTGGTCCGCGGTGATCGCCACCTTCTGGCCGACCAGAGCGTTCGTGAGGGTGGACTTGCCCGCGTTGGGGCGGCCCACGAAGCAGGCGAAGCCGGCGCGGTGGGGTGCCGACGACGCCGACGGCTCGGATGACTGACTACGAACGCTCATGGCGCCCATTCTCCCTGATCCACAGAGCCCCGCCGTACAGCCGAGCGATCACCGGGCGATCGCTGTCCACCCTGTGAGATTCAGGAAACCTCCACGCAACGAAACATCACGGAAACACGGACGTGCACATCCGGAAACGCACGGAAGTGAGCCTCTGACGAGCCCCCACCTCGTTGGAGACGACCGTGACCTTCGCCGCAGCGCACGTAGACACAGGTGACACCGCCTGGCTGCTCGCCGCCACCGCCCTCGTCCTGCTGATGACCCCGGGCCTCGCCCTCTTCTACGGCGGCATGGTCCGCACGAAGAGCGTCCTCAACATGCTGATGATGAGCTTCGTGTCGATCGCCCTGGTCACGGTGGTGTGGCTGGCCGCCGGGTACTCGCTGGCCTTCGGCGACGACGTCGGCGGCGGACTCATCGGCGGTCTGAAGCACGCCGGGATGGCCGGTCTCGGGCCCGACAGCGTGCAGGGCACCGTCCCCACCCTGCTGTTCGCCACCTTCCAGCTCACCTTCGCGATCATCACGGCAGCGCTGATCAGCGGCGCGATCGCGGACCGCGTGAAATTCGCGGCCTGGCTGGTCTTCGTGCCGGTGTGGGCGCTGCTCGTATACGTTCCCGTCACCCACTGGGTGTGGGGCCCCGGCGGCTGGATCGCGCACCGCCTCGGCGCCCTCGACTTCGCGGGCGGACTCCCCGTGGAAATCACCTCCGGCGCCTCCGGTCTGGCCCTCTGCCTGGTCCTCGGCCCGCGGCTCGGCTTCAAGAAGGACGCGATGCGTCCGCACAACCTGCCCATGGTGATGCTGGGCGCGGGCCTGCTCTGGTTCGGCTGGTTCGGCTTCAACGCGGGCTCGGCACTCGGAGCCAACGGCCTCGCGGCGGCCGCCTTCCTCAACACCCTCGCCGCCGGCTGCACCGGCCTGCTCGGCTGGCTCTTCGTCGAGCAGAAGCGCGACGGGCATCCGACGACGCTGGGCGCCGCGTCCGGTGCCGTCGCCGGTCTGGTCGCCATCACGCCCTCCTGCGGCTCGGTCTCCCTCCTCGGCGCCCTGGTCGTGGGCCTGGCCGCCGGTGTCGTCTGCTCGTACGCCGTGAGCTGGAAGTTCAAGCTCAACTACGACGACTCGCTCGACGTCGTCGGTGTCCACCTGGTCGGCGGCATCATCGGCACCCTGCTCATCGGCGTCTTCGCTCAGAAGGCGATGACAGGCTCCGCCGAGGGCCTCCTCTACGGCGGCGGGCTCGCCCAGCTCGGCAAGCAGCTGGTGGCCGTGGTCGTCGTGGCGGCGTACGCCTTCCTCGTGACGTACGGCATCGGCAAGCTGATCGACAAGGCGATGGACTTCCGGGCGAGCGAGGAGCAGGAGTACAAGGGCCTGGACCTTACGGTGCACGCCGAGACCGCATACGATCACGGCGTCCTGGGGCACGGCGCCCCGGTCTCGTCCTCCGTCCTCTCCTCCACGCAGAAGGTCAAGAGCCAGGCATGAAGCTCATCACCGCGACCGTCAAGCCGTACCGCCTCGACGAGGTGAAGACGGCTCTCCAGGAGCTGGGCGTGCACGGTCTGACCGTGACCGAGGCCAGCGGGTACGGGCGGCAGCGCGGCCACACCGAGGTGTACCGCGGCGCCGAGTACCAGGTCGACCTCGTCCCCAAGGTCCGTATCGAGGTCGTGGTCGACGACGCCGAGTCGGACGCCGTGATCGACGCGATCGTCAAGGCCGCGCAGACGGGGAAGATCGGGGACGGGAAGGTGTGGGCGCTGCCGGTCGAGACGGTCGTACGGGTACGGACGGGAGAGCGCGGCCCCGACGCGCTCTGACCGCGAGGGCCGCTCCCACGACCGCCCCCACGAGCACGACCACCGCCGCCGCCCACGGCAGCGCGAAGAACGACGCGCTCTCCGAGTTCCGCGTGTCCGTCGCGCTCGCCGTCAACGTCACGTCGCCCCAGTCGAGTTGAGGCGCGCCCCGCCATGGTTCACTGAGGTGGACGCGCTGTCCGGGCAGCAGTTCGGAGGGGATGCGGGACAGGTTGCGGGACAGGAGCGTACGGCCGAACAGGCCCTTGGCGCGCAGGTGCACCTTCGGGTCGAGGGTGACGTTGCCGGTGTTGTGCAGGGTGTAGGAGATGGTCGCCGTGCTGTCGCCGAGGCCGGGGACGAGCGGCTGGTGGTGGACGACGTGGACGTTCTCCACGGAGATCGCGGGCAGGGTCGGGCCGCCGACGCGCAGGTAGACGCGGGCGGCGACCGCCCGCTGCACACCGAGCGCGAGGGAGCCGTCGCCCTTGTCGATCCGTTCGTCGAGGGCCACGAGCGCACCCGGGTGGTCGCCGGGTTCCGCATCCTCGGGCACGTGCAGTGTGAAGGGGACGGTGACCTTGCCGTGTGCCGGGACCGTCACGCGTGACGTGGCGGGCTTCGCCCAGGCGCCGACGCCCCGCTGCTTCTCCCGCACCGTCCTGACGGCGAAACCGCCGTCGCGCGGGGTGTTGTAGGCGTCGGCGGCATACAGCCGGAAGCTCAGCGGCTGCCCGGTCCTGTTCGCCACGACCACCTTGTCCTCGATGGTCGTCCCGGGGTCGGCGGAGAGGTAGAAGTACGGGCGGGCGGCGACCTTCAAGGAGGCCGGGTAGACGGACCAGCTGCCGTTGTCGGCGGCGTGCGCGGGTGCGGGCGCGACGAAGAGGGCCAGGAAGAGGCCCAGGAGGAGGACGTAGGGCTTTCTCATGGGTGCGGCCCCCACGGACATCGACGACGGACTTCGACGGACTTCGACGGGCTTCGACGGACTTCGGCGGGACGAGGGGAACAGGCGGGTGCGGACGCCCGTACGGTCAGCTGAGCGTCAGGGTGAGCACGCCCGAGTACGACCCGGGAGGCGTGAACGCCGGTACGTCCAGCGAGAGTCCCGCGTTCGCCGTGAACTCGCCGCCGGTCAGCGTGCCGTTGGGGGTGGACGCCAGGGTCGCTCCCGCACTGCCCACCGTGCCCGCGGAACCCGCCTGGCAGGTGCTAGGGCTGCCCGCCTTGGTGGTGCAGGCAGGGGTCCAGCTCAGCTTCCCGGCATCGATCTTGGCGCCGGGACCGGTGAGGTCGGTGACCTTGCCGGTCAGGGACCAGCCCGCGGGTCCGCCGCGGAAGTCCTTGACGGTGACGGCGTTCAGGGCGCCGGTGGAGGCCCCGCCCTTGCCGAAGTCGACCGCCGAAAGGGCGACCGAGTCCCCGGCCTGGGACATGGACAGCGTGCCCGCCTTCACCGTGGTGGTGACCTTCTGGCTGCCGGCGGGAACAGGGGTGGTGTCGTTCACGACGTAGGCCGCGGGCCCCGCCCCCTTGCCGGCGCTCCACGCGCTTCCCTCGTACGCCACGATCCCCGTCGTCGTCTTGTCGTTGACGACGAGGGAGCCGCTGAAGGAGCCGTCGCCAGCGGCGGTGACCGTCGCCTTGTCCGCGGTCTGGGTGTCCCCGGAGCGCCCGGCCAGGGTGACGGTCGCGCCCGGCGTGAAGTTGCTGCCGTTGACGGTCACACCGGCACCGGGGTTGCCGGAGGCCGAACCCAGCGTGATGGCACGGTTGTTGACCGGGGTGGCGTCCGTCGCCGTGACGGTCGCGGAGACCGGGGCGGGCGGGTTGGTCACCGTGCACGGGGTGTCCAGCTCGAGGATGTAGCTGGTGTGGATGTTGTAGTCACCGGGCGAGAGCGTGATCGATCCGGCCGCGGTGACCTTGAAGGTGCCGGTCATGGAGAACGACGGGAAGGCGCCGTTGCCCGGCACCGGGTCGTTCTTCTTGGGCCCGGCGACCGTCACGTCCCCCGTCTGCGCACCGCCGAGAGTGACCTTGCCCGTGGGCGTCATGATGTCGGCCGGCAGGGCGATGGCGGTGGGGTTGCTGGCGGCGGGCTTGACGACGGTGTAGGTGACGGTGACGGTGTCGCCGACCTTCGGACTGGCGTTGTCCACCGCGATGCTCGCGGTCGTCGTACCGTCGATCGGCGGGATGCCCGCGACCGCGGGCGGGATGCAGTGCGTGGCGAAGTCCACGTTGGTGGCGGCACCGGCCGGACAGGCCAGCGCGCCACCCGCGGTGACCGCGAGCACGGTCCCGCCGAGCAGCGACGCCCAACGGCGTCTTCGGGTGGTCGAACCCATGGGTGTGCCCCCTTCTCTGCTGCGCTCACTGGGGGCATTGATGTGGGGATTGCGTGAGAAGTCAATGGAGAAGCCGAAATGAACTGATGGACCGTCAGTTCCTGTGTGTCCAAGCGGAACTGACGGTCCGTCGGAAATGTCTCAGTCGAACACGAACGGTCCGGGCGACTGCGGGCCGGTCGCGGTGCAGGTGATGGTGATGCCGAAGACGGTCATCTGCAGCGAGCCGCCGTAGGCCTCCAGGCTGTCGCCGGAGGCGACGGTGCCGGAGAGCGGGCCGACGGTGACGGGGTCGCCGGCGGCCATCGCCGGGTTCCTGGTGCCGGTGAAGGCGGTGGTGCCGCCGCTCGCGTCGACCAGGGTGAGCGTGGAGGAGATCGAGTCCTGGGACAGGGCGATCGGCGCGGTGATGGACGACGTGACGGTGAGGGTGGCCGCCGTGCCGTCCTGGGTGGCCGTGAGCGTGGCCTGTCCGCCGCCGAAGCTGCCGCAGTCGGCGGTGATCGTCGCCGACTGCGGGGTGACCGCGAGGGCGCTGGGCGCGAACGCGAGCGAGGCGGCCGCGAGGGCCCCCACCGCGACTGCCGCACCTGTACTGATCCGTTTGGCTCTCATGGGGATCCGGCTCCCTTCCCGAAGCTGGGAACTGCCATGTGGGGATGGATGGGAGAGGTCCGTACGGACAGCCGGCAGGCGCGGTGCGGGGCGCCGGGTGGGGGGTGGAGGGTCGATCTGACGGTCCGTCGGAACTACCGGTTCCATTGATGCCGGTGAGGTGAAGAAACGGCAAGGGTGAATTCCGGACGGCTCTGAAGCGGCCGGTTTTCAGCCTGCGGTGACGGTGGTCCGTACCGTTCCGTCGGGCCCGGCGACGAGCACCGGCGTCGCGGCCCCGCCCAGATCCCGTACGGCGGCCCGGTCCTGAGCCGAGGCCGACTCGGCTTCCGTCACCACGGCCGCCGCCTCCAGGGACTTCGCCCCGGACGCCACCGCCATGGCCACCGCCGTCTGCAGCGCACTCAGCTTCAGCGAGTCCAGGTCGACCGTCCCGGCGACATACGTACGGCCCGTCTCGTCCCGTACGGCAGCCCCCTCGGGCACTGCGTTGCGGGCCCGCGCGGAACGGGCCAGGGTGACGATCTTGCGGTCCTCGGGGTCAAGCGCGTTGCTGTCGGTCATGTGCCGAGCATACGTACCGGCATCGGCCGTATCCGGCCACGGGGTGCAGCGCGCTCAGGGCCGGTCCAGGCGGAGCCGCTCGGCACGCGGCAGCCCGGCGACCACCAGGTCGTAGGAGTCCTCGATGAGCTCCCGCACCAGCCGGTCCGGGAGCTCGCCGTCGACCGTGACGGTGTTCCAGTGGCGCTTGTTCATGTGGTAGCCGGGGATGATCAGGCCCTCATGCTCGGCGCGGAGCCGGATCGCGTCCTCCGGGTCGCACTTGAGGTTGACCGTGAGGGGACGGGAGTCCAGCCAGCTCAGGGCGAACATCTTGCCCAGCACCTTGAAGACCGAGATGTCCGGGGCGAAGGGGAAGTCCTCCACCGCAGCGTTGAAGGAAAGGCAGAAGCTGCGCAGTTCCTCGGGCTTCACTCCGCTTTCGCCTCCTCCCCCGGCGGATCCGTCGGATCCACCGGCTCCACCAGCACGGTCACGATCTTGTTCCGGCGGCCGGCGGCGGCCTCCGCGGTGAGCCGCAGTTGGCGTCCGTCGGGCACCTCCACGACCGCCGACGCCCCGGCGATGGGCACCCGGCCGAGCGCCTTGGCGAGCAGTCCGCCGACGGTCTCCACGTCCTCGTCGTCGTACTCGTCGAGCCCGTACAGCTCGCCCAGGTCGGTGATGTCGAGGCGGGCGGTGACCCGGTAGCGGTCCTCGCCGAGGTCCTCGACCGGCGGCAGTTCACGGTCGTACTCGTCGGTGATCTCGCCGACGATCTCCTCGAGGATGTCCTCGATGGTGACGATGCCGGCCGTGCCGCCGTACTCGTCGATGACGACGGCGACGTGGTTGCGGTCCTGCTGCATCTCGCGCAGCAGATCGCCGGCGTTCTTCGTGTCGGGCACGAACGCGGCGGGCCGCATGGCCGTCGACACCAGCTCGCTCTCGGCGTCCCGGCTGATGTGCGTCTTGCGGGCCAGGTCCTTCAGATACACGATCCCGACGATGTCGTCCTCGCTCTCCCCGGTGACCGGGATGCGCGAGAAACCGGAGCGCAGCGCGAGGGTCAGGGCCTGGCGGATCGTCTTGTACCGCTCGATGACGACCAGATCGGTCCGCGGGACCATGACCTCCCGTACGAGGGTGTCGCCGAGCTCGAAGACCGAGTGCACCATGCGGCGCTCCTCGTCCTCGATCAGCGACTCCGCCTCGGCGAGGTCCACCAGCGCCCGCAGCTCCGCCTCGGACGCGAACGGGCCCCGGCGGAAGCCCTTGCCGGGGGTCAGCGCATTGCCGATGAGGATGAGCAGGGACGGGATCGGCCCCATGATCCGGGCCAGCGGCAGCAGCACGTACGCCGCGGCCGTCGCCGTGTTCAGCGGATGCTGGCGGCCGATGGTGCGCGGGGAGACACCGACGGCGACGTACGACACCAGGACCATCACGCCGATCGCGACCAGCAGGGCGCGGGTGGTGCCGGAGAATTCCTGGAGACAGGCGTACGTGACCAGGGCCGCGGCCGCCATCTCGCAGGCGACGCGGACCAGCAGCGCCACGTTGAGATAGCGGGTCGGGTCGGCGGCGACCTGGGCCAGCTTCGCGCTGCCGCGGCGGCCGGAGCGTACGGCCTCCTCGGCGCGGAAGCTGGAGACGCGCGCGATACCCGCCTCCGCGCAGGCGGCGAGCCAGGCGACGACGACCAGGGCGATCGCGCCCGCGACGATCTGGGGACTCATGAGACGGTCGGGGCCGGGGACGGACCGGTCAGGCCCTTCTCCGCGCGCCAGCCGTCCACGATCGCCGCCTGCAGACCGAACATCTCGGCCTTCTCGTCGGGCTCCTCGTGGTCGTACCCGAGGAGGTGCAGCACCCCGTGGACGGTGAGCAGCTGGAGCTCCTCGTCCATGGAGTGCTGGGTGTGTGCTTCCTCGCCCTGCTTCTTGGCGACCTCCGGGCAGAGCACGATGTCGCCGAGGAGGCCCTGCGGGGGCTCGTCGTCGTCCTTCGACGGCGGACGCAGCTCGTCCATCGGGAAGGACATGACGTCCGTCGGCCCCGGCAGGTCCATCCACTGGATGTGCAGCTGCTCCATGGCGTCGGCGTCCACGACGATCACCGAGAGCTCGGAGAGCGGGTGGATGCGCATCCGCGCGAGTGCGTAGCGGGCGATGTCGAGGATCGCCTGCTCGTCGACCTCGGTTCCGGACTCGTTGTTGACGTCGATCGACATGGTGCTGCTTGTTCTACTTCCCCTTGTGCCCGGACTGCCTGCCCCGGCCGCCCTTGTGGGTGCCGTTCTCGGTGCCGTGCTTGCTGTCGTACTTCTCGTACGCGTCGACGATACGGCCGACCAGCTTGTGCCGTACGACATCGTGCGACGTGAGGCGCGAGAAGTGGACGTCGTCGAGGCCCTCGAGGATGTCCTGCACCTGGCGCAGGCCCGACTTGGTGCCGCTCGGCAGGTCGACCTGCGTCACGTCACCGGTGATCACGATCTTCGAGTCGAAGCCGAGGCGGGTGAGGAACATCTTCATCTGCTCGGGCGAGGTGTTCTGGGCCTCGTCCAGGATGATGAAGGCGTCGTTCAGCGTGCGGCCCCGCATGTAGGCGAGCGGCGCGACCTCGATCGTGCCCGCGGCCATCAGCCGGGGGATCGAGTCCGGGTCGAGCATGTCGTGCAGCGCGTCGTACAGCGGGCGCAGATACGGGTCGATCTTCTCGTAGAGCGTGCCGGGCAGGAAGCCCAGCCGCTCGCCCGCCTCGACCGCGGGCCGGGTCAGGATGATGCGGTTGACCTGCTTGGACTGCAGGGCCTGCACCGCCTTGGCCATGGCCAGGTACGTCTTGCCGGTGCCGGCGGGGCCGATGCCGAAGACGATCGTGTGCTTGTCGATCGCGTCGACGTACCGCTTCTGGTTGAGGGTCTTGGGGCGGATCGTGCGGCCGCGCGAGGAGAGGATGTTCTGGGTGAGGACCTCGGCCGGGGTCTCCTGGCCTTCGCCCTCGCCGTTCTCACTCGCTCTGAGCATCGCGATCGAGCGTTCCACTGCGTCCTCCGTCATCGGTTGCCCGGTGCGGAGCACCAGCATCATCTCGTCGAACAGGCGCTGGACGAGGGCGACTTCCGCGGGGTCGCCGGCCGCGCTGATCTCATTGCCCCGGACATGTATGTCGGCCGCCGGGAAGGCCTTCTCGATCACGCGCAGAAGGGAGTCGCCGGACCCCAGAACGGTCACCATGGGGTGCTGGGCGGGGACGGTGAACTGTGCTCTCGCCTGCCCCTGCGCGGGGGTGTGAGCTGTGGGTGTCTGAGTCATGGGCCGGCTCTGTAGGCCTTGCTCGTCCTCCTCGAAACGGCACGCCAGCCACTGGGGCTGCCCTGGCGGTTTCAAGAGTACGCCGGGGGACTGACAACGCCGTAGGCCTTTTCCGCAGGCGTTGTTTCACACTGCTCACGGTGCTCAGGCCGATCTGAACCCGATCGTCGGTACGGCCCTACGCAGCGGCCACGGTCTCGCGGCCTCCCCCTCGGGGATCAGGTGCTCCAGGAACGCATACCGCCGCAGCGCCGTCGGATCCTGCCCCTCCACCGACTGCACCCTGCGCCACCAGGCCGCGATCTCCGACCACCCGGGTGCCGACAGCGAGCCCCCGAACTCCTGGACGGACAGCGCGGCCGTCAGCCCCGCGAAGGCCAGCCGGTCCGCCAGCGGCCAGTCCGCGAGCGTGCCGGTGACGAAGCCCGCGACGAACACGTCGCCCGCGCCGGTCGGGTCCAGGGCCTCCACGGCGATGGCGGGGACCTCGGCCGTCTCCCCGGTACGCCGGTCGACGGCGTAGGCGCCCTCCGCACCGAGGGTGACCACCGCGAGCGGAACGTGCTCGGTGAGGGCGTGGGCGGCGGCGCGCGGGGAGGCGGCCCCGGTGTACCGCATGGCCTCCTCCGCGTTCGGCAGGAAGGCCTCGCAGTGCTCGAGGTCGGGCAGGCCCGCCAGGTCCCAGGCGCCGGTCTCGTCCCAGCCGACGTCGGCGAAGATGCGGGTGCCGTCTTGTGCGGCCTGCGCGATCCAGGGGGCGCGCTTGCCGGGGGTCAGGGAGGCGACGGCGGCCCGCGCGCGGGGCGGGCAGTCGGGGGCGCCGCCCTGGTCGAACACGGTCTCCGGGGGCGGCTCGTGGCCGTGGGAGACCATCGTGCGCTCGCCCTCGTACGCCATCGACACGGTGACCGAGGAGTGCCAGCCGGGCACCCGGCGCGAGGTGGAGAGGTCGATGCCCTCACCCTGCTCCAGGGCGTCCCAGCAGTACTCCCCGTAGTGGTCGTCGCCGAAGGCCGCCGCGAGGGAGGTCCTCAGGCCCAGTCGGGCCAGTGCGGTGGCCATGTTGGCGACGCCGCCGGGGCTGGACCCCATCCCGCGCGCCCAGGACTCGGTGCCGCGCACCGGGGCGGAGTCCAGCCCGGTGAAGATGATGTCGAGGAAGACGGGGCCGGTGAGATACACGTCCCAGGGGGGATCGTCGGGCGTGCGCAGGACGGCCAGCGGGTCGACCTGTGCCTGACACTCCGGTCCCGCTGTGATGGGTGCTGGTCCCTTCCCGTTGGACGCGCTCACGGTGCACTCCCTGGCATGGTGCGGATCAGGCCAGTGTGCACCATCTCTCAGCCCGTCCGGCGTCTGATCTTTCAGCCTGTCCGGCGTTTGAGGACGAGGCCGTCAGGCCGAAAGGGAGGTCTGGGGGCGCAGCCGCCAGGGACGGCAAGGGCAGGGGCGGCGGGGGCGCTACCAGCGGGGCACGGCGGGCGTCACCCACCCCGGCTCGGCGACCCGCATCGCCGCCGCGTCGTCCCGCTCGCGCAGCGCCCCGTCGTCATCCAGCCACCGCTGATGCAGAAACCCCAGCTTCGCCCGGTCGAGCTCCACCCCGAGCCCCGGCGCATCGGAGACGACGACCTTCCCCCCGTCGAACGTCAGCCGCGCGCCCAGCACGTCCTCCGCCTGCCACGGATAGTGCGAGTCACAGGCATGGTGCAGATTCGGCACGGTGGACGCGACATGTGTCATCGCGGCCAGGCTGATCCCGAGGTGGGTGTTGGAGTGCATGGACACCCCGACGCCGAACGTGCGGCAGATCGCGGCCAGTTGCTGCGTGTTGCGCAGCCCGCCCCAGTAGTGGTGGTCCGACAGCACCACCTGGACGGCGTCCCGCGTGAACGCCTCCTTGATCTCGGCGAACGTCGTCACGCACATGTTGGTGGCGAGCGGCACCCCGGTGGCGGCGGAGACCTCGGCCATGGCGGGAGTGCCGAGCGCCGGGTCCTCCAGGTATTCGAGGACGTCTCCGAGCTCCTCGGCCACCTTCAGCGACGTCTCCACGGACCAGGCGCCGTTGGGGTCCAGCCGCAGCGGATGGCCGGGAAACGCCTCCGCGAGAGCCCGTACGGCGGCGATCTCCTCGTCCGGCGGAAAGACACCGCCCTTCAGCTTGAACGACGTGAACCCGTACCGCTCCTTGAACATCCGGGCCTGCTCCACGACCCCTGCCGGGTCGAGGGCGGCACCCCAGTCGTCCTTCTCGCAGGCCACCCCCTCGGGGTGGTCCGCCCACTTGTAGAACAGGTAGGCGCTGTACTCGACCGCGTCCCGCACCTTTCCGCCGAGCAGCGCGTGCACCGGCAGGCCGAGCGCCTTGCCGAGGGCGTCGAGGCAGGCGACCTCGAACCCGGAGACGACGGACAGCCGCAGCTTGTCGGCGGTCTGGACGCCACGCAGCCCGCCGACGCCGACGTGGTCCTGGACCCGTGCGGAGTCCACGGAGACCTCGTCGGCGATCACGAACAGGCCGTTGAGATCAGTTACTTGACGGCCCTTCAGCTTCTCGGCGAAGGGCCGGGCGAGCTCCAGGTACTTGGTGTCGCCGTAGGTCTCGCCGACACCCGTGGTCCCGTCGGCCGTCACCACCTCCACGATGAGTCGCGGGGTGTACGGCTGGTGGACGCCCTGGGTGTTGAGGAGGGGCGGGTCGGCGACCAGGATCGGCGTCAGCCGTACGTCGCTGATCGTGAGGTTCACAGCGCGGCTCCTACGAGGTCGAGTCCGGTGGCGAGCAGGGCTTCGAGGTCGGCCAGGTCGCCGGCCGAGGGGTCGGTGAGCGGGGCGCGCACCGGGCCGACGGGGCGGCCGCGCAGCCGGGCAGCCGCCTTGACCAGCGACACGGCGTATCCCGGCACGCGGTCGCGCAGCTCCACGAGCGGGACGTAGAAGTCGCGCAGCAGCCGCTCCACCGCCTTGTCGTCGCCGTCGCGCAGGGCCGCGAAGAAGGCGTTCGCGATCTCGGGGGCGAAGGCGTGCACGGCGGAGGAGTAGGCGGGGATGCCGACGGTGGCGTAGGCGCGGGCCTGGATCTCGGCGGTGGACGCGCCGTTGAAGAAGAGGAATCCCTCGGGCGCCGCGAGCGTCAGGCGCTGGAGGCGGTCGAGGTCGCTGTGGCCGTCCTTGAGGCCGATGACGTTCGGGAGGGCCGCGATACGCCGCAAGGAGGCTGCCGTGTAGGCGACCTGGCCGCGCTGGTAGACGACGAGCGGCAGCCGGGTGCGGGCGGCGAGCTGCTCCACCTGGGCGACCAGGCCCTCCTGCGGGGCGGCGACCAGGTAGTGCGGCAGGACGAGCAGCGCGTCGGCGCCGGCCTCCTCGGCGATGCGGGCGAACCGGACGGCCTGCGCCCAGCCGTACCCGATCCCGGGGACCACGGGCAGTCGCCCGCCCGCCTCCTCGACGGCGATGGCCACGACCTGCCGGTACTCGTCCTCGTCCAGCGAGAAGAACTCGCCCGTGCCGCAGGCGGGGAAGACGGCGCCGGGGCCGGTGGCGATCTGCGCCGCGACATGGGCGCGGAAGCCCTCCGGGTCGAGCGAGCCGTCGTCGTGGAAGGACGTCAGCGGGAAGGAGAGCACCCCTCTTTCCATCCCGTCGCGCAGCCTCCGCGCAGCTGTCTCCGCCTCACCCGTCACGACGTCTCCCCATGTAGATGTCATCCACGTATGAAAACAGAGCCTAGATATGCGAACAGCGGCCGTCAACGGTCCGGCAGGGGCCGACTAGCATCGCCCCATGTCGGACACAGGTGGCGGCGTACGCGAGGTGAAGTCCGCCGCGCGGACGGTCGAACTGCTGGAGCTGCTCGCCGCCCGCGGCGACCGACCGGCACGGCTGCAGGAGCTGGCGGACCAGCTGGGCGTGCCGCGCAGCTCGATGTACGCGCTGCTCCAGACCCTGATCAGCAGGGGCTGGGTGCGTACGGACGTCACCGGTTCGCTCTACGGCATCGGCATCCACGCCCTGCTCACCGGCACCAGCTACCTCGACTCCGACCCGCGCGTGCGCCTCGTACGGCCGTATCTCGACGAGGCGTCCGAGGCGCTCGGCGAGACGATCCACATGGGGCGGCTCGACGGACGGGACGTGGCGTATCTGGCCACACGGGAGTCGCACGAGTATCTGCGGACCATCAGCCGCGTCGGCCGCCGGCTGCCCGCGCACGCGGGCGCGCTGGGCAAGGCGCTGCTGGCCGAGCGGGACGACGAGGAGCTTCCCGAGGGGCCGTACCGGGCGCTCACCCCGAACACGCACACCGGCCGGGAACCATTGGCGGCGGATCTCGCGCGGGTCCGCGTCCGCGGTTACTCGGTCGACCGCGAGGAGGGCGTGGTGGGAATCGCCGGTTTCGGCTTCGCGCTGCGCTACGACACCCCCGCACAGGACGCGATCAGCTGCTCGGTGCCGGTGGCTCGGCTGACGCCGGAACACGAGGAGCGGATCGTGGCGGTGATGCGGGAGATCCGCCTGAAGATCGAGGCCACGGCACCGGGCGCGGGAGGCTCGGCACACTGGCGTTGACGCGCAGGCCTACGCCAGTCGGGGCGCACGTTTACCCGACCCCTCCCGCCCCAAACACAACGTGCGCCACATCACACCCCCCGCGCTTCTTTCCCGAACCGCGTGCTTGATACAAATTCTCCGCGCGTTCCTGTCCGTCGACGGTCGTCGCCCACCCCCTTCTTGAGCCGCTTCTTTCGCATGCCCTGGGAACGCCCGTGTCCGCCCCTCGCACCACCGCCTGGCCCCTCGTCGCCCTTTTCACGGCCGGGTACCTCGCTCCGTATCTGCTGCCGACGACCGTCGGACGGCTCGACTCGGGGCTTCCGCTCTCCGCGACCGAGGCGGGCGCCATCGGCAGCGCGCTGCTGCTGAGTTCGGCCGCGGCCGGCTTCCTGCTGGCCTCCCGCGTCGACCGCGTCGGCCCGCGCACCCTGGCCCGCATCGGTCTCGTGCTCGCGGTCCTCGGCTACGGCGGCGCCGCGCTCACCCACGCCGTCCCCGCGGTCGTCGCGGGCACACTCGTCGGCGGCTTCGGCTCCGGTACGGCGACAACGGTCGCCGCCACCGGGATCGCCGCCCAGCCGGACCCGCACCGGACGACCACGCTGGGCCTGCTCGGTGTCTCCGCGCTCGCGGGCGCCGTCTATCTGGCTGTCCCCCACCTGGGCGCGGGCCACGGGCAGCCGCTCGCCGCACTCGCGCTCACCGCGCTCGCCGTCTGGCCGCTCACCGGCCGGCTCCCGGTCCGTACGGCGCTCGCGCACAGCCCCCTCGGCGGCACCCGTCTCCCCCGTCGGCGCTCCGGTCTGGTCCTCGCCCTCGTCATGTTCTGCTGGTCGCTCGCGCAGAACGCGCTGTGGGGTGTCAGCGGCCGTATCGGCCTGGCCCAGGCCCACCTCGCGGAGGCCACCGTCGGTGCCGTCTTCGCGGTGGCGCTCGGCGCGGGCCTGCTCGGGGTCGTGTGCGCGGGGGCGGTCGGGCCGCGGTTCGGCCGGGCGCTGCCCATCGGGGCGGGAACGGTGCTGATCTCCGGCTGCATCGTGCTCAGCGCGTCCGCGACCGACCTGACGACCTTCGCGAGCGGTGAGATCGCCTGGAACGTGCTCTACCCGGTCGTCCTGTCGTACGTGATCGGCCTGGCCGCCTCCCTGGACCCCCGCGGCCGCTGGGCGGTCCTCGTCGGCTCGGCGTCCTCCCTCGGAACGGCCGCGGGCCCGCTGACCGGCAGCGTGCTGGCGGCACAGGCGGGGTTCCCGGTGATGGGTGCGGTCCTGGCCGTGGGGCTGCTGGTGATCGCCGTCCCGATGACCGTGGTTGCTGTTTCGGGCCGTCCGGCGGTGGCGGGCACCTCAGCCCGTCTGGGGGTCCCCCCTCTGGAGGAGTTTGAGGACGAGGCCGTTCAGGCCGAAAGCGGGGGCCTGGGGGCGCAGCCCCCAGCGACGCCCGCAGCACCCCCGGCACCGGACTTCACCACCGCCGCCTAGAACTCGTACGCCTCCACCTCGGAGAGATAGCGCGCCCGCCGCTCCTCGTCGTCCTCCAAGAACGAGGCGACGAAGGAGTTGCGGGCCAACTCGCGCAGGCGCTCGTCACTCAGCCCCAGGGTGTTGCGCACCGCGTCGAAGTTGTCCCCGACGTAGCCGCCGAAGTAGGCGGGGTCGTCGGAGTTGACCGTGCACACCAACCCCGCGTCCAGCATGGCCGGCAGCGGGTGGTCGGCGAGGGTGTCGACCGTGCGGAGGCGGACATTGGACAACGGGCACAGAGTCAGCGGGATGCGCTCCCGGACCAGCCGCTCGACCAGCTCGGGGGATTCCATGCACCGCAGCCCGTGGTCCACGCGCTCCACGCCGAGCACGTCCAGGGCCTCGGCGATGTACTCCGGCGGCCCCTCCTCCCCCGCGTGCGCCACCCGGCGCAGACCGAGCGCGGCGGCGGCCTCGTAGACCTCGCGGAACTTCACCGGCGGGTGCCCGACCTCGGCGGAGTCGAGGCCGACGCCGGTGATCCGGTCCAGGTAGGGCTTCGCGGCCTGAAGGGTCCGCAGCGCCGACTCGGCGGATTCGTCGCGCAGGAAGCACAGGATCAGCCGGGTGGAGATGCCGTGCACCGACTCGCTGTGCCGCAGCGCCCGCCACAGCCCCTCCACGACCGTGCCCATGCCCACGCCCCGCGCGAGGTGCGCCTGCGGGTCGAAGAAGATCTCCGCGTGCCGCACGCCCTGCGCGGCGGCGCGGGCCAGATAGGCGTTCGCGAGGTCCTCGAAGTCCCGCTCGGTGCGCAGGACGGCCATGAGCTCGTAGTACAGGTTCAGGAAGGACTGGAGGTCCTCGAAGTCGTAGGCCTTGCGGAGTTCGTCCTCGTCGGCGTACGGCAGCTCGACGCCGTTGCGGGCGGCCAGCTCGAAGGCGAGCTCCGGCTCCAGGGTGCCTTCGATGTGCAGGTGCAGTTCAGCTTTGGGGAGGGGCATCAAAGCATCGTACGGGCGCCTTACCGGCGTTTCGGAACGGGCACCCGCAGAAGATCGTGCGCCACCGTCAGCTCGCCGTCGAAGCCCGCGGCCCGCGCCTGCCGCTCGAATTCGTCCGGTTCGCCGTAGCGCTGGCTGAAGTGCGTGAGCACGAGGTGCCGTACGCCCGCGTCCCGCGCCACCGCCGCCGCCTGGCCCGCGGTCAGATGGCCGTGCTCGACCGCGAGGTCGGTGTCCTCGTCGAGGAACGTCGACTCGATGACGAGCATGTCGCAGCCCTCGGCGAGCGCATGCACCCCGTCGCACAGTCGGGTGTCCATGACGAACGCGAACCGCTGACCGCGGCGCACCTCGCTGACCTCGTCCAGGGACACCCCGCCGAGCGCGCCCTCGCGCTGGATACGGCCGACGTCCGGGCCCTTGATGCCGTGTGCGGCGAGGCGGTCGGGGAGCATCCGGCGGCCGTCGGGTTCGGTCAGCCGGTAGCCGTAGGACTCCACGGGATGGGAGAGCTTGCGGGCTTCGAGGATGTACGAGGGCGTGACGGCCAGGGGGCCGTCCGTGTCGACCGGGGCCTCGGTGAGGTCGACCGTCTCGCGGTAGGCGGTGGCGTGGCGCAGACGGTCGAAGAAGCGCTGCCCGGAGCGGGGGTAGTGCGCGGTGATCTCGTGCGGGACCCGGTCGAGGTTGATGCGCTGGATGACACCCGCGAGGCCCAGCGAGTGGTCGCCGTGGAAGTGGGTGACGCAGATCCGGTTGAGGTCGTGCGCGGCGGCCCCGGCCCGCAGCATCTGGCGCTGGGTGCCCTCGCCGGGGTCGAACAGGATGCCCTCGCCGTCCCAGCGCAGCAGATAGCCGTTGTGGTTGCGGTGCCGGGTGGGGACCTGGCTGGCGGTGCCGAGGACCACCAATTCACGTACGGACACGGTCGGTTATCCGGGGGGCCACTGCAGGCCGCGGCCGCCGAGGACGTGCGCGTGGGCGTGCCAGACGGTCTGGCCGGCGCCGGCGCCCGTGTTGAAGACGATGCGGTAGCTGTCCAGCTTGTCCTCGTCGGCGACCGACTGGGCCTCGCGCAGGACGTCCGCGGCGAGCACCGGTTCGGCGGCGGCGAGCTCGGCCGCGTTCTTGTAGTGCGCCTTGGGGATCACCAGGACATGCGTGGGCGCCTGGGGGTTGATGTCCCGGAAGGCGACGGTGGTCTCCGTCTCGCGGACGATCGTCGCCGGGACATGCCCCGCGACGATCTTGCAGAACAGGCAGTCGTCCTGCGGCTCCCCTGCCATGTGGTCTCCTCAAGCCGGTTGATCGATCACGCTGATCGAGTACGGGGGCATCGTATCGAGGGACGTCAGTCCAGGCTCGGGGGTGTCTTGGCGGGGGTCTCCTCCAGGGCGGCCAGCGCGATGCGGATCGCCTCGTCCAGTTGGGCGTCCCGTCCCGCCGCGTAGTCCTGCGGACGCTGGATCACCTCCACGTCCGGGTCCACACCGCGGTTCTCGACGTCCCAGCCGTAACCCTCCAGCCAGAAGGCGTACTTGGGCTGGGTGACGAGCGTGCCGTCGACCAGGCGGTAGCGGCTGTCGATACCGATGACACCGCCCCAGGTCCGGGTGCCGACGACCGGACCGATACCGAGCGCCTTGATGGCCGCGTTGACGATGTCGCCGTCGGAGCCGGAGAACTCGTTGGCGACGGCGACCACAGGGCCGCGGGGTGCGTCCGCCGGGTAGCTGTACGGCCGCAGGCCGCGCGGCACGGCCCAGCCGACGATCCGCCGTGCCAGCTTCTCGACGACGAGTTGGGAGGTGTGGCCGCCCCGGTTCTCCCGGACGTCCACGACGAGTCCCTCCCGGGCCACCTCGACCCGCAGGTCCCGATGGATCTGGGCCCAGCCCGGCGCCTGCATGTCGGGGACGTGCAGATAGCCGATCCGGCCGCCGGACTTCTCGTGGACGTAGGCCCGCCGGTCCGCGACCCACGCGTGGTACCGCAGCGGCTCCTCGTCCGCGACCGGCACGACCACCGCGTGCCGCACCTCGCCTCCGCCGGACGGGGAGATCGTCAGCTCGACCGGCTTGCCCGCCGTGCCGACGAGCAGCGGTCCGGGCCCGGTCACCGGGTCCACCGGCCGCCCGCCCACCGCGGCGATCGCGTCCCCCGCCCGCACCGCGACACCCGGCGCGGCCAGCGGGGAGCGGGCGTCGGGGTCGGAGGTCTCGGTCGGCAGGATGCGGTCGATGCGCCAACTGCCGTCCTCGTGAAGGGAGATGTCGGCGCCGAGGAGCCCCTGCC
Organism: Streptomyces sp. NPDC001492; assembly: GCF_053597275.1. NCBI lineage: Bacteria > Bacillati > Actinomycetota > Actinomycetes > Kitasatosporales > Streptomycetaceae > Streptomyces > Streptomyces sp. NPDC001492. The sequence continues at coordinate 22,854 of NZ_JBSFHW010000048.1, read as the reverse complement.
GAGGCCCGTTGCCGTATCCGCGGTACGGCATCACATAGGCGTGCGAGGTGCCGAGCTCGCCGTGCACCTCCCACAGGAGGTCGACGAGGTCGTCGTGGGTGGCCACGCGGTCCAGGACCGGCCGGTACCGGTCGAGTACGCCGGCCCAGTCGACGCCGCTCATGTCCGGCCGCCAGAAGTGGTCCCGCATGATGCGGCCGGTCTCCTCGTACATCTGCCGCCACTCGGCCGAGGGATCGACGGTCTGCCGGATCCGGGTCAGGTCGACGGTGATGTTGGTGTCGCTGGCGTCGTCGTTGGACGCGCGCCGGTCGCTGGGTACGACCTTCAGCTTGTCGTCGGTCCACAGCAGCAGCCGCTTCCCGTCGCCGCTGACCCGGAAGTGGTCGGCGTCGGTGGCGAGGTGCTCCAGGCGGTGCTGCGCGAGGTCGTAGCGCTCCAGCTCGGTCTTGGGGTCGGGATCGTCCGGGGTGGCCCTGGACACCCCGAGGACGCCCTGCACCGGGTGGCGCAGCCACAGCACGCCGTCCTTCGCTGCCCGCAGGTTGGAGTAGCGGGCGGCCTCGACCGGGAAGGGCACGATCCGGTCGGCGAGGCCTTCGAGGTCGATGCGGGTGGCCGGGGTGCCCTCGCTGTCGGGGGTCTCGTCCTTGTCGGGGGTGTCGAAGGGGCGTCCGTGCCGCTGCGGGCCGAAGGGGGAGGGTGTGGCCGCCGCGAGGGTGATCAGGTGCGGGCGGTCGCCGACCACGAAGGCGAGGTCGAAGACGTGCTCGTCGTAGACCGGGTCGAAGGAGCGGTTGGAGAGGAAGGCGATGTGCTTGCCGTCGAGGGTGAAGGCGGGTGAGTAGTCCCGGAAGCGCAGCGGGGTCGCCTCGGTGACCGTCAGGTCGGTGGTGTGGGCGATGCGGAGCTGGCGCAGCGGGCGCGGGCCGGGGTGGGACCAGGCGAGCCAGGCCGAGTCGGGCGAGAAGACGAGGCCGGTGACGTCCCCGTCCTCGCTGCGGTCGATCTCGCGGACCTCGCCCGTCTCCCGCTCGACGAGCAGGACACGTCCGTCGTGCGCGGCGACCGCGGCCCGGCTGCCGTCGGGCGCCATGGCGAGACCGAGGACGCGGCCGAGTTGTCCGGCGGCCAGGCGGCGCGGGGTGGCGCCGGGTGCCAGACCGGTGGCGGGCGCGAACTCCAGGGCGTCCTCGCCCTCCGCGTCCGTCACCCACACCACCCATTCCTCGCCCTCGGCGCGGAAGGTGCGCGGCAGCCGGGCCCGTACGCCGGGTTCGGCGGCGAGCGCACGGGTGGGACCGGCACGGTGAGTGACCCAGTGGACGGCTCCGCGCACGGCGACCGCGCTGCCGCGTCCCGAGTGGTCGGGAGAGGCCGATCCGAACCAGCGGGAGGCGTTCACGGCGAACGGCTGCCGCTCGGCGCGCTGCCCGCCGAGCCGGATGTCGAGGCGGCGGGGCTCGGCTCCGTCGAGGTCGTCGAGGATCCACAGCTCACCGGCCGAGGCGTAGACGACACGGGTGCCGTCGCCGGCGGCGTGCCGGGCGTAGAAGCCGTCCAGCGGTGTGTGCCGACGCAGGTCGGAGCCGTCGGCGAGGGAGGAGTACACCGCCCCGACGCCCTCGTGGTCGGACAGGAAGGCGATGCGCTCCCCCGCCCACACCGGGAACTCCAGGTTCCCGCCTAGCTCTTCATGCAGCCGTACGAACTCGCCCTGCCCGTCCCGGTCGATCCACAGCTTGCCCGCCGTGCCCCCGCGATACCGCTTCCACCAGGCGGCCTCGCGCCCCATGGGGGCGGACAGCAGGACGGTGCTCGGCCCGTGCGCGACATGCCCGACGAGGCCGTACGGCAGGACCGTGGAGGGTCCGCCGTCGAGCGGGACGGCGTGCGCCCAGCTGCGGCGCAGGTTCGCCTGGCCGTGCGTGGTGATCGCGAGGACCTGCCCGTCCGGCGTCCAGCCGCGCACCTGGGTGCGCCAACTGCCCCAGTGGGTCAGCCGCTTGGAGGGCCCGCCCGCGACCGGGGCGATGTGCACCTCGGGGGCGCCGTCGCGGGTGGAGGTCCAGGCGACGGTCGTGCCGTCGGGCGAGATGCGGGGCAGGGTGACCGGTGTGTGGTCGGCGCTGACCCGCCAGGCGCGTCCGCCGTCCACGGGGGCGAGCCACACGTCGTCCTCTGCCGTGAAGGCGACCAACTCGCCCCGCAGATGCGGAAACCGGAGGTAGGCAGGCGTCACAGTCTGCGTCACCCGATCACCCTACGCAGGGGCACCACCCCGGGCCAGCGGTTTGGATCACTTGCCCTCGACGGGCCAGCACTTGGGGTCGCCCTTGCACCAGATGGTCCGGGTGACCGTCACGGTGACGGTGGCGCCCGGCCCGCCGTTTCCGCCCGAGGGGTTGTTGACGATGGGCGACGGTGTCGCGTTGCAGTTGCCGAGCCCCGTCACATGGAACCACTGCTTGCCGCCCACCTTGGCGGTGAGGTCACCGCGCACACAGGCACCGTTGACGGCCCGGGTGACCTTGCCGGTGACGGTGATGTCCCGTCGGTCCTTGGTCTGTCCCTGGCAGTCGACATCGGCCACAGTGGTCTCGCTCGCCGAAGGCGCCGTCCGTCCGGCCGTGGCGGCCTTGTTGTTCCCGTAGTTGGCGGTGCAGCTCAGCCACTGCACGTCGACGTGCTGCCGCTCCAGCTCCTTGGTCGCGGTCCGGTCGGTCGTGTACGCCACGGCCGCCGAGTTCAGCCCGCCCGGATCACAGGCCACGGCCCCGCCGACGCCCAGCACGGCAAGTCCCATCGCGGCCGCCACCCGCCGTCCCCGCGGCCGCCGCCAAATCCGCCTCAGTGCCCCCATGGACGGCAGCCTGCCACCGTGTGCCGTCCGGCGGTAGAGCGCATACGGTCACGAAAGCGCCCGCGGGCGCCTACCCGTCAGCCGCGCAGCAGCAGCCACTCCTGCAACTCCACCAGGTTCCCTTCGGGGTCCTTGAGATGGGCGACCCGCATGCGGTCCGTCAGGGGGGCCGGGCCGTGCAGGAGGACGGCGCCCCGGGTGGCGATCTGTTCGCAGTAGGTGTCGAGGTCGTCGACGCGCAGCACCACCAGGGAGCGGTGGCCCGTTGCCGTGTCGCCCAGTTCGTTCAGGACCTCGGCCATCATCGAACGGTCCTGGAGGGCGATGCCCGCCGAGCCGGTGGCCGGGCTGAACTTCTCGTACGGGCCCGCGGTCGCGCCCGACTGCGGCTTGAGGCCGAGGACCTCGCCGTAGAAGCGGTAGCAGGCGGCGAAGTCGCTGACCAGGAGCCGGACTTGGGCGAGTTCCATGGTGTTCCCCGTGATCGTTCAGGACCAGCGGCCGGTGCGGCCCAGGAGCAGGGCGGTCGCCGCGGTGCCCGCGGTCGATGTACGCAGCACGCTACGCCCGAGCCGGTACGCCTTCGCACCCGCCTCGGCGAAGAGCGCCAACTCCTGTTCGGACACGCCCCCTTCGGGGCCGACGACCAGCACGATCTCGCCCGCGGAGGGCAGCTCGGCGGTCGCCAGCGGCTCACTTGCGTAGTCGCGGTCCTCGTGCAGTACGGCGGCGAAGTCGGCTTTGGCGAGAAGTGCGGCAACCTGCTTGGTCGTCGCCGCGTCCGCGACCTCCGGGAAGCGCAGCCGACGGGACTGCTTGCCGGCCTCGCGGGCGGTGGCCCGCCACTTGGCGAGCGACTTCAGCCCCCGCTCGCCCTTCCACTGGGTGATGCAGCGGGCCGCCGACCACGGCACGATCGCGTCGACGCCGGTCTCGGTCATCGTCTCGACGGCCAGCTCGCCACGGTCGCCCTTGGGCAGGGCCTGGACGACGGTGATACGGGGGCTGGGCTCGGGCTCGACGGGGAACGCGACGGGCTCGACGAACAGCCGGTCCTTGCCCTCCGTCCGCACGACCGCACCGGCGGCACCGCGGCCCAGACCGTCGGTCAGCACCACGTCCTCGCCGGGCTGCAGCCGCCGCACGGACACCGCGTGCCGCCCTTCGGGGCCGTCCAGTTCGACGATCGAGCCGGGCCCCACGCCCGCCAGCGAGTCGACGACGAACACCGGCGCGGTCATCGCAGGTCCCCCTTGCCCGACAACGCTGTCCTGGCCATGTCGAGCTCGGCGGCGAGGACTTCCACCAGCTGTCCCGCCGGGAGCTCGCGCGCCATGCGGTGCCCCTGCCCCGCCCACAGCGCCATGCCCTGGGCGTCGCCGGAGGCGGCGGCCTTCTTGCGCAGGGGCGCGGTGAGGTGGTGGACCTCCGGGTAGGCGGCGGGGGCGTACGGCCCGTGCTCGCGCAGGAAGCGGTTGACCAGGCCGCGGGCCGGGCGGCCGGAGAACGCGCGGGTCAGCTCCGTGCGTACGAACAGCGGGTTGGTGAGCGCCTGCTTGTGGACGGCGTTCGCGCCGGACTCCGGGGTGGCGAGGAACGCCGTGCCGAGCTGGGCGGCGCTCGCGCCCGCCGCCAGCACCGCGGCGATCTGGCCGCCGCGCATGATGCCGCCGGCGGCGACGATCGGGATGCTCACGGTCTCGCGGACCTGGGCGACGAGCGAGAGCAGCCCGATACCGGTGCCCTCCGCCTCCGGGTTGTCCCGGTGGGTGCCCTGGTGCCCGCCGGCCTCCACGCCCTGCGCGATCACCGCGTCGGCGCCGGCCAGCTGCACGGCGATGGCCTCCTCGGGGGTGGTCGCGGTGACCAGCGTGAAGGTTCCGGCCCGGCGGAGGGAGTCGAGGACCTCGGGGCTCGGGACCCCGAAGTGGAAGGAGACCACCGGCACGGGGTTGTCGAGCAGAACGGCCAGCTTGGAGTCGTAGGCGTCGTCACGGCCGCTGTCCGGATCGCCCAGCTCGGTCTCGTACCAGGCGGCCTCCCCGGCCAGCTGGTGGGCGTAGATCTCCACGGCACCGGGGTCGGCGGAATCGGGCTGGGGCATGAAGAGGTTCACGCCGAAGGGGCGGTGGGTGATCCCCCGGAGCTGCTTGATCTCCTGGTACATGCCGTCGGCCGTCTTGTACCCGGCGGCGAGAAAACCGAGCCCCCCGGCCTCGCACACGGCGGCGGCCAGATGCGGCACGGAGACACCGCCCGCCATGGGGGCCTGCACGATCGGGTGAGGGAAGAGATCGGTCAGCGCGGAGGACATGACGGCATGTTGTCACGTCCTCCGAACAAGTCCGAATCGGACCATCCCCTTGGCACGTGCCTGCACTTTTCAGCTCGTCCGGCGTGTGAGCGGGGGTCTGGGGGCGCAGCCCCCAGCACCATCTCAACGCCCGTTGAACGCATCCTTCAACCGCGAGAACAACCCCTGCTGGCCCGGCTGGAACTGCCCCTGCGGCCGCTCCTCACCCCGCAGCTTGGCCAGCTCCCGCAGCAACCGCTCCTGCTCGGGATCCAGCTTCGTCGGGGTCTGGACCTCGACGTGCACGATCAGGTCCCCGCGGCCGCCGCCGCGCAGGTGCGTGACGCCCCGTCCGTGCAGTGGGATCGACTGACCGGACTGGGTGCCCGGCCGGATGTCGACCTCCTCCATGCCGTCCAGCGTCTCCAGCGGCACCTTGGTGCCGAGGGACGCGGCCGTCATCGGGATGGTGACCGTGCAGTGCAGGTCGTCGCCGCGCCGCTGGAACATCGCGTGGGGCAGCTCGTGGATCTCGACGTAGAGGTCACCGGCGGGCCCGCCACCGGGGCCGACCTCGCCCTCGCCGGCGAGCTGGATCCGGGTGCCGTTGTCGACACCGGCCGGGATCTTGACCGTGAGGGTACGGCGGGACCGCACCCGGCCGTCGCCCGCGCACTCCGGGCACGGCGTCGGGACCACGGTGCCGAAGCCCTGGCACTGCGGGCAGGGACGCGAGGTCATGACCTGGCCCAGGAAGGACCGCGTCACCTGCGACACCTCACCGCGACCGCGGCACATGTCACACGTCTGGGCGGAGGTGCCCGGCGCCGCGCCCTCACCGTTGCAGGTGGAGCAGACGATCGCCGTGTCGACCTGGATGTCCTTCGTGGTGCCGAAGGCCGCCTCGTCGAGCTCGATCTCCAGCCGGATCATCGCGTCCTGGCCGCGGCGGGTGCGCGAGCGCGGTCCGCGCTGCGACGCCGTACCGAAGAACGCGTCCATGATGTCCGAGAAGTTCCCGAACCCACCGGCGCCGAAGCCGCCCGCGCCTCCGCCGCCCGCCTGGGACAGCGGGTCGCCGCCGAGGTCGTAGACCTGCTTCTTCTGCGGGTCCGAGAGCACCTCGTAGGCGGCGTTGATCTCCTTGAACCGCTCCTGGGTCTTCGGATCCGGGTTCACGTCCGGGTGCAGCTCGCGCGCGAGCCGCCGGAAGGCCTTCTTGATCTCTTCCTGCGACGCGTCGCGGCGCACGCCGAGAACGGCGTAGTAGTCCGTGGCCACTTACGACTCCGCCAGGATCTGTCCGACGTACCGTGCCACTGCGCGTACCGCTCCCATCGTTCCCGGGTAATCCATGCGGGTCGGTCCGACCACGCCCATCTTGGCGACTGCCTCGCCGCCCGAACCGTAGCCGACCGACACCACGGAAGTGGAGTTGAGTCCCTCATAGGCGTTCTCGTGCCCGATGCGCACCGTCATGCCCGAATCCCCCGCCTCGCCAAGCAACTTGAGGAGCACGACCTGCTCCTCAAGCGCCTCCAGGACGGGGCGGATGGTGAGGGGGAAATCATGTCCGAAACGGGTCAGATTGGCGGTGCCGCCGATCATCAGCCGTTCCTCGTTCTCCTCGACCAGTGTCTCCAGAAGTGTGGAGAGCACTGTCGAGACCGTACCCCGGTCCTCGACGTCGAAGCCTTCGGGCAGGTCTTCCACGAGCCGGGGGACGTCGGTGAAGCGCCGGCCCGCGACCCGGCTGTTGAGCCGCGCCCGCAGATCCGCGAGCGAGGCCTCCCCGAACGGCGCCGGGCAGTCGACCATGCGCTGCTCGACCCGGCCGGTGTCCGTGATCAGCACGAGCATCACGCGCGCGGGAGCGAGCGAGAGCAGCTCCACGTGCCGCACGGTCGAGCGGGTCAGGGACGGGTACTGCACGACGGCGACCTGCCGGGTGAGCTGCGCGAGCAGCCGGACCGTCCGCGCCACCACGTCGTCGAGATCCACGGCGCCGTCGAGGAAGTTCTGGATCGCCCGCTTCTCGGGCGCGGACATGGGCTTGACGCCCGCCAGCTTGTCGACGAACAGCCGGTAGCCCTTGTCGGTGGGGATGCGCCCCGCGCTGGTGTGCGGCTGCGCGATGAATCCCTCGTCCTCCAGGGCCGCCATGTCGTTGCGGACCGTCGCCGGGGACACGCCCAGGTTGTGCCGCTCGGTCAGAGCCTTCGATCCCACCGGCTCCTCGGTGCCGACGTAGTCCTGGACGATGGCGCGCAGTACCTGCAGCCGTCGTTCACTCAGCATCCAGCGCACACCTCCAGAAGTCGTCCCCCAGGCTGTTCGCCTGGCACTCTGTCCGTCCGAGTGCCAGCCGTTACCGGCCAGTGTACGGCGGTGGGGTACACCCAGGGCAAGGTCGGCCCCTGTTGAACGGGGCGTACCGCTAGCGTCGCCGTATGACGGTGACTTGGGAAGAGCTGGAGTGGGAGCGACTGGCGGCCGGGGTCGGCCGGTGCCGGCTGCCCCGCTGGGACTGCACGACAGGACTGGTCGTCGGGGAGGGCACGGCGCTCTTGATCGACGCGGGGTCGAGCCTCGCGGAGGGCGCACGGTTGCGTGCCGAAGCGCAGGAGCTCGCCGGTCACCGTGTGACTCATCTCGCGCTCACGCATCCCCATTTCGACCATGTCCTCGGGGCGGCGGTGTTCGCCGGCGCGGAGGTGTACGGCGCGGTGGGCATCGACACGGTGCTGGACGGCCGGCACGCGCGCGAGGAGCTGCGGGCGGACGCGGTGTCGCAGGGCCTTGACATGCACGCGGCGGAGGAGGCGGCGGCCGCCCTGGTCCCGCCCCGGCACCACGTCTCGGGCGAGTGGACGCTCGACCTGGGCGGCGGCCGGCAGGTGCTGCTGGCGAACGTCGGGCCGGCCCACTCGGCCCACGATCTCGCGGTGCTGGTGCCGGGCTCCCCGGAGGTCGTCTTCTGTGGCGACCTGGTGGAGGAGTCCGGCGAACCGCAGGCCGGTTCCGACGCCGTACCGTCGCAGTGGCCGGCCGCCCTCGACCGACTTCTGGACCTGGGCGGGGAGGACGCACTGTATGTACCCGGTCACGGAGCGGTGGTGGACGCGGGGTTCGTGCGGAGACAGCGGGACGAGCTGGCGGCACGTTTCGGCGTGTCGTAGTCGCCGACCGGCCGCTTCTCCTATCGTCACTCGAATGCGCCAGTACTCCGCCGATCTGACCCCGCCGTGGAAGAAGCCCAAGCCCGTGCCGGAGGTTCCTGCGGAGCCCGGGCTGGTGGTCGAGGAGCCCGGCACCGGTTTCTGCGGCGCGGTGATCCGCTGCGAGGCGGGCACGGTGACCCTGGAGGACCGCTTCGGCAAGCACCGGGTGTTCCCGCTGGAGCCGCGGGGGTTTCTGCTGGAGGGGCGGGTGGTCACGCTCGTGCGTCCGACCAGCGCGGCTCCTGTACGGCCCACTCGTACGGCATCCGGTTCGGTGGCCGTCCCCGGCGCACGCGCGCGTGTCGCTCGCGCCGGGCGGATCTACGTGGAGGGCCGCCACGACGCCGAGCTGGTCGAGAAGGTCTGGGGCGACGACCTGCGCATCGAGGGCGTGGTCGTGGAGTACCTGGAGGGTGTGGACGACCTGCCGTCGATCGTGGCGGAGTTCGCGCCGGGGCCGGATGCGCGGCTGGGGGTGCTGGTGGACCACCTGGTGCCGGGGAGCAAGGAGTGGCGGATCGCGGAGGCGGTGACGAGCGAGCACGCGCTGGTGGTGGGCCACCCGTACATCGACATCTGGGAGGCCGTGAAGCCGTCGTCGCTGGGGATCGCCGGGTGGCCGCGGGTTCCGCACGGGCAGGACTGGAAGACGGGGGTGTGCCGGGCGCTGGGGTGGCCGTCGGAGAACACCGGGGCGGTGTGGCAGGCGATCCTGAAGCGGGTGGGGTCCTACAAGGATCTGGAGCCGGAGCTGCTGGGGCGGGTGGAGGAGCTGATCGACTTCGTCACGGCGCCGGGTCACGCCTGAACTCGTCCGTGTCGATGCTCGTGTCGAGCACAGGCAGGAGGAGCGTCTCCCCATACCTCCAGTTGCGCTGACAGCGATAGTCGGCGCGCTCGTTGCTCCCGTACGGCTCGGTGAGCACGAGGCATTCAGCCGCTGCCGGATCGACGATCAGGTACACCGGTACACCTGCTCCAGCGTAGATCGATCGTTTGGTCACGTAGTCGCGGTGCGCGCTGGTCCTGGACACGACCTCGACCAGCATGGTGACCGCCTCGACCGGTACGAGGCGACCGGAGTCCGGCCCCGCACCCCGTTCGAGCACCACGATGTCCGGGACCGGCTCGCTCGTTTCCCGGTGCATCTCGACGTACTGCCGCTGCAGCGGCAGCCAACGGCTCCTCGGAACACCATCCTGGACGTCCGTCACCGTGTAGTTGTGCACCAGGTCCGGGGATCTCGTCATCACGATCTCCCCTCGCAAGAGCTCCGCCCTGATCCCCTCGGGGACGTCAAGTGTGCCGAAGAACTCGATCACCTGCCGGTCGTTCATGACGGCACCCTAGAAACGGGACGTGGACACCCGAGGGCCTAACCAGAGGCGACCACCCGCACGGGTGATCAATCCACCAAGTCCCGCACCACCGCATCCGCCAACAACCGCCCCCGCAACGTCAGCACCGCCCGCCCCTCCTCATACGGCCCGCTCTCCAGCAGCCCCTCCCCCAGCGCCCGCCGAGAAGCCGCCAGCCCCTCCTCCCGCAGCAGCTCCAGCGGCACCCCCTCCCGCAACCGCAGCTCCAGCAGGATCCGCTCCACCCGCCGGTCCTCCTCCGACAACAGCTCCCGCCCGGCGCCCGGCGACTTCCCCGCCGCCAGTGCCGCCGCATACGCCCCCGGGTGCTTCACGTTCCACCACCGCACCCCGCCCACATGGGAATGCGCGCCCGGGCCCGCGCCCCACCAGTCGGCGCCCCGCCAGTACAGCTCGTTGTGCAGGCAGCGGGCCGACTCGGAGGTGGCCCAGTTGGAGACCTCGTACCAGTCGAAGCCCGCCGCCGACATCACCTCGTCCGCGATCAGATACCGGTCCGCGTGGACGTCGTCGTCCGTCATCGGGACCTCGCCCCGGCGGATGCGACGGGCCAGCTGCGTGCCCTCCTCGACGATCAGTGCGTACGCCGACACGTGATCCGGTCCGGCGCCGAGCGCCGCCTCCAGGGAGGCCCGCCAGTCGTCGTCCGACTCCCCGGGGGTGCCGTAGATCAGGTCCAGGTTCACGTGCTCGAAGCCGGCCGCGCGGGCCTCCGCGACGCACGCCTCCGGCCGCCCCGGCGTGTGCGTCCGGTCCAGCACGCGCAGCACATGCTGCTTCGCGCTCTGCATGCCGAAGGAGACGCGGTTGAAGCCGCCCTCCCGGAGCGCGGCCAGATACGCCGGGTCCACCGACTCCGGGTTCGCCTCCGTCGTCACCTCCGCGTCCGCCGCGAGACCGAACTCGTCCCGGATCGCCCCCAGCATCCGTACGAGATCACCGGCGGCCAGCAGCGTCGGCGTACCACCGCCCACGAAGACCGTGCGGACCTCGCGCGGGTCGTCGCCCAGGACCTTCCGCGCCAGGCGGATCTCGTCGATCAGGGTGTCCGCGTAGTTGTCGCGGGAGGCGAGGACGCCGCCCGTGCCGCGCAGCTCGGTGGCGGTGTAGGTGTTGAAGTCGCAGTAGCCGCAGCGGGTCGCGCAGTACGGGACGTGGAGATAGAAGCCGAGGGGGCGGTCGGGGGGCCCGGCGAGTGCGGAAGCGGGGAGTGCGCCGTCGGCGGGGACCGGCTCGCCGTCGGGGAGTGCGGAAGGCATGCCTTCCATTGTCCAGCACCGTACGAACTGCTCACTCCGCCTGCAGCACCAGCAGCGCGAGGTCGTCCTCCGGCGGGCGCCCGCCGAACTCGTGGACCAGCCTGCGGATGCGTTCCGCGATCAGCTCGGCGCTCAGGCCCGCGCACCCGGAGAGCGCGGCCGCGAGCCCGTCGGCGTCGTCGAACATGTCGGAGCCGGAGCGGCGCTCCGTCACGCCGTCCGTGACGCACAGGAGGCTGTCGCCGGTGCGGAGCTCGAAGGTTTCGCTCTTGTACGTCGCGTCCTCGACGACACCGAGGAGGGTCTGCGGACGGGCTGCCGTACGGACGCTTCCGTCGGGGCCGAGGAGCAGCGGGAGCGGGTGGCCGGCGGAGGCGAGCGTGCAGCGGACGCCGCCGTCGAAGGGGGTCAGCTCGCCGTAGAGGAGGGAGAGGAAGCGGGTCTGCGGGCCGTCCCCGGGGGCCGGCGGCCGTACCAGGGCCCGGGCGGCGGCGTCCGCGGCCTCGGTCGCGTCGTCCAGGAGGAGGCGGTTGAGGCGGTCGAGGACGTCGGCGACGCGGTAGCCCTCGCGTGCGAGCAGGCGCAGCCAGGGGCGGGCCAGGCCGATGACGACGGCGGCCTCGGGGCCCTTGCCCTGGACGTCGCCGACGGCGAAGCACCAGCGGCCGTCGCCGGCCGGGAAGAGGTCGTAGAAGTCGCCGCTGGGGCCGCCCTTGTCGCACGGTTCGTAGACGAGGGCGCTGCGTACGCCGGGGATCTCGGCGACGGCGGCGGGCAGCAGGCCGCGTTGCAGGACCTGGCTGATGGTGGCCTGTCGGGCGTACTGGCGGGCCGCGCCGATGGCGAGCGCCACCCGGCGGCTGAGGTCCTCGACGAGCCCGGTGACCTCGTCGGGGAAGCGCAGCAGCCCGGCGCGTCCGATGACGAGCGTGCCGAGCGGCCGGCCGCCCGCGATCAGACGGTAGGCGAGCGCCGCACCGTGCTCGTCCCGCACGTCGAGCGCCTCGCCGGGCCACGGATAGACGACCGGCCCGGACTTCCCCCAGTCCCGGCTCCTCCCCCACTCTCGGCTTCGCTCGATCGGGGGGACCCCCATCCCCGGTGGTGCGCTCATCGCCTCGGGTGGATGCGGCGGGTCCTTCTCCAGGGCGCGGCGCAGCTCCTCGATGCGGTTCTCGCTGCAGTGCCAGACGCGGGCCAGGCGGGGCCCGGCGCCCCCGGTGCCGTCGGCCCAGGCCCCGCGGCCCAGGGCCTCGTCCTCCAGCCACACCGCGCACCAGTCGGCGAGCCGCGGCACGATCAGCTGTCCCGCGAGTGCGGCGACCAGGTTCTCGTCGAGCTGCCCGGCCAGCAGATCGGAGGCCTCGGCGAGGAAGGACAGGGCGCCGCGGTGCAGCCAGTCCCGGTCGCGCTCGGCTCGCTGCGGGTCGGGCGCCAGTATCTCGGCGGCGCGCAGCCCTCGTTCCAGTGCCTGCCGGCCGGCGTGCGCCTCCGGCTCGGCGGCGGTCGGGCTCCGTTCGGCGGGCAGTCGCGCCCACACCGTCTTGGTGCCGCGGCGGAAGGTGACACCCCAGGAGTCGGCGAGCGTGGCGACCAGGCGCAGCCCGCGGCCGTACTCCGGTGTCCCGTACGGCACTTCGGCCGTCTCGTAGGGCCCTTCGGCGTCCGAGTCGCGGGGCGCCCGGGAGGGGTGATGGTCGGAGACCTCCACCACGAGCCCGCCCGGCGCCTCCTCCATACGGCACTCCACCTCGACCTCGGTGCCCGCGTGCACGACGGCGTTGGTGACGAGTTCGCTGACGACGAGGACCGCGTCGTCGGCGAGCCGGTCGGTGAGGTGTTCGGCACCGGGGAGCCGGGCCTCGGCCCAGTCGGCGAGCGCGGCGCGTACGAGGGCGCGGGCGGAACCCGGCGCGAGGGGGCTGCCGGGCAGCGTCGTGTACGCCTGCGCACGCGGGTCCACCCTCCCGTGCGCGGTCGCGTGCAGGTGTGCAGGCGCATCGCAAGCGCAGGAAGCGGTCTCCCGTTGCGTCGGAATGGCCCCCATGGACAGCTCCCCGAGCGGTTCGGACGAATACGCCTCAGTCGATGCCGACAGAGTGACAGACTGGCCTCGCCCATAAGCGCCGAGTTACCGAAGTGGGCCGCCATGAGTGAGAACAGTGCTACGCGTGTGCTCGAAGACGGTCAAAAACCGGAACAACTGCGAGCATCGGAGCTGCGTCCGCTGCTCGCCGCGATGACCGCCGCCCGGGACGGCGACTTCACAAAGGTTCCGGAGACGGGCCACGGGATGGTGGCCGAGCTGACGGCCGTGTTCAACCAGATCATGGACCGCAACACGCACTTCAACGGGGAAGTGCAGAGGGTCAAGCGGGAGTTGGTACGGCACGGGCGGCTCGACGAGCGGGTCTCGGCGAGCCCCGGGCAGGGCGCCTGGACCTCCCGGGTCAACGATGTGAACCAGCTGCTCGATGCCCTGGTGGCCCCGGCGGCGAACGCGACGCGGGTGCTCGACGCGGTGGCCGGCGGCGATCTGACTCAGCGGGTCGACCTGCACGACGGCAACCGGCAGCTGCGCGGTGATCTGCGGCGGCTGGGCCGGGCCGTGAACAAGATGGTCGACCAGTTGTCGCTGTTCACCGGCGAGGTGACCCGGGTCGCGCGCGAGGTGGGCACCGAGGGGCGGCTGGGTGGACGGGCCAAGGTGACGGGTCTGTCCGGCAGTTGGCGGGACGTGACCGAGGCCGTCAACACGATGGCGTCCCGGTTGACCGCGCAGGTGCGTGACATCGCGCTGGTGACGACGGCGGTGGCCCGCGGAGACCTGACCCGTACGGTCACCGTCGAGGCGACCGGTGAGCTGCTCGAACTGAAGCTGACCGTCAACACGATGGTGGACCAGCTCTCCGCCTTCGCCGACGAGGTGACCCGCGTGGCCCGCGAGGTCGGCACCGAGGGCCAGCTGGGCGGGCGCGCCCAGGTGCGGGGCGTCAGCGGGGTCTGGAAGGACCTGACCGACAACGTCAACTTCATGGCCTCGAACCTGACTTCGCAGGTCCGCAACATCGCCCAGGTGACCACCGCCGTCGCCAACGGCGACCTGAGCCAGAAGATCACGGTCGACGCGCAGGGCGAGATCCTGGAACTGAAGTCGACCATCAACACGATGGTGGACCAGCTCTCCGCCTTCGCCGACGAGGTCACGCGCGTGGCCCGCGAGGTCGGCACCGAGGGAAACCTCGGCGGCCGTGCGCAGGTGCGGGGCGTGTCCGGGGTCTGGAAGGACCTCACGGACAACGTCAACTTCATGGCGGACAACCTCACTTCGCAGGTCCGCAACATCGCCCTCGTCTCGACCGCGGTGGCCCAGGGCGACCTCGGCAAGAAGATCACGGTCGAGGCGAAGGGCGAGATCCTGGAGCTGAAGTCCACGATCAACACGATGGTGGACCAGCTCTCCGCCTTCGCCGACGAGGTCACCCGTGTCGCCCGCGAGGTCGGCACCGAGGGAAACCTGGGCGGCCAGGCGCAGGTGAGGGGCGTCTCCGGCGTCTGGAAGGACCTCACCGACAACGTCAACTTCATGGCGCTGAACCTGACTTCGCAGGTCCGCAACATCGCGCAGGTGACGACCGCCGTCGCCAACGGAGACCTCTCCAAGAAGATCACCGTCGACGCACGCGGCGAGATCCTGGAACTGAAGGACACCGTCAACACGATGGTGGAGCAGCTGCGCGCCTTCGCCGACGAGGTGACGAGGGTGGCCCGCGAGGTCGGCACCGACGGCCGGCTAGGCGGCCGCGCCCAGGTGCTGGGCGTGTCCGGTGTCTGGCGGGACCTGACCGACAACGTCAACTACATGGCGGACAACCTCACTTCCCAGGTGCGGAACATCGCCCAGGTGACGACCGCCGTCGCCAACGGCGACCTCTCCAAGAAGATCGACGTCGACGCGCGCGGCGAGATCCTGGAGCTGAAGACCGCCATCAACACGATGGTCGACACGCTCTCCTCCTTCTCCTCCGAGGTGACCCGCGTGGCCCGCGAGGTCGGCTCCGAGGGACAGCTCGGCGGCCAGGCGCGGGTCGAGGGCGTGTACGGCACCTGGAAGCGTCTGACGACGAACGTGAACGAACTGGCCTCGAACCTGACCACCCAGGTCCGCGCGATCGCCGAGGTCGCCTCCGCGGTGGCCCAGGGCGACATGTCCCGCTCCATCACCGTGGAGACCCAGGGCGAGGTCGCCGAGCTGAAGGACAACATCAACCTGATGGTGGCCAACCTCCGCGAGACCACCCGCGCGAAGGACTGGCTGGAGTCCAACCTGGCCCGCCTGGCCGCGCTGATGCAGGGCCACCGCGATCTGATGGAGGTCGCCGACCTGCTGCTGCGCGAGCTGACCCCGCTGGTGAACGCCCAGTACGGCGCGTTCTTCCTGGCCGACCCGGAGGAGGAGGGTGCCTCCCTCCGCACCACCGTTCCTGCGAAAGGACTGGCTTTCATCGCGGGCTACGGCTCGGCGCAGGGCGCGACCGTCGAGACCGGAGGCCTCCCGGTGCACGGTCTGGTGCAGCAGGCGGCCCGGGAGAAGAAGCGGATCCTCGTCGAGGAGGCCCCGCCGGACTACATCAAGATCAACAGCGGTCTCGGTGAGGCGGCTCCCACGAGTGTCGTCATCATCCCGATCCTCTTCGAGGACAAGCTCCTCGGCGTGATCGAGCTGGCCTCCTTCTCCCGCTTCTCCGACGTCCACCTCGCCTTCTTCGATCAGTTCGTGAACACCATCGCCGTCGCGATCAACACGATCATCGCCAACTCCCGTACGGAGTCCCTGCTCGGCGAGTCCCAGCGCCTGGCCATGCAGCTCCAGGAACGCTCGGACGAACTCCAGAAGCAGCAGGCCGAGTTGCAGCGCTCCAACGCCGAACTGGAGGAGAAGGCCGCGCTGCTCGCGACGTCGTCGCAGTACAAGTCGGAGTTCCTGGCGAACATGTCGCACGAGCTGCGCACCCCGCTGAACTCCCTGCTGATCCTGGCGAGGCTGCTCTCCGACAACCCGGACGGCCATCTCTCCGACCAGGAAGTGCAGTTCGCGACGACGATCCACCGCTCCGGCTCGGACCTCCTCCAGCTGATCAACGACATCCTGGACCTGTCGAAGATCGAAGCCGGCCGCATGGACGTACGCCCGAAGAAGCTGCCGCTCATCAAGCTCCTCGACTACGTCCACGCCACCTTCCGCCCGCTCACCCTCGACCGTGGCCTCGCCTTCGAGGTGGCGGTCGGCGAGGACGTGCCGCGCGAGATGTACTCGGACGAGCAGCGGCTCCAGCAGATCCTGCGCAACCTGCTCTCCAACGCCATCAAGTTCACCGCGTCGGGCCGGGTCGAGCTGCGCGTGAGCCGGATCAAGGACCCCGAGCGCCTCCATGTCCGCGACAGCGACGACGTGATCGCCTTCGCGGTCACGGACACCGGCATCGGCATCGCCGCCGAGAAACTCCCGGTGATCTTCGAGGCGTTCCAGCAGGCCGACGGCACCACCAACCGCAAGTACGGCGGCACGGGCCTCGGCCTGTCCATCAGCCGGGAGATCGCGGGCCTGCTCGGCGGCCGTATCGTCGCCACCAGCGAGCCCGGAAAGGGGTCCACCTTCACGCTGTACGTCCCCGTGGTCAGCCCCGGCCACCCGGCGACCGGCCCGACCCCGGAGGAGCGTGCTCTGCCGGTGCCGGAGCAGCTGTCCGCCGAGCCCTTCACCACTACGCACGACGTGGACGACTCCTGGCCGGCGCCCACCAAACTGGAGGCGTGGAAGTCGGGCCGGGCCGGTCAGGTCCTGCCCGGGCGGCGGGTGTTGATCGTCGACGACGACATCCGCAACGTCTTCGCCCTCACCCATGTCCTCGGCCGCGTCGGCATGCCGGTCCTGTACGCGGAGAACGGCCGCGAGGGCATCGAGACCCTGGAGCGCAACCCGGACGTGGAACTCGTCCTGATGGACATCATGATGCCGGAGATGGACGGCTACGAGACCATCGCCGCCATCCGCCGCACCCCCCGCTGGTCCGGTCTGCCGATCGTCGCCCTGACCGCCAAGGCGATGCCCGGAGACCGCGAGAAGTCCATCGGCCGGGGTGCGAACGACTACGTACCGAAGCCGGTGGACGTCGATCAGCTGCTGACGGTCGTCTGCGCACTACTGGATCCGGAGGGCCCGGACGAGACCACCGACACCACTGCCCCGCAGCCGGGCACGACCGAGGAAGCGGCGGCAGGGCCGAACACCGAATGAGGCACACTCATCATGAGCGCTGAGGCAACGACCAACGAGCGCGCCAGCATCCTCCTCGTGGACGACATGGAGGACAACCTGATAGCGCTGGAGGCCGTCCTGGGGTCCCTCAACGAGCCGCTGGTACGCGCACGTTCGGGCGAGGAGGCGATGAAGGCACTGCTGCGCCAGCACTTCGCCCTCGTCCTGCTCGACGTCCGCATGCCCGGCATGGACGGATTCGAGACGGCCGCCAACATCAAGCGGCTCGACCAGACCAAGGATGTCCCGATCATCTTCCTGACCGGCGCGGAGGACGACTCCGGCTACGCGTTCCGCGGCTACGCCACAGGAGCCGCGGACTACCTCACCAAGCCCTTCGACCCCTGGGTCCTCCGCGCAAAGGTCACCGTCTTCCTGGACCTCCACCGCAAGAACCAGCAGCTGGAACGTTTGGTCGCCCAGGAGCAGGCGGATTACGGGGAGGTGGGCAGCCGGCTGGCTGAACTGGAGAGGCAACTGGACGCAGAGGAGCCCCCGGACCTGACGATCTTGCGTGCCCAGGTCCGGGAGCTACGGGAACTAGTAGCCAGAGGGCGCGGGTTCTGACCTCAAGGGGCGCGGGGAACTGCGCGACAAGCCACGACGAACGGTCAGCCGCGAAGGATCCTCTGCCTCCCCCTACGCCTCGCGCGTACCGGCGTACATCTCGTCAATCAGGTGCTTGTACTCCCGCTCGACAACAGGCCGCTTCAGCTTCAGGCTGGGCGTGATCTCCCCGTGCTCGACGTCGAGATCCCGCGGCAGAAGACGGAACTTCTTGACCGTCTGCCACCGCTGCAACCCCTGGTTGAGCTCCGTGACATACCCCTCGATGAGCGCGACCGTCGCCGGCGCGGCCACCACCTCGGCGTACGGCTTGCCGTCGAGGCCGTTCTCCGACGCCCACTGCAGAATCGACGGCTCGTCCAAGGCGATCAGCGCCGTGCAGAAGTTCCGGTCGGCCCCGTGCACCAGGATGTTGGAGACGTACGGGCACACCGCCTTGAACTGCCCCTCGACCTCCGCGGGCGCGATGTACTTGCCGCCGGACGTCTTGATGAGGTCCTTCTTGCGGTCGGTGATGCGCAGATACCCGTCGGGCGACAGCTCCCCGATGTCACCGGTGTGGAACCAGCCGTCCGACTCCAGCACCTCGGCGGTCTTCTCGGGCAGCCCGTGGTAGCCCTCCATGATGCCCGGGCCGCGCAGCAGGATCTCCCCGTCGTCCGCGATACGCACCTCCGTGCCGGGCAGCGGCTTGCCGACCGTGCCGGTGCGGTAGGCCTCGCCGGGGTTCACGAAGGAGGCCGCCGAGGACTCCGTGAGGCCGTAGCCCTCGAGGATGTG
This sequence comes from Streptomyces sp. NPDC001492, assembly GCF_053597275.1. Taxonomy (NCBI): domain Bacteria; kingdom Bacillati; phylum Actinomycetota; class Actinomycetes; order Kitasatosporales; family Streptomycetaceae; genus Streptomyces; species Streptomyces sp. NPDC001492. The sequence continues at coordinate 4,173 of NZ_JBSFHW010000048.1, read as the reverse complement.
GATGCCGGCGCCGGCGAAGAAGTAGCCGATCTCGGGCGCGAGCGCGGCCGACCCGGAGACGCACGCCCGCAGGTTCCCGCCGAACGCCTCGCGGATCTTGGCGAAGACCAGCGCGTCGGCGACCTTGTGCTTGGCGCCGAGCGAGAACGGGACGGACGCCGTGCCGGTGCGCCGGAAGTTGTCCTGCGCGACCTTGGCGTACTCGCGGGCCACCCCGGCCGCCCACTGGAAGATCTTGTACTTGGCGCCGCCGCCGGCCTTCGCCTTGGCCGCGACCCCGTTGTAGACCTTCTCGAAGATACGCGGGACGGCCGCCATGTAGGTCGGCTTCACGACCGGCAGATTCTCGATGATCTTGTCGACGCGGCCGTCGACGGCGGTGACGTGCCCGACCTCGATCTGCCCGGAGGTGAGGACCTTGCCGAAGACGTGGGCGAGCGGCAGCCACAGGTACTGCACGTCCTCGCCGCTGATCAGCCCGGTCGCGGCGATCGCCTTCGCCATGTACGACCAGTTGTCGTGGGGCAGTCGCACGCCCTTGGGGCGGCCGGTCGTGCCCGAGGTGTAGATCAGCGTCGCGAGCTGATCGGACGTGATCGCACCGACCCGCTCCTTGATCAGGTCGGGGTCCTTCTCCAGGCGGGCGGCGCCCCGGGCCTCCAGCTCGGTGAGGGTGAGCACCCAGTCGCTGGTTTCGACGCCGGCCGGGTCGATCACGACGACATGGGTGAGGTCGGGCAGCTCGGCGCGCTTCTCGACCGCCTTGGCGAGCTGTGCCGCGTCCTCCGCGATCAGCACCCGGCTGTCGGAGTCGGAGAGGATGAACGCCGACTCGTCGGCGTTGGTCTGCGGGTAGACCGTGGTCGTGGCCGCTCCGGCGCACAGGATGCCGAGGTCGGCGAGGATCCACTCGACCCGGGTCGAGGAGGCGAGCGCGACGCGCTGCTCGGGCTGCACTCCGAGTTCGATCAGACCGGCCGCGATCGCGTAGACCCGCTCGGCGGCCTGCGCCCAGCTGAGGGTCTTCCATTCGTCGGGGCCCTCACCGGAGGCGGGCGCCACCGGGTAGCGGTAGGCCTCCGCGTCCGGTGTGGCCGCAACGCGTTCCAGGAAGAGGGTCGCCACGCTCGGCGGACGGTTCTCGATCAGTGTCTGTGTGTCGCTCACGACATCCTCCGGGGCCCGCGGCAGTGCGGCTGGCTCAAGTGCGGCGGTATTGACTGCGGCTGTATCCACTCGCGAACCGTTGTTTAACTCGCGAGTAACTATCGAGCAGAGATCAGGGTAGAGCCCGACCGGCCGGTTCGTAAGGGGCAGCGGCCTGTCACTTCGTACAGAGAGCGACACTACGCACGCGTAGGGGCTCGCCGCACTTTCGTACGCCGAGCCCCTGTTGTGTCCGGATTGGTGCCGCAACCCTTCGTTACCCGTGGTTACCCGCGGTTACACGTGGTCACTTCTTGCCCTTGCCCGACCCCGCGCTGTCATCGCTGGAGAGCACGGCGATGAAGGCCTCCTGCGGAACCTCCACGGAACCCACCATCTTCATCCGCTTCTTGCCCTCCTTCTGCTTCTCCAGCAGCTTGCGCTTACGGGAGATGTCACCGCCGTAGCACTTGGCGAGGACGTCCTTGCGGATGGCGCGGATGGTCTCGCGGGCGATCACCCGGGAGCCGATGGCGGCCTGGATGGGCACCTCGAAGGCCTGCCGCGGGATCAGCTCGCGCAGTTTGGCGACGAGCCGCACACCGTAGGCGTAGGCCGCGTCCTTGTGGGTGATCGCGGAGAAGGCGTCGACCTTGTCGCCGTGCAGCAGGATGTCGACCTTGACCAGGCTGGAGGTCTGCTCGCCGGTGGGCTCGTAGTCCAGCGAGGCATAGCCGCGCGTCTTCGACTTCAACTGGTCGAAGAAGTCGAAGACGATCTCCGCGAGGGGGAGCGTGTAGCGGATCTCGACGCGGTCCTCGGACAGGTAGTCCATGCCGAGCAGGGTGCCGCGCCGGGTCTGGCACAGCTCCATGATCGAGCCGATGAACTCGGTGGGCGCGAGGATCGTGGCGCGTACGACGGGCTCGTACACCTCGTTGATCTTGCCCTCGGGGAACTCGCTCGGGTTGGTGACGGTGTGCTCGGTGCCGTCCTCCATAACCACCCGGTAGACCACGTTCGGCGCGGTCGCGATCAGGTCGAGCCCGAACTCGCGCTCCAGCCGCTCACGGATCACGTCCAGGTGCAGCAGCCCGAGGAAGCCGACGCGGAAACCGAAGCCGAGGGCGGCGGAGGTCTCCGGCTCGTAGACGAGCGCCGCGTCGTTGAGCTGGAGCTTGTCGAGGGCTTCGCGCAGCTCGGGGTAGTCGGAGCCGTCCAGCGGATACAGACCGGAGAAGACCATGGGCTTCGGGTCCTTGTATCCCCCGAGCGCCTCAGTGGCCCCCTTCTGCTGGCTGGTGACGGTGTCACCGACCTTTGACTGGCGGACGTCCTTCACACCGGTGATGAGGTAGCCCACCTCACCGACGCCGAGGCCGTCGGCGCCCAGCATCTCGGGCGAGTTGGTGCCGATCTCCAGCAGCTCGTGGGTGGCGCCGGTCGACATCATCTTGATGCGCTCACGCTTGTTGAGCTGGCCGTCGATGACCCGGACGTACGTCACGACACCGCGGTAGGAGTCGTAGACCGAGTCGAAGATCATCGCGCGGGCGGGGGCGTCGGCGACACCGACCGGGGCCGGGACCTCCTTGACGACCCGGTCAAGGAGCGCGTCGACACCGAGCCCGGTCTTGGCGGAGACCTTGAGCACGTCGGACGGGTCGCAGCCGACGAGGTTCGCGAGCTCCTCGGCGAACTTCTCGGGCTGCGCGGCCGGCAGGTCGATCTTGTTCAGTACGGGGATGATCGTGAGGTCGTTCTCCATCGCCAGGTAGAGGTTGGCGAGGGTCTGGGCCTCGATGCCCTGGGCGGCGTCGACGAGGAGGACGGTGCCCTCGCAAGCGGCGAGCGACCGCGAGACCTCGTAGGTGAAGTCGACGTGCCCCGGGGTGTCGATCATGTTGAGGATGTGCGTGTTGCCGGGCTCGTGGGTCGGAGCCCAGGGCAGGCGCACCGCCTGGGACTTGATCGTGATGCCGCGCTCGCGCTCGATGTCCATCCGGTCGAGGTACTGAGCACGCATCTGCCGCTGCTCGACCACACCGGTCAGCTGGAGCATCCGGTCGGCGAGCGTGGACTTGCCGTGGTCGATGTGCGCGATGATGCAGAAATTGCGGATCAGAGCCGGGTCGGTACGGCTCGGCTCGGGCACATTGTTAGGGGTCGCGGGCACGCAGGGTCCTGTCTCTTGAGGCGCCTTATGCCTCGGGTCGGATCGATACGTAGGTTCCATGGTCCCACGGGTGGCGACCGGGGACCGTTTTGGGCCGCCGGGACAGCCACTGGTACTCTGGGTGGCTGTGTCTCATGCCCTCTCAGCGCGAGGCACAACTCCCAAGAAATCACCTGGTACGGGACCCGGTATCTCCTGCACGGAGTACGCCTGGCCCTGTGCCTGAACCTGAAAAGGCTCAATCAGTGGCGAACATCAAGTCCCAGATCAAGCGGATCAAGACCAACGAGAAGGCCCGGCTGCGCAACAAGGCCGTCAAGTCCTCCCTGAAGACCGCGATCCGCAAGGCCCGCGAGGCCGCTGCCGCGGGTGACGTCGAGAAGGCCACCGAGTACCAGCGCGCTGCCGCGCGTCAGCTCGACAAGGCCGTCGCGAAGGGCGTCATCCACAAGAACCAGGCCGCCAACAAGAAGTCGGCGCTTGCTTCCAAGGTCGCCTCCATCCAGGGCTGAACCTCTTACTGATCTGACCGGTCCCCCGGGACCGAACCGCCGGAAAGACCCAGAGCGGGCCCTCTCTCATCCGCTCCCGACCGGCACCCGAGGATCCGCGCGCGGCCTGCGTTCGCCACGCGGGCGCGGATCCGACAGCTTGAGCCGAGGCCTCGGCACCCAGCCCTTCCCCAGGGCGAGGTGCCGGGGCCTTCGGCGTTCTTGGACGGCATTTGCTTGACGGCACCTTTGAGCGCCGGGCCGCATTTCTTCAGCCCGTCCGGCGTTTGAGGACGAGGCCGTTCAGGCCGAAGCGGGGGCCTGGGGGCGGCAGCCCCCAGCGGGGTCGAAGGGGCAGCG